>VGEB01000008.1 GCA_016869435.1 Alphaproteobacteria bacterium | reverse complement strand
ATTTGATTTTATTGGTGGGCGCACAAGGGCTCGAACCTTGGACCCGCTGATTAAGAGTCAGCTGCTCTACCAACTGAGCTATGCGCCCGTCCGTCCAGCGCGCGCGACGCTGTTTCGAACGAGCGGTGCGAATAACAAAACCGCCGGCGGCTGTCCAGCGTCATGCGCATCGCAAAGGCCCCTTTGGGCGCGGGAGCCGCCGCCTCTGACTAGGGCGCGGGCGCCGGCCACCCGTGGATCAGCCGTGACTTGGTCACGAGATCGGACCACGGACCCTTATAGGCGTTTCCGGCCTCGGGCGTCGGCGCGGCCTGTTTGCGCGCGCAAACAGCCTTGGCCTCTTCGGATTTCGGGCCTTGGGCGTAAAAATAGATGACGTTCATTTTGAGCGCTGAGGCCAATTGGTTGAGCACTGTCCCCCTTTTCAGGACATTGACGCCCCAATGGCCCTCGCGCGGCCCGCCGGGCTTGAAGCCGTAGCCGTAATCGCCCTCGCCCTTGATGAGATCGAAGCGGATGTAGCAGATCTCGCCCTGAAGCGCCGGCTCCGCCGCCATCTCTCGGGTCACGATGACGTCCTGATTATTGTGGCGAACGGCGTAGTCGACGGGAAAGTGCCAGACGTCGACCTTTTCAAAATGCTTCAAAAGTTCCGCCTCGTCCGGGTCGGACGTCTGCGCTGCGGCTGAGCCAAGGAAAAGCGCGCTGGCCACGGTCACGGCGGCGTATAGGCGTCGCAGCAAAATTTCTCTCGTCATACGTCAACCTTGCTAAATCGGGCGGCATCTGCGTGGAATCGCCGCGCCCCCACCAATTTCGCAGGTAAGGAGCGTCGCGGCGGTCTGCAATCCCTGCGACATCAGCGCGCGCCATCGCCCCGTTGGTCCTGCGCCGCTTGGACCCGCTCGCGCGCCAAAGCCCGAACCCGTCTTCCCACCGCCGCAAAAGCGCGCTAGCAGATTATGAGAAGCAAAGAACGAGTTTGATGATGTCGCGAAGAAAAATCGCTTTGATCGGGGCCGGCAATATCGGCGGAACGCTTGCCCATCTCGCGGGTCTTAAGGAATTAGGCGACATCGTTCTTTTCGATATCGTGGACGGCGTGCCGCAGGGCAAGGCGCTGGACATTGCCCAGTCCTCTCCCGTTGCGGGCTTCGACGCCAAGCTTTCCGGCGGCTCCGACTATTCGGCGATTGCGGGGGCCGACGTCGTCATCGTCACGGCGGGCGTGCCGCGTCAGCCCGGCATGAGCCGCGACGATCTCTTGTCCATCAATCTCGGCGTCATCGCCAAGGTCGGCGCGGGCATTAAGCAATATGCGCCGAACGCCTTCGTCATCTGCATCACAAATCCGCTCGACGTCATGGTCTGGGCGCTGCAAAAGGCGTCCGGCGTGCCGACGAGTCGCATCGTCGGCATGGCGGGCATGCTCGATTCTTCCCGCTTCCGCTATTTTTTGGCCGAGGAGCTTGATGTTTCGGTCGAAGATGTGAGCGCCTTCGTTTTGGGCGGCCATGGCGACGACATGGTGCCCTCTGTGCGCTATTCGACCGTCGCCGGCGTTCCCTTGCCGGACATCGTCGCCATGGGATGGACCACGCAGGAACGCATCGACGCGATCGTCGAACGGACGCGCAAGGGCGGCGGCGAGATCGTCGGCCTTCTCAAGACCGGCTCCGCCTATTATGCGCCGGCGACCGCGGCGATCGCCATGGCCGAGAGCTATCTGAAGGACAAGCGCCGGGTGATGCCCTGCGCCGCCTATTTGACCGGACAATATGGCGTCGACGGACTCTACGTTGGCGTTCCCGTCGTCATTGGCGCGAATGGCGTCGAGAAGGTGATGGAGATCAGGCTCGACGAGACCGAACGGGCGATGTTTGAAAAATCGGTCGGGTCGGTTCGGGCGCTGATTGAAGCCGCCAAGTCGCTCGACCCCGCCTTCGCCTGATCGCCCTCCGCCAATAAATTCACTCGATCTCGCGTGCTTGCGCAATGCAGGCCTGAGACGGCTGCCTTCAGACTGCAGTTCTGCTTGAACGCGACAAGAGGAACATTCTTTGCAAGTATGGGTTTACCCTGTTTGACTGATTCTCTGTGAGAGAGTCAGGCTTGCGAGATGGATACGAAGCTATGTTCGACCCTGACGCCTATGGCTTTGTCAAAATTATCGCTGTTGCCGGCACGCTCTATTTTGCGGCGCGCGCGGCAATCCTTCTCGGGCTTGCGGCGATACAGGCCGTTGCTCTGCTGCCCTAAGCGCATAGCGTTTTTTACATTCAAAACATTGGCTCGCGCGAATAGGCCTTACGATGAATAGGCCTTACAATTGAGATAAGTAAGGATCGATTACCGGGTTTTCGCGCTCTCTCCCGCGATGGCCTTCACGCCGGCGTCGCTGCGGCTGCGCGCTCTTGCGGCGGACCGAATCCCCGTCGGGGCTGCTAGCAAGGCTTTTCCCGATGGTCCGGAGGCACCGTTTTGAGCGCTCGCGTCGGCGGCCTCAGGCGGCTCCTTTGGTTCGGGCGCATAAGCGAGCGACTCCTGCCGGGCCGACTTCGACTTTCTTGCTTCACCTTTGGGCGAATCGACGAGCCGGGCGATCGCGCTGGTCGCCTTTGCGTCGAAGGTCTTCGGCCGAGCGGGGGGCAGGGGCGCCGCCTTCGCGCGACGACGCGGCGGCGCATCGCCCAGGGGCTCCGCGCCAGAACCGCGGTCGGAGCCGTCGCTGCCCTGATATTCGACCGCGCTCTGCAGGTCGCGCGACCGGTCTATAACGGCAAGAGCGGCGGACCGGTCGTAAGCCATCTGCCGATCGGCGAAGGCTGTGAGCGAAGCCGGCCGCTGCGGCGGCAGCGGTGCGCGAGAGCCGAGAGTCGCCGCGGGCGACGCCTCCTGCTCGAACGGCTCCGCGCCCGGCGCAGAGAGGGTCGTTTCGCCCCGCGGCAAATCGGACTCAGCGCGCGTGATTTCTTGCGCCCGATAGCGATCGGCGCCGGCGCTAACGGCGGCGCCCTCTTCTTCGGCGTCGCGCCCACGGGCCGACCGCGGCGCGAGCGCCGCCCATTGCTTGCGCGCGCTCGGCGCCGGCGCGGCAACCTCCGCGTCGTCCTCTTCGCCGCCGCTTCCGCCGCCAAAAAGCATAGCGAAGAATCCGCCGAGCGTGCGCCGCGGCGCGACGACATAGGCGCCGTTGCCGCGGCCTTCGATCTCCGCCCGCGCCTCCTCGTAGCGCGCCAGCGGCTGCCCATTCGTCGGCAGATGCACGGTCTTCCCGTCGGGGAAAAGCCGCACCAGCTCGTCGAAGCTCATGCGCGGCCAATGGCGCACATTGCCGACGTCGAGATGCACGAAAGGCGTGCCCGCCGTCGGATAATAGCCGACGCCGCCGCGCTGCATGCGCATCCCGATCTCGCGAATTTGCGACATCGGCATTCCCGGAATGGTGGTGTCCATCGCCTTGCCGAGCATGTGCTGGGAGTATTTGGCGACCGCGCGCGAGCGGGCGCGCAACATGGCGTTGGTTTCTGGAGAGCGATAGGCGGAGACGACATTTACGACCTGATCGCCGACGCCGGCGCTGCGGTAGGTCTCCCACACCACGTCGAACAGGCGCGGGTCCATATTGGTCGGCTCATCGCGGCGCCAATCGCGCAGGAACCAATTCAGCTGTTGCAGGACATTGCTGTCGTACTGCCCATTGACGAGATAGGTCGCCGAGATCGATTCATGCGTATGGGCGTGGTAGAGATTGATCGTCCTTGTGTCGCCATTGGCGACGGCGGTTTCCGTCAATTTTGGCGCGAGCGTCGCCAGGCAGAGGACGACGAGGCCAAGCGATTTCGAAAAAAGCGCTTTCGAGAGCGGAGCAAAATTCTGGCGCGCGCTGGAGCGAGGCGTCGTCAATGGGTCGCTTCCTCGTCTCGCTTGAAGCGCGCCTCGACTGACGTCGCCCCAGAAAACCAACTATCCTTTAGACCATATGGCCAGAAGGGAGCTCGCTGCGCCGGTCGGCGCGAGGATGGCGAAAAATCATATACAGAATACGCAGTTGGAATGCGTTGCCCCGTGAGCGGTCGCTACCGCCCTGATTCCCCACCGGTTCCGACGCTAGGGGAACATCGTGGCGAAAAATTGCTCAAGCGTCGCCGCGGCTCAGTTCGTCGCCACCGTGCGCACAAACTGGCGACCCAGGATCGGCTGCGCGCCGCTGATTAGTTGCAGATAGGCGGGAGGCGCGGGCGCCAAGCCTTGCGTCGCGAAGACATCCGAAGTCGGCCTGCGCGGCGGCAGCGGCGGAAAATCGGGAAGCTGGTTCGCCTGCTCTTTCTCGCCCTGTGTGTCGGCGAGTTGCTGCCGGTCGGCGACCGCGACGCGGATCGGGCCGGCCGTCTGGCCCTCGGCGGCGGAGAGAGCGGTGGCGACCGCTGACTGCACTTTATGCGCGATGTCGCCGAACGAGGCGAGGCTCGCGCCTGATTGCCCATCGGTCCGTGCGCTGGCGACGCTGGTTGAAGGCGCGCGCTGTTTGCGGCTGGCGATCATGGTCGGACCGCCCTCGCAATTTCGCATGCCGAGAGCGATCAGCTCTGTCCCCGTCAAAACCCGATATTCCCTGGTCAGATTGCCGAGACGGGCCTGCACGGCGGCAGGGTAGGAGGCGAAGAGCCGAGACGAGACGCCGAGATCGGTCTCTCTGTTGATGGCGTTGTACGCCTGATGGAATTTGACCTTCGCGTCCGGATAGACGCAGACGTTCGGCAGGCCAAGCGCCAGCGTGCAGGCCGAGCGGCATTCATGCAGCCTGACTTCGCGGTTCTCGCGGCGATATCGTTCGGTGATCGCCTCATAATCGCTGACGAGTCCGCCGACGTCCTTGTAGACGACGACCGGCGCCGGCATCGGCGGCGGCGACAGATAGCCCAAGACGCACCTCTACTTTACGCAGTGGGGGCTTTCGCTTCGGCAAGCATTCACCATGTCGCGGTGAACAACGCCTTAAAGGGTGAACTCACCCCCTTATGCCGACGCGAAGCCCGGGCGCTGGACGTTCTTGCAGAACATTGCGGCGAAAATGAAATAGAGCAGCAGGGCGGCCGCCAGTTTTTAAGGACATCTCACCCGTCGGCTCAACAATCGCGGTTGTTTCCACCAGACGGCGGAAGTTTTGCTTGTGGAGATGGCGCCCGGCGATCGCTTCTACTGTGCGCTGCAGTTCGGTGAGCGTGAACTCCGGCGCCATCAACTCGAAGATAACCGGTCGATATTTCATTTTCGCCCTCAATCTGCCCATGGCTGTGGCGAGAATGCGGCGATGATCATGGCGCATGGGCGCGCCCAGCGGCGCCAGCGGCGCTTTTTTTTGCGCCGACTCGCGGCCGTCGCGCAGCGCTTCTTCGAGCAGGCCCGCCTCATAGAGAAGCTCGTATCGCTCGAGGACGTTTTCTTCGTTGAAGGCCCGGCCTCTGGCGCCGAAGAGAAGATTGACGCGCACTTTGCGGGAGAGGCCCGAGGAAGAGACGGCGTCGGGCGAGTCCGCCACCCAGTTCTCCAGTCTGGGGGCGATCTCCTCGATGATCGCCGGGGCGCCTTTTCTCCAGTCCTCCCAGGGGAAGAAATCGTGCCAGCTGCGCCAAACGCCGCCGCGGCTTTCGGCGTCGTGGCGGATGCGGGTCAACGCCAGATAGCCGACCGAAACGACATGCGGGTCGCGGTCGCCGGCGCGGGCGTGTCGGCCGCGGTCGCCGAACGTATAGAGCTGCTCGACATAGCCAAGCGGCGCGTCGGCTTGTTCGCCGACCCATTCGCGCAGGCCGATTTCGAAGGTGCGGTGGCGGACGGGATCAAACGGACCGGACGGAAGGGCCGCGACGTCGGTCGGCCCATCCGCGCGCGTGGTCAAAATCAAGGGCTCGTCGTCACGAACGGCGACGATCGCGGCGGTCAGCCCGATTTCGACCGGCGGGGAAATGGGCGCAAGCTGTTGAGGGGCCCGGCTAAGCGTTGCCGAACTCGAGGGCGAAAGGCGCTCCTTCATAGCAGTCGGCCCCGCGTCCAATCGCGGCGATCGCGGCCGACATTCGCCCGTCTCGTCCGAGCCTTTCGTCGGCGATCGCGACCAGCCGCCTGTTCGGCGTTGCGGTCGGCGAGGCGCGGCGCAGTTCGCGCGCGATCTCCATTTCGCTGCGGTGGGGCGCCAAGGCGCAGGCCGCGACGAAGGCCGCTGCGGGCGAGCGGCTCACCCCGGCGTAACAGTGAATGACGAGCGGCGCGGAGCGGTCCCATTCTTCAAGAAAAGCCAACAGCCGATCGATATGTTCCTCGCCGGGGAGGATGTGACCCTCGCGCAGCGCGTCGATATCGGAGACAGCGATCCGCAAATGGCGCTCTGGCGCGATTTCGCAAGGTCGAACAAGCGAGGCCCCGGCCGTGAGAATGGTGACAAGCGAGCGCGCGCCGCTCTCGCGAACGGTCTCGACGACCTTTGTCAGCGAACAGACGTATAAGCGCCCATCCGGCATTTCACTCCCCGGCGTTCGTCTTCAACTTTCGTCGACCGCCCGGAATCGAGCGAGAAAACGCGCCTCCGTCTCCTCGATGGGCGTGGGGGCGAGTTCATTCATGAAGGGCTGCGGCGGGATCGCCGGGCGGTTGAAGATGCGCTCGGCTTCGCTCCGTGTAAAGCCCGCGAGTTTCACCGCCTCGAAAAAAGCGGCGGCCCGGTCCGCTTCCTTGCAGAGTCGCCGCAGCGCCGGGGACGGCGCGGGCGGCAGCGAGAAACGCACGAGAATCGCGCCGAGTATGCGGTCCTCCACGGCCCGGTAGGCGTCGCCGATCACCGCCTTGAACGGCGAGATCATATCGCCGATCACATATTCCGGGGCGTCGTGCAGCAGCATGTAGAGCCGCTCGGTGCGGGCGATCGTTGGATCGAGCGCGCTTGCGATCTTTTCGACCAGCAGGCTGTGTTGGGCGACGGAGAAAATATGCGGGCCGACGGTCTGCCCGTTCCAGCGCGCGACCCGCGCGAGCCCATGGGCGATATCCTCGATCTCTACGTCGAGCGGCGAAGGGTCGAGCAGATCGAGCCGGCGCCCGGACAACATGCGCTGCCAGGCGCGAGGGACTTCGTCGGGCGACGCGCGCCCACGTTTCGAAGGGGAGCGCATCGCGTCAGCCTCTGTCGTCCCCTGCATGCCGGTGGCACCCGACCAAATGATCGTCGACCATCCCGACCGCCTGCATGAAGGCGTAGACGATCGTCGGCCCGCAGAATTTGAAGCCGCGCGCCTTGAGGTCCTTGGACAGGCGCTCCGACAGCGGCGTCTGCGTCGGCACGTCGCTCATCCGCGTCCAATGATTGACGATCGGCTGGCCGTCGACGAAACCCCACAGATAATTTGAGAAGCCCGTCGTCGCCTCGATCTCGAGCCACGCCTGCGCGGACAGCACGGCGCCTTCGATTTTCGCGCGATTGCGCACGATTGCGTCATTGCGCATCAGCGTTGCGACGCGCCTTTTGTCGAATTTGGCGATCTTCACCGGGTCGAAGCCGGCGAAGGCGGCGCGAAAAGCCTCGCGCTTGCGCAGGATCGTGATCCAGGAAAGCCCCGCCTGAAACCCGTCGAGCGTGAGTTTTTCGAAGAGCGCCCGGCCGTCGCGCTCGGGCCGCCCCCACTCATTGTCGTGATAGTCGAGATAGAGCGGATCGACGCCCGGCCATGGGCAACGCTTCACCCCATCAATATGGGACACGACCTCAAGGTCGCGCCAGCTTGCCGGTTGTTCCCGGACGCTCGCCAAGACTGCTTCCTCTACATTGCGGACGGAGCGCGCCGCGCCGCGGCTTTATCGCGCGTTCGGATTGCGTTCACAACCAAGTTGGGACTATCGTCGCCCCGGCGGACGCAGATGGCGCGCGTCCTGCTTTATGCGCCCTCGCAATCAATGCGGCTCAGATCGCGCCGTCCATAAATGGAGATTTATATGGGGATCGCTGTTTCTCACGCTGCGGCCGGCCTTTTCGCGCTCGCCGTCGGCGTCGTCGCTGGCTCGGAGGCGGCGTATGCTCAGGCCAATGTGTTGAAGGAATGCGGATCGCAATATCAGGCCGCCAAGGCCGCTAATGAGCTCGCCGGACAGAGCTGGCAGGATTTTTTAAAGGCGTGTCGCGCGCGGCTGGCCGAACAGGCGACGCCTACCGAAGCAAAGCCGGCTGAATCCAAGCCCGCCGAAGCGAAGCCGGAGACGCCGCCGCCGGCCGCCGCGGAGTCGAAGCCGACGCCGCCGCCCGCGGCAGAGGCCAGGCCCCCCGAGCCGGCGCCGGCGCCTGTGACCCAGGCGAAGCCGCCTCAGATGGCTCCGGCGACGGAGGGCGCCAAGCCCGCAGCGGACGCGAAGACCGCGATGCGCGAACGGCAGAAAAAATGCGCCGCTGAATGGAAGGCGAAAAAGGCCGAACTCAAAAAAACCGACGCCAAAATCACCTGGCCGAAATATTGGAGCGAATGCAACAAGAAGCTCAAGGCCGCCGGCGAATAAAGCGCAATGCGCCTCGCGCAGAACCCGACGGCTTCGCCGTCGGGTTTTTCGCGCGCTCTTGCTCGACGCCAAGGCTCATGGCAGAGGAATGACGTCAAATGACGTTAACCGACAGACGAGGGCGGGCGTTTGGATAAGGCCGAATTGCAAAAGTTGCAGTCCTTTCTGCGCCGCTCGCTCGGCAATGACGGCATCCGCGTCGCGGCGGATCCAAGAAATCCTGACGATGCGGCGGTGCATCTCGGCGAACGCAGAATCGCTTCGATCTGTGTGGATGACGAAGACGGCGATCGCTCCTTCGCGTTCGAGATGAAAATTCCGGTCGGACGCGAAGTGCTGCAATCCTATTTGCGCAAGCTGTTCGAGAATGATCGTCTGTCGATCGCGGCGCGCGGGCGCAAGACCGATTCCGTCGAACTCAACGCCGACGGCGAGTTCCTCGGCGTCATCTCGGCCGATGATCCGAAGCTGTCGAGCTTCACGTTGCAAATCGCCATTCTCGATTTCGATCTCGAAGACGAATGAGCGCGGAGCGGATGCCGGTTCCGTAGCGTCAATTCATTTCGATGATTCATAAATGCATTTGATCGGATATTCGCGAGCGTTCGCTTTGGACTTAAAAGCCCGGAAGTCGAAGCTCGGCGCGTAAGCCGCCGCTTGGGCTGTCATTGAGCTGCAGCGAGCCGCCATAGGCGTCGGCGAGTTCGACGACGATCGACAGGCCGAGGCCCGATCCGGGCTTGGTTTCGTCGAGCCGTCGGCCGCGTTGCGTCGCCGTCGTGCGAAGATGCGAGGCGAGTCCGGGGCCGTCGTCGTCGATCGTCATGCAGAGCACCGGTCGCGACGCGTCGCCGCCGTCAACCGAAACGTCGATCGTCACGCGACTCTTCGCCCATTTGCCGGCGTTGTCGAGCAGATTGCCGACCATTTCTTCAAGGTCCTGTCGCTCGCCAAGAAAGCGCAGATGCGGATCGGCGCCGCCGGAAAAAACGACGCCTTTGTCGCCATAGATTTTGCTGAAGGCGCGCAGCAAAGCCTCGATCGACGGCGCAACCGGCGTCGCCGCGCCCAGCGCGCCGCCGCGCGCCGCCGCCCGGGCCCGATCAAGATAGAAGGAAATCTGGTCGCGCATGATCTGCGCCTGTTCCTGAACTTTCTGCGCGAGTTGGCCCGGCGCGGCGTCAGCCTCGTTCACGATGACGGAGAGCGGCGTCTTCAGCGCATGGGCGAGGTTGCCAACCTGAGTTCGCGCGCGTTCAAGAATGTCGCGATTGGCGCCTATCAGCAGATTGAGCTCGTCGGCGAGCGGCGCCACTTCGCTCGGATATTTGCCGATGATGCGATCCCGCTCGCCGCGGCGGATCGATGCGAGTTCTCGCTGCATCTGTCTCAAGGGACGCAAACCGAAGCGGACTTGAAAGGCGGCGCCGATGGCGAGCGCAATGGCGAGGGCGGTGAAGGCGACGATCAGCGCAAAGCGAAATCGCCCGATCTGCTCTTCCATCTCTTCGCCGCTGCCGGCGACCTGCACGAGATAGATCCCCACGTCGCCGACGTCGATGATGCGCTCGACGATACGCAAGCGGCGCCCATCGGGCCCTTGCGCATAGCCGCGACGAAACCCGCCGACTTCCGCTGCGACGCCAAGGTCGGAGAGCTTCGGCAACGTGCCGGCGAAGAGGGAGCGCGACGCCTTTATTTCATGCGATTTGTCGTCGAGCCGGGTGATTTGCCAATACCAGCCCGAACCCGGCAATTCGAATTGGGGATCGCCGAGTTGGCCGGGGCCGGTGCGTCCCTCCTGGCCGGACTCGGATACGTCAGCGACGATGGCGCGCAGGTAAACGTCGAGGCGTCGTTCGAAAACTTCCTCCGCCTCGCTACGGTAGTAGGCGGTAAGAAGAACGCTCGCGACAAGCAAAACGACAAGGCTCGTCGCCGCCGCCGTCAGAAACAGACGCGCGGCGATCGTGCGAAAAGAGCCGATCGTCAGGCGCATGCCTAGCGTCCGCCGCCGGCGTCCTTTGCCGGCGCGGCCGCCATGTAGCCCAATCCACGCACGGTCTGGATCAGGTCGACGCCAAGTTTCTTGCGCAACCTGCCGACGAAGACTTCGATCGTATTGGAGTCGCGATCGAAGTCCTGGTCGTATAAATGTTCGATGATCTCGCTGCGGGACACGACGCGCCCGCTGTGATGCATCAGATAGGCGAGCAGCCGGTATTCGTGCGAAGTGAGCTTCACCGGCGCGCCGTCGACGACGACGCGTCCGGCTTTCGTGTCGAGTCGAACCGCGCCGCAGACGATTTCATTGGTCGCGTGTCCTGTCGCGCGGCGGAGCAGCGCGCGGATGCGCGCCAGCACCTCCTCCATGTGGAAGGGCTTGGCGACATAATCGTCGGCGCCGGCGTCGAAGCCTTGCACCTTGTCGCTCCAGCGGTCGCGGGCGGTGAGGATAAGCACCGGCATGTCGCGTCCGGCCGCGCGCCATTCTTCAAGAATGGTCACGCCGTCTTTCTTTGGCAGGCCGATGTCCAGAACAACCGCATCATAGGGTTCCGTCTCGCCGAGATAGCAGCCTTCCTCGCCGTCGAAGGCGCGGTCCACCGCATATCCCGATTGCTCAAGCGCGCGAACGATCTGGCGGTTCAAATCCTTGTCGTCTTCAATGACGAGCAGCCGCAACGCGTCCTCCCTGCATACGATGAGCTCAGTCGCCTATAGGGCCGGAATGTGGCCGGCCGTTGAAGGCGTCGACATGAATTTTGACAATATGGCCGTCACGGCGCAGCAGGCTGATCTCATAGATAAGTCCTTCGCCCAATTGGCACAGCCGCGCGCCGAGCGGTTCGCCTTGCAGCCGTAGGGCGGCCTCCCGCATGCTTCGGAAAGGATCAGCGAGCTTGTGCGCTTCGATTTTGGCGCGCGCCTGCGCCATGGTGAAGCACTGCATATGCGGCGGAACGAGCTCTTCGGCGCGGGCGGCGCATGCGGAGGCGACCGTCGCCGCGAGAGCGGCGACGGCCAACGCCCGTCTTCCAAAACATCCGGCGGCCGACATGCGCCTCTCCCCGCCGCATATTCGGACGAAAGCCATGAACGCGCAATGAATAGTCCGCCCACTGTCAGCTTCCCGAGGCGCGGCACGCGTCTCGAGTTTTCTTGTAATCGACGATCATCGCGGCGAGCGGCGTGTTCTTGGGTAGAGCGCGCAACTGTTTCGCCGCGATCTTCTGATCTTCGAGAGAATAGGCGACAATCGGCGGACAGCCGCCCGCCGACCGGCACGCGGCAAGAGCGACGCTAAAAGCGACCGAGATCGAGATCTTGCGAAACATCTTCTTCGCTCCTGCGCTCAACCATGATTTCCGCCTGCCGCTTTGCGGCGCGCAGATCCGCTTCGTCGCGGCGCGCTTTTTCTTGATCTGCGCCGCCAGCGACGAGGCGCGCGAGAATTGCGCGCCCCAGCGCGTAGAGGACGACGCCGGCGACTGCGACGAGGCTGAGCGCGATCAGTTTCGACATGTCAGGCCGTTCCCGGCGGCGTCGAGGTGATGCTGCGCATGATCGCCATCAGCGCCGCCGATCCGACGGCGACGGCGCCTGCCTTCGGATCGTTGAGAACAGCGATCCAGTCGGTCGAGGCGAGCGCGCCGAACAGTGCGACGAGTCCGGCAGCGATGTAAGTGCGGTAGCCTTGCATGTTGAGTTTCCTTTCGTGATGCCGGATGCCGCCGGCGCGGTTTCACTTGCGGCCAAACACTCGCGACACGAATGAGTCCATGGCGAAGGCGGGGCCGGGGTCGCGCTTGCGCGTTGGCGCGATGTCGTCATGACCGGCGATTTCGGCGATGCCGTAGGTGTGGCAGAGCGCTTTCGCGACATCCACGGCGGTCGAGATCTGAACGGCGGGGTAAATCATCCACGGCCGTTCGACTCCCTTATCGAGCTTGTGCGCGAGCATCGCCACCTGACTCGCAGGCGCGCTTCTTCCGTTGACGTCGGCGAATTTGCCGTTGGCGAGTTTCGTCAGAGGACCGGCGTTCGTGAGCTCTATGCCGATCGAAAAGGAGTTGCAGTTCGAGCGCCGTTTCCAAACGCTTTTTCCGGCATGCCATGCGACGCGATTGAAAGGCGCAAGCTGCGTCACCGTTCCGTCGAGATCGATCACGAGATGCGCAGAGGCTTTTGCGTTGGGGTTGCACAGCCAGGAGATCGCGCCTTTCGCCGACTGCGACGCCGTGTAATGCATGATCAGCAGCGAAGGCTTCAGAACGCCGCCGACGTTGGGCGTCGGCTTCTGCGCGACCGGCTGGTCGTCTTGGTGCAAGACATGATTCTTCACGGCGAAGGCCATGAGCCGACTCCTTTCAATTTGGTCGAATGGATTGGTTGTTGAGGCCGCAGGTTCGCGAAATCAGAAGAGTTCGACGATCACGGCGTAGCCATCGCCGACAAGACCGCCGTTGCCGAGGCCTCCCGCCACGCCGGAGCCCGAAGCGCCGGCGCGCCTCTACGCCGGCCAGCCGGACTCTATGTCGACCGCCGCGACGGCCGCCGCGTCGGGCGCTGCAGCGATGAGGGCGGCGATCTCCTTCTCGCGCACGAAGCAGCTCTGCACATGCGCCTCGACGACGCCGCCGATCGCGACCAGCGTCGCATTGTCGATCGAGATGAAGGCTCCGTCGCCCAGCTTCCAAGCGGGACAGGCGAATTGTGGGTCGGCGAGCGCGCGTTGATGGAGGCGCGCGAGCGGCGTCCATGCGTCGCGTGTGGTCTGCATGCGAATGTCGCCGACCGTCACGCCGGCGCCCTCCGCGCGCCAGCGCCGCTCGGCGAGAGCGGCGAGCTTTTGCGTCTTCATCTCGTCAAGCGTCGGCGTAGGGGGCGGCGTCGGCGCATTGCCGTTGGCGACCCATTGCCCATAAGCGCGACGATCGGCGTTCGCCGGATCGGCAGGGATGATCGCGCCGTCAGCGTCGCGACTGACCCGCAGCCCGCTGGGCGTGGAGAGAAGCGTGTAGGTCACGGGATTACAACTCCGCTGACATTGTTAAGACCACCTGCCAGCCATATCCGGCCGACAAGCCAGTTCCGCCCAACACGACAATCGACGCGCTTGTATTGGTGGCGGCGCCCGGAATGGCTGTATAATCGGCGCTGTAATTGTTTGCGTATGCCTTCCCGGGCGCGCCCGAATTTGGCGAATAAATCGCGATGGTCGGCGTCGCCGCCATTGGAACCGGATAGATCAGCGCCGCGATCGTTTGCCAGTCGGGCGAGTCGGGGAAAAACTGGCTGAAGCCCGCCGCAGCGCCGGCCGTTCCCGGCGCGACGCCCTGTTCATAGGTTGTTTGGAAATAGCGCATGCACAGCACGCGCTCTATCGTCGGCGGCCTCCGCTCGAAGCTGGTGGCGAAGGCCCCCTTCTCGAACTGCGGGCGCAGGATCGTCCCCGTTGAGAACTCGACGTTGGTCTGCGTGTTCGCCACCAAGCCGCTCGTCTGGAGCGGACACGCCGCATACGATCCCGCGCCCGCATAGCCTGTTCCCTGCCAGACGCGCGCCTGGGCGCCGCCGGCCTGCGAGAGCGTGCAGAGGCCGCCCTCAATCATGCCTGGCTCGATCGGCATGATCAGCGAACCTGAGGCGACCGTCACCTGCGTGTCGACCCCAACAGTCGCGAACGTATAGGTTGCGCCCGATGCGCCCGCCCTGAGGCCGTCGTGGCCGTATTGTCCTGCGGAGAGCATGACGGTCCCGGAAACCGCCCGCTGGTTGATCGTCAAGCCCGCGTTGCGGAGCAGGTTGCGGAAGCCCGCCAGCGCGCCGTCGCCAACGCCATTCGGAAATGCGACTTCGCCGGTCGTTCTGTCGACGACGAGCGCCTCCTTCCAGGTCGAGCCGTCGGGCGACACTTTGAGATGAAAATTGTCGTCGCCGGTCAGCCCGGTTTCGGCGCGTCCGGCAAAGTTTGACTGATAAAGTTGCGAGACTGTTTTCGCCGCGCTCTCCTTATTGAGCGTAAAGCGAAGGTCGCCGGAGCCGCCTTCGCCGACGCTCTTGGCGGTAAAGAGCGTCGCATTGAGCTTGGCGAGCAACGGATTGGCGCCGTCGGCAGTCGCGCCAACGCCGAGCTGCGAAAGATTTTGTAGCTGGCGCAGGGACAGGCCGCAGTCGATCCACGCGGCGCCGTCGTAGAGCAGCAGTAGTTGTTCCGCTTCGACATAGGCCCGCCAGCCGGCCTGCGGCGCGAGAAAACTCCAATCGCCTCCAATATGCGTCGCGATCTGATTGCTCTTGCCGGCGAAAGCGCCTGTCGCGCCAACGCCGACGAGCAGGCGATCGCCTTCCGCCGGAGTTCCTGGCGGCGTCGTCACGTTTCGACTCGAGATCGAAAGCTGCGTCAGCGCATCGATCAGCGCCAAAGCTTCATTGTGAGTGACGTGCTTTTGCGCTTGCGCCGCTTCGAGAAAGGGCAGCGCAAGATGCGTCGTTTGCGTCATCGCTATTCCTATTGGACGGTTAGCGTCGTCGTTAGCGGAAAGCCGCGCCCGACGGTCGCGCTCATCTGATAAAGCGAGAGCATCAGTTCGCTTTGCGGCGCGCCGAAATCGGCAAGTTCATCGGCGGCGGCGTAGAGAAGCGATGTGGCGGCGCCGGTCAGCGTTCGCGTTGCGCTTCCTGGCAGCGCTATGTCGGCCTCATAAGATTCACTCGCCTCGCCGAGCGGGATGTCGAGCGATTCCCAGGCGTCGGAGTCGAGGCGGCCACGACGCACGAAGTCGATGACGACGCCCCCCGGCGTGCGCTTCGCGCGCGCCTTGGTAGGCGCATAGGGTCGCAGAACTTTATTGGTTGCGGCGACTGTCGGCTGAACGAAGATCGGCTCCCCATAATCGCGATTCGCTGGACCGATTCGATAGACGAGCGGCGCGCCGATTTCGGAGACCTTGCGCGCAAGCGGCGCGATCGCGTCATTGAGCAGCACGACGGTCGACCCCGCCGGCGCTTCGCGCGTCGCGAGATGTTCTTCGCCGCCGAGACCGCGAATGAGCCGCGACAGGCGATAGGTCTTGTCGCCGACGAGTTCAGCTTGTGCGAAAGCGAAAATTTCCCAGTCGTCGTCGACGCGGATCGCCATCGCCGTGCGCCCTGCGAGCGCGGCGAGATCGTCGACAGACGAAAGCTGTCCGGCGCCGATTGTCACGGTGACGCCGTTTCCCTTGTCGAAACGTCCGACAGGACCAGGTTTCAGAACGTCGAGGGTTTCGCCGATAATCGCGCGCTTGTCGATGATCGCGACCTGTTCGTAGCCGCCCTCGAAAGTCATTCTCCAGATTGCGAGCGCGCCGGGCCACGGATCGGCGAAGGCCGCGACATAGGACAGCGCTTCTTCCTCGCGCGCGAGCGCCAGATCAAGAATTTCCACCTGCGGCGGGCCGACCATCTTCGGCGAAACGACGTTGGCGCGTCGAAGCAGCGGCGCCGCCGCGTCGTAAACGGAACCATCCGCCGCGCGCGCGCTCACTTGCCGCGAGGCGCCGTCAGCGATGCGCTGGATTTGAAACAGCCGGTCGGCGCCCGCGGCGCCGAGCCTGACGAGATCGCCGGGCCGCAAGGCGATGAGGCTTGGCCGTAAGGCGAATTCCGCGGTTTCGCGTCCAACCCACAAATCTTGCAGCCACATGTCCGCGAGCGCCTGCGCATTGGCGCGATGCGTCATCACTGCCGCCTGAGCCTCGCTTTGGCGGGCTGAGCGGCCTTCCAGTCTGCGCGAGAGGACTCGCGCCATCTGGAAATCACTCTCGGAATCGCAATAGGAGAGGGCGATCTCCTGTGGCAGCTCGCTTTCCTGCGCCCGCGTCAGCGTGACGAGCGATGAGGTTTTCCCCACGACGATATCGTCTTCGCCAATGTCGTGCGCCCTCTGTCCGCGCCGCTCGACGAAGCGCAATGCGCCGGCGTCCGCCACGGCGTCGAAGCCGAAGAGCGCGGAAAGCGGATCGATCGCCTCGCGCGGCGACATCGGCCGCTCCAGAACATAGCCGTCGACGAAGCCGCCGACGTTCGGACGCGGCGCAACGCCTTCAGGCGCGGAAACGGCGTCGGCGAGCGCCGGCAACAGGCGATCGAGCGACGCGCCTTCGAGGCGCCCGTTCAGCCAATGGCCGGTCTCCCAATTGGCGGCGTCGCTCCAGGCGTCGGTTTGCGTCGGAAAGGCTGGGAAGGGGCGGGCGTCCCAGCACCAGATATGCAGCCGCGAAGGATCGACCATCGGTCCGGCGTAGACGCTCGACGTCGGATTGCGCGCCGCGCCGCCGGAAGAGGACGGATCGAAATGCGCGATCATCGCTTCGACGAATCGCGCCTGCATAAGATCGTCGCGGCCGTTGCGCGAGAAATAGGGCAATCCGCCTTCGCTCGAGCGCGGGTCCGGAAAGACGTTCGGGGCATTGGCGCCGCGGTCGACGGCCGGACATCCGGTCTCGACGATCCAGATCGGCTTTGATTGCGGCGTCCATGCCGTCGGCGTGACAAGCTCGGCGCCGCCGACGCGTTCATAATGCGGCTGCGACCACCACGACAGAATGTCCTTCTGGCGGAAAATCCACGGCTTGCCGAGTCCGTCGCTGATCGGGGTGCGATTCTGCGTCGCCCGCGCGTTCGCGTCGGCGTAATGCCAGTCATAGGCTTCGCCCGTGGCGACGCGCGACGTGAGATAGGCGAGGTCGTAAATGCTCGCGGCTTCCTGCGCGTCGAGATGCGCGTCGCCGTCGCGCCAGTCGGAGAGCGCCCAATAGACGTCGACGCCGACGAAATCCACGGCGCTCGACGCCCACAGCGGATCAAGCGGAAAGCGCACTTCGCCGCTCGCGGGAACATGCGCGCCATATTCGGTCCAGTCTGCGGCATAGGAGATTTTGGTTTGCGCGCCGAGGATCGTTTTCACGTCCGCGGCCAGCGCCGTCAGCGCGGCGACGGCGGGATAGTCGCCGGGCGCCGAGCGTACCCGCGTCAAGCCGATCAGCTCGGAGCCGATGAGGAAAGCCTCGACTCCGCCCGCCGCGACGCAAAGATCGGCGTAATGCAGAATGAAATCGCGATAGCGCGCAAAGAATGCGTTGAGCTGCGTCGCCGCCGCCGCGCTCGCGTCGGGCGAACCGGGCTGGCCCGGCGCCGGATCGCAGGTGATGCGTCCGCGCCAGGGAAACGCCGGCTGTCCGATCGCTCCTGCGTAAGGATCGGGCAACGCATTGCCCGGCGGCACATCCATCATCACGAAGGGATAGAATGTCACCGCAAGACCGCGCGCCTTGAGGTCGGCGATGGCCGCAAGGACCGATGCGTCGCTTGGCGTGCCGCCATAGGCCGAGCGTCCGTCGATCTGCGATACGAGCCGCGCGGTCGAACGCGTCAGCCCCGCGACCGACCAATCCGGCGGCCAGAAACCGCCAACGATGAAGTTGAATTGACCGATGGTCTTGAACGCGGCGTCGACGCGCGGCGCGATCGTGCAATGTTCGGCGCGAAGATCGTCGCCGAACCAGGCGACGACCAGCGCGACGCTTTCGAGATTTGGGCAGAGCGCCTGCAAGGCGTCGAGCGAGGCGGTCCAGTCGGTCGCCGCCGTCAGCTGGTGACGATTCTCCGCAGCGGTGACGCCGGGCGAATAGAAGTTGAGCTTGAGAGCCGGGTGGTAGCCGGCTTCGGTCGCGCCGGGAATGAGGTCGACGGCGCGGATCAACGCGCCGAGGCCTTCGACCGGCTTCACCACCTCGAAGGTGAATTGGGGAATGCGATTGCCGAAGGGCGCGAGCGGCAGATCGTCAAACACGATATAGGCGAGGCCGCGATAGGCCGGCGCGTTCTCAGCGCCCTCCTTAGCGACGATCAGCGGATCCGGCGCTTGATCTTCACTCCCGACATAGATGCGGATCGGCAGCGTCATCATGTCGAGCTCGGACCCGTCCGCCCAAATCCGGCGCACGAAGGCGATGGGCCCTTCGCACAGGCCGATCGCGAAATTCGCCGAGTAGGAATAAGTGAATTGAATGGACTTGCCGCCAGCTCCGCCGCCGCCTTTGCCTTGCTGCTGGGTTTGGCTGAAAGAGGCGTTGACTCGTTCGAGAAAGCGCGTCGCCCAGATCATCTGACCGCCGATGCGCGCCCGGCCGTAGACGCGCGGCGCCCCGGCGCCTTCCATAGAGGTGATCCCATCCATGGATTTGAGACGCGGACCGATCGCATAGCGCGGCGACGCGTGCGGTTGCAGCGCCGAGTCGATGAATGATCCGCCGACTCCGCCGATAAGCCGACCGATCGAAGAGCCGACAGGTCCGCCGATCGCGCCGCCGGCGACAGAGCCGATCGTCTGCAGAACAAGAGTGGCCATGAAGGTCTCTTATGGAATCGTAGGATGTTATTCCCCGACGCGCGCGTTGCGCGCGATCGGAAATCCGGATCGAACTGTAGAGGCTCGCGTGGGCGGCTCGAAATTCCCGGTCAGGCGTTCGGCCTGCCGGGAATGACAATCGCGATGCGATCAATCCGCGACGCCGGGGAAGGCGAAGGCGGCGGCAAGTTTCTTTCGCCAATGCGCGCCGATCGCGACCTCCGTGACGCGAGCCCCTGCGTGCGCATGAACCATATGCGACGCCGAGGTCGCGACGCCGAGATGTTTCGCCGGGAGATGATCGCGAAAGCGAAACAGGAGAACGTCGCCTTCACGAAAATCGCATAAGGGGATCGACGCGAAATGCCGCTTGGCGGCGTCGAACAGAGTTTCGGCGCCAGAGGCTTCGGCCCAATCCGGCGTGTAGGCCGGCGTCGCCTCCGGCTCTTGTCCGATGAGGTCGCGCCAGACGCCGCGCACGAGTCCGAGACAGTCGCAGCCGACATGGAGAAGCGACGCCTGATGCGCATAAGGCGTGCCGATCCAACGGCGCGCCGCCACGACGATATCCGCGCGAGTCATCGAAAGAAGCTCCCGCCGTCCATTGTCGGCGCGAGCGAACTCGGATAGGCGATGATGCGATCATTGCCGGGCATGTGCGGAAAGCCGCGAAAGTTGACGATATTGTCGAACTTCAGGCGGCACGTCGTCGGAGATTTGTCGCAACCGGCCGTCATCAGAACGGCGTCGCCTGCGACGATCGCGTCTCCAGGCGCCGTCCACAGCGCGACGCTCGCAATTAAGCCTTCCTGACGATGCGACTTGATCGTGAAGCGCGCGTTTTGGTTCGCGCCGCTGGTGAAGGTCAGCGCGCCGCCCGCGAAAAAGCCGCTGTCGAAATTTTGCGAAGCGTCGATGTCAATCACGCCGCCGGCGAAGACGGCGACGACGCCCGTCGCGTGAAAGCCGGGCGACATGACATTGAAGCCGCAGCGCGCATCGCCGAGATCGGCCGAACAATTGCGTTGAAAGGCGCGGCCCTGCTGCTGATCGAAGAGATGGGCGCTCGAGCGAAGCTCCGCCGAGAAAGCCTTTTCGCCGCGACGAACTTCGCCGATCGTCGCAACGTCCAGCAGAACGCGATCGGCGACGTCAGTCCAATCGACGAGCCATGTTTCGACCGAGGCTCCGTCATAGATGCCGTTGAGCAGATCGGTCTCGGTGAGACTGTCGTCGCTCAGCGCGCCGGCGGCTTCGCCCGTTCCCGGCGCAAAGCCGACGCCCGATTCGATCTGCGTCGCGGAGAGCCCGACGTTGGCGCGGAAAGTTACGTCATTGAAGGTCAGATCGCGGTCATGGTCGGTAAAGCCCATCACCGTCGAGTCGATGCGCGAAACGCGCCAACACTGGCAGAAGGTCGTGGCGCGCCGATCGAGTTTCGCCTGCATCGAAGGAGAGAGCGACAGCATGCAATTTTCCCGCGGTCTTTCTCGTGTCATTGTGAAGAGCAAAGCGAAAAAGCAATCCAAAATCCGGTTCTGGATTGCTTCGTTTCGCTCGCCATAACGCAATGGCGGCTACGGCACGATTTCAATGATCGGAATATTGGGAATCACGCCGGCTTCGAAAGCCTGCATGTCGATTTCCAGAAAGTCCGTGTCGAAGCGCGCCGGCACGTCGAAGAAAAAGCCGGCGGTGACGACGGCGCCGGTCGAAGGAATGGCGCCCGGCGCAAAAGTCACCACTCCCGTCGTCGCGTCGACGCTCACTTCCGGCGCCGATTTCTCGACGCCGTCGACCGCGACGCGCGGCGTTCCGGCGACCGGCTTGACGATGTCCCGAGCGTAAGGCGAAAAGGCGCCGCCATAGGTTTTCACAAGCTGAAAGGCGTCGCGCGCGCCGTCTCCCGTGCCGATCTCTTGATCCGTCGGGCTCGGCGCGGCGCCTGGCGCGCAGGAGCAGCAGTCGGCGCGATCGCGCCAGCGAAAGCCATAGAGTCTGCCGCGACGCTCCTCGAAGAATTCGATGATCTGCGCAAGCTGCGCGAGGCTTTTCACGCCGTAGCCGGCCTCATAGCGGCGCCGCGAATGGGCCCAACGGGCGTTGCGGGCTTCGCGATTGGAGCCGAGCGTCACGATCTCGGTGCGCCGCTCCGGTCCGCCGCGTCCGCCCAAAGAGACGTCGAGCGGAAAGCGAATCTCGTGAAAATCGCTCATGCCGACTGCGCCCTTTTAGAGATTGCGCTGGCCGCGCGCCACGGCGCGCGCCAGCGCGCCAGTGATCTGCGCTTCGGAGCGACGAAAACTTTCGACGTCCTGCGCGGCGATGTTGACGGTGACCGAAACCGGACGCGCGCCGACGCTTTGCGCGACGACGCCGAGCCTGCCGTCCGGGCCGCGGGCGAGCGGCATGATCGCCTCAGCGCCGCGTTCTCCCATCAGCCCCATCGCGCCGCTCGCAGCGAAATAGGTCGGGCTTGCCACGACGCCGCCCTGCGCGAAAGGCGCGACGGCGCCGGCGCCGCCGAATGCGCTGGACAGCATCCTGCTCAACCCCCCGACCAATCCCTCGGCGAGCGTCTTGGTTCCCTCGCGTAGCGCGATGCGCGTCAGCGACTGCGCGATGGTCGAGAGCACGTCGTTGAAGCCTCGGCCGCTCGCCGCCGCGGCGCCGAAGCCCAGCTGCAGCGTCTTGGCGACATTTCCTGCCGAGACGTTGATCTGGTCGAGCAGCAGCTTTGTCGTCCTGAGATCAGGCGCGCCGATTGGCGCATTGGCGCCGGGTTCATTGAACGGATCCGGAAAGGGGTCGAAATTCGTCGTCATGTCGATCCTGCGCAATCGGGAAATTGGCGCATCAATTCATCGAGCGCGGCGCGCGAGGGCGCGCCCGGCGCCTTGCCGTAAACGCCCTCAGCCGCGCAAAGGAGTTCGCGCGGCGTCAGAGACCAGAAATCGCGCGATGAAAGCCGCAGGACGCCCAGCCCGAAGGCCATGGCGCCGGCGAAGGGAAAGGGCGCGCGATGAGAGGGTTCGCGCGCCGTTTCTTCCACCCGCGTCAGGCGTCCTGCGGCGTCGGAGGGTTTGCGGGCGCATCGTGCTCCGGCGCTTCGCCGAAGGTCGCGGCGAGGAGGTCGGCCGCGATGCGCACATAGCCCGCAAGACCATCCGAAACTTTCATTCTGGCGACCTCGTCGTCGCCGACGTCGTGCCCGGCGCCGCGCAGCCCGCAGCCGATGATGCGCAGAATATCGCGCGCCGAGAGCCGTCTCTCTTCGAAGCGGCTTGCAAGTGCGACGAGATCGCTCGCGTCAAACCCGCTTTCAAGTTCGGCAAGCGCGCCGAGCGTCAGACACAGCCGGTATGGCTTGTCGTCGAACGTCGCGTCGATTTCGCCACGTTTTCGGTTCGCCATCTTTTCCTCAAAGCGCGGCGAAGGCGAGCGCGCCCGCCGATTCAAGCGAAATGTCGAATGTGAGTTCCGTCGCGTATTCGCCGCGATAGTCGAGATTGGCGATCTGGAAGAGGCCGGAGAGAACGCCGAAATCGGGAATGACGATCTGCCATTCACGCAGAAGTCCGTCAAAGAAAGTCTGGCGCAAAACCACGTCCGACGCCTGGTCCTTGAAGACGCCTGTTCCAGAAACGCTGGCGCGCTTCACGCCGGCGCCGTCAAGCAGTTCGCGCCAGCGGCCGTTCGACTCTGCGTCCGTCACATCCACCGTGTCGGCGTTGAGCGCGAGACGGCGCGTGCGCAATCCGGCGATCGTGACGAAACTTGCGCCGTCATGGATTTTCAGCAGCAGATCCTTGCCTTTCTGGGCGGACATTGCGGGGCTCCGTTACCAAGCATTTCCCGCCGAAGTAGTTGCCGGTTCGGCGCAGAAAATGCGTCTAAAGATATTCGGTGGTGGCGCGAAAGCGCAGATTGACCTTGGCGATGCGCCCGTTCTGGTCGCGGCGCGTCTCCATGGACTGGAAGCGCAGGTCGATCAGCCGATGTTCCTGCAGAGTGAGCGGCGCCTCGTTGAGTAGACCGGCGATGCGCTCCGCGAGTTCGAGCGCCTCGCTCAATCCGCGCATCGTCGAGGCGACGCCGATCGTGAAGAATTGCTCGGCGCCGGGTGAGAAGTCGGCCGACCAGTCGCGCAACTGCGCGTCGGCGAAAAGCGCATAAGGCGGCTCCAACCCGCGCGGCGCCTCATCGTATAGCTTCTCGCCAAGGACGCCGGCGAAGCCCGCATCCGCGAGCAGATAGGCGCGGATCGCTTTGCGCAGCGCGACGACGGGTGAAGCGCTCATGGCGAATCCCTTAAGAGATCTCTTCGCATTGGCAGATCAGAAAGCGTCGGCGTTCGTCGGGATCCGCAGCCGATTGGATGCGAAGCCTGCGGCCGCGGTGGACGAAGCGCATGTCTTTCGCGACGTCGTCGCGCCAGCGGATCGTCACCACATGGCTCGTCGCCTGCTCGGCGCGCTGCTCGACGAAATCCTCGCGCGCGCCGGAAGGCGCGACGCACGCCCAAACATCGGCGACTGGCATAAAGCTGCGCGAGAATCCGCCGGCGCCGTCGGGCGCGTCGATCGGCGCCTCCATCGTCACGCGATGGCGCAGGGCGCCGATCCGAGGAAAGACGCTCATAGCAGCCGCTCGCGGCGAAACGGCGCGGCGAGTTGCGCGACCGAATTCGGCAAGGCCTCGTCGCCATCGTCGCCGCGATGCTCGCGCCAATGGGAGACGAGCGAGAGGATGGCGTGATGCAGCGGTTGCGGAATGTCGCTCGCAAGGGCGCCATAGCCGACATTAAAGTCGATTTCGATTCCATCCGTCGCGCGTCCGGGCGCAGGCGGCGCCGAGGCGAAGCTGATGCGGCCGCCTTCCGTGGAGGGCGGCGCGCGATAGCTCGCCCCGGCGAGCGTCTGCGCGATCCCGTTCGCGTCAAAGACGCGAATCTCCGTCGCCCCTGCGAACGGCGCGAAGGGGATATGGAGCGTGGACGTCGAAGCGACCGAGGACGGCCAGCAGTCGAAAACGAGACGCCAGCTCTGCGTGACGAAGAAGCGCCGCGTATAGGCTTCGAGCGTCATTCGGGCGGCGACGATCAGCGCCTGGATGAGTTCGTCCTCTTCGCCGCCGTCTTCGCGCAGCCATGATTTGGCGTCGGCGAGCGAGACGGGCTCGATCGCCGGCGCGCCGATGAGCATCGGTCGCATCGGGCGTCCTGCATTGTGCTATGAGAGAAAGGCCGCGATTTTCGTCGCGGCCATCGACAAATGGCGCCTATTTATGACGCGGCGAATTTCAGCAGCTTGATCGCCTCGAAATTCTGCACGCCGCCGCCGACCCGCTTCGTCGTATAGAACAGCACATAGGGCTTGGCGGAGTAGGGATCGCGCAGCACGCGAATGCCGACGCGGTCCACCACCACATAGCCGCGCTCGAAATCGCCGAAGGCGATGGAGAGCGAATTGGCGGCGGGGTCGGGCATGTCCTCGGCTTCGACGACAGGGAAATTCATCAGCGAGGCGGCTCCGTCGGCGGTCGCGGGCGGGGCCCAGATGTAATCGCCGGTCGTCGTCTTGAACTGGCGCACCAGCGATTGCGCGCGCCGCCCCATCACGAATTTGCCGTTCTGGCGATAGCCGGCGCGCAGCGCATAGACAAGATTGACGAGCGCGTCGGAAGGATCGGTCGCGGCAAAAGCGCCGGCGGCGCCGGTCGCCACAAAGCCGATATTGCCCCAGGTCCAGCTCGAATCGGCGACCGTCGCATAGGAGAGAAAGCCCTTCGGCTTGTTCACCCCGTCGCCGGCGACGAAGGCCGCGCCTTCCTGTTCGGCGAAGGCGGTCTGCACTTCCTCGGCGATCCATTGCTCGATGTCGACGACGGAATCGTCGAGCAGCGCCTGAGTCGCGGCCGGCATGGCGTAAAGCTCCATCGCCGGGAAAGTCATGTCGGCGAGCTGCTGATTGCTGGTCTGCGGGCGCGGGTCGGCCTCGGCGACCCAGCCGGCCGCGGGTCCTGTGGTCGAGAAGGCGCGGCGAAGCGAGGCGCCGGAGATTTCGCGCACGCCGGAAATGGCGCGGATCGGCGACAGCTTCGCGAGCCTTCGCAGCACTTCGCGCTCGGTCGGCAGCGGCACGAGATAACCGCCGTCGGGGCCGGAGCCGCGCGACAGCGCCTTGGCTTCGAGCGCCTTGAGGCCGCTCGCTTCACCCGAGCGCATATAATGATTGAAAGCGCTCTTATGTTCGCGGCCGCTGTGATCGTCAACCGGCTTGCCGCCGATGCGCGGCCGCGACATGTCGAGCGCCAGGCGGTCGAGCCGACTCTTGGTGGCGTCGAGCGCCTGGTCGATGCGCGCGAGCTTCTCTTCGGTCACGACATCGGCCCCGAGACGGCTCTCGAGCTGCGCCAGGCGCTCGTCATTCGTCTCCTTGAAGGCGCTGAAGGCGCGATTGAGATCGGCGAGAATGTCGTCGCCGGCGGATTTCGATTCGATTGCTGACATGTGTGAGCCTCTTGCTTGGCGCGGGCGGCGCAAAAAGCCCGCGCGGCTCTGGCCGGCGGGATTAATTCGCGCTGTGAAAGCCGTCGTGAAGTTGATTTGCGCCCGACGGCGAGAGCGCGGATTGGCTAAGCGTCTGCTCAGGGATTGCCGGACATGCGCCGCAGCGCCTGCGCAAATTCAAGCGCGGCGCGCTGGGACCTCAGGCGTGCGAGCTTGGCGCCAAGCGCCTCGACGCTCGGCGTCGTCCTGCGGCTGTGCTTCACTGCGCCGATGCGCGCTTGCGGCAGCATCGGAAAAGTGACGATCGAGATTTCCCACAGATCGATGTCATGGAGGCGGCGCACGCCGCTCGATTTTTCTGTCGTCGCGCGCAGCGTGCGAAAGCCGATGGAGAGACCGTCGATCGCGCCCTTTCGCATCAGCGACAGCGCCTCGCGCGCCCGCGCCACGGAAAGATCGAGATGGCCTTCGACTTTGAGCCCGCGCGCGTCTTCGACGATCGAGATCCACAGTCCGATCGGCTCGGCCGCCTGGTGCTGCCAGAGCATTTTCACGCCTCGCACCCCGCGCTTGATCAGCGAGCGGGCGAAAGCGCCGGCCATCACCATGTCGCCCCCGGAGTCGACGACGCCAAAAAGGCTGGCGTAGCCCGAAAAGGCGCCGGCCTCATTCGCCTGCAGCAGCGGCAGTTCGGTGCGTTTCACTTCGGGCGCGGCGTTTCTTCGCAAGGCCGCCATCAGCTTTTCTCCGCATGGGCGCTGGCCGGCGTTTGACTCCCCGCGCGGGCTTCAGCGCGCAATTGCGCCAGCAATTCGACAAAGGTCTTAAAGACGGCGGAAGGGTCGTCACGCCGACGCGCAGGGCGCGCGCGCGAACGTCTGACGAGATGCGGCAGAAAAAATTTCCCAGTCATGAATCGCTCCTGCAGCGTCTATTAAAGCGCGCCAGTTCGCGCACGAAGGCGTCGAGGCGGCGGGTCGCCTCGCCCAATTCACGCATCGCGAGATAGGCTAGCGTGGTCGCCGCGCAGGCCCAGAGAAACAGCGCGAGATGCGCGAGATCGCCGCGCTCCAAAATGGCGTTCAGAATGTCGGACATCAACTATGTCTTCTTTCGAGCGCAGCGCGCGCGATGATTCGTTCCTATTTGGCCGCTCGCTCGCTCGCCAATGCTTCGAAACGGTCGGCGTTATAGTCGAGGCGAAAGGAACCGAAGCCCGGCTGCAGCCAGGCCTGAAAGCTCTTCTGCACGCGCGCGACGAGCGGCAGCACGCTCGAACGCCAGAAGGCGCGATTGGCTTCAGTGAAATTACTGAAAGTGTTGTCGCCGGGCAGACCCAGCAGCAGCGGCGGCACGCCGAAGGCGAGCGCGATCTCGCGCGCCGCGCCCGCTTTCGACTCGGTGAAATCCATGTCCTTTGGCGAGAGCGACAGCGCTTTCCAGTCGAGCCCGCCTTCGAGCAGCAAAGGCCGGCCGGCGTTGGTCGCGCCGGAGAAATTCTCCTCCAGCTCTTCCTTCAGCCGAGAGAATTGCGCGTCGGTAAGATGCGCGCCTTCTGGCCCCGCATAGACCAGCGCGCCGGAAGGCCGCGCGGAATTATCGAGCAGCGCCTTGTTCCAGAAGCGCGCGGCGTTACTCGCCTAAAGATCGGCATTTGATGCAACGATCTAGATGCTTCGAGAGCTCCGTCTCTCGCCGACGAAGCCTCGCGCGCCGCTCTTCAAAAGCGGGAAGCTTAGATCGAACTTTTCTTCTTGCCGGAGATCATATCCATCAAATCGGATTTCGAGATTCTGTGTCCACGGTCGGTGATATGAATATAACTGTCGGGAATATCGTCGAGGATCGCCTTGTCGACTTCGAGCCCGTTGCTGGCCAAAAGGTGAGCGAGGACATATTTCGCGTCAAGGGCGAGCGCGCGAAAGCGATCCCATTCGTCGGCCAAGGGCGCGTTCTTGAGTTCCTCGATGGCTTCCATATCGCGGCCCAGGCGGAGCAGGTTCTCAGCAATATGCTTTGACACTGTCGATCGGCATCGACAATCCGATTGAATCCCTCTCAGCACGTCGATGGCCTCATCATGCCGGCCTTCGGCCGAAAGCGCGCTTGCGCGCCAGTGTGCGATTTGGCCGCGCTCGTCCGAACCGCGGCCAGGGGAGGCGCTATCGAGCATATCGTGCAGAGCTTTCCAGTCGCGCTGGCGAAAGAGTTCGCTACAATTATTATGGATTTTCATCACAATCTCGCATTGCCGCCACACCGTAGTGCTGGTGAAACATCGTGCGCGCTCTTCATAAGCGCGAAGCTCGGATAGACCTGTTCTTCTTGCCGGAGATCAGATCCATCAAATCGGCTTTCGAGATTCTGTGTCCGCGATCGGTGATGTGTATATATTTGTCGGGAATATCGTCGAGGATCGCCTTGTCGACTTCCAGGCCGTTGCTCGCCAAAAGGTGAGCGAGGACATATTTCGCGTCGAGGACGAGCGCGCGAAAGCGATCCCATTCTTCGGCAAGAGGCGCGTTCTTGAGTTCCTCAATCGCTTCCATATCGCGACCCAGCCGGCGCAAATTCTCCGCAATCTTCTTGGATACTCTTGTCCGGCATCGACAATCCGATCCGATCGCGCGCAATGTGTCGATGGCCTCCTCATGCCGGCTCTCGGCGGAAAGCGCGGTCGCGCGCCAGTGCTCGATTTGGCTTCGTTCGTCCGGATCGCGGCCAGGGCAAGCGCGATCCAGCGCGCTATGCAAGGCTTTCCAGTCGCGCTGGCGATAGAGATCGCTGCAATGATCGTCGATGTTCATTATAATACCCGTTCAAACTGCATTTCCGCCACACGCCGCGCTGACGAAGCCCCGCGCACAATTTTCGACATCGTTGTATCCGCCCGTCAAGCCTAATGGCGGATTTGGCAGGCCGAGTAGGTTCTCACAACGCTCTCGCGCCAATGCCCACTCTTCCGCGCAGTTTTCAGCCAAGACTAGCAGGTCATGACGATCGAGGCCAATGTCGCCTTCGTCGCTGAGTCGTTTCGTCTTTCTGCCGCAGCCGCACGGAGTTCGCGCCGGGCCATAGCCCACCGCTTCGCGCTGCTCGTCGAGCGTCAGGAAGGCGGCCTTGCCGACGCGTTCCCATTCGCTTGCGCGCTCGCTCGCCAATGCTTCGAGACGTTCGGCGTTATAGTCGAGACGAAAAGGTCCGAAGCCCGGCTGCAGCCAGGCCTGAAAGCTCTTCTGCACGCGCGCGACGAGCGGCAGAACAGTCTGGCGCCAGAAGGCGCGATTGGCTTCGGCATAATTGCTGAAGGTGTTGTCGCCGGGCAGGCCCAACAGCAGCGGCGGCACGCCGAAGGCGAGCGCGATCTCGCGCGCCGCGCCGGCTTTCGACTCGGTGAAATCCATGTCCTTTGGCGAAAGCGACAGCGCCTTCCAGTCGAGCCCGCCTTCGAGCAGCAAGGGCCGGCCGGCGTTGGTTGCGCCGGAAAAATTCTCCTCCAGCTCTTCCTTTAAGCGCGAGAACTGCGCGTCGGTGAGATGCGCGCCTTCCGGCCCCGCATAGACGAGGGCGCCCGAAGGCCGCGCGGAATTGTCGAGCAGCGCCTTGTTCCAAAAACTCGCGGCGTTATGCGTGTCGAGCGCCACTTGCGCGGCGGCGAGCGGTGGAAAGCCGTAATAATCGTCGAGCGGGTTGAAGAATTTGATATGCAGGATCGGCTCGATCCCTTCGCCCCGCATCTCGTAGCGCGCTTCCTGTCCCAGCGCGCGATAGATGAAGGCCGCCGGCCAGCCGTTGCGCCCCGCCTCAATGCTCATGCGGTCGGGCCGCAGCGCATAGAGTTCGCGCAGCGCGTCGTCGATCAGAACGGATTCGACATAGGCGTTTCCGTAAAGCAGCAGATTGGCGCAGATCGCCTCGATGAAGGAGGCGCTGGTGTCGAGCGGATTGGGCCGCTCGATGAGCGAGATCAGCGGATGGCAGATCGCCTCCTCGCGGCCCTCATAGACGAGCCAGGGCACCGAGGCGGCGGCCTCCGCCACCATGCGCACGCAGCGATGGCAGACGGCGTTGCGCTCATAGCCTTCGCGCGTCAGCACCGTCGAATTGCGCGCGCTCCAATGCGGCTGTCCGAGCGCATGCATGGCGAGGAGCTTCGCCGCCCGCGAATATTTAGTTTCGCGCGCCGGCGCGACCGCGCCGATGAGACGCGAGAGCAGAGAGGGCATCGAATGTCCTTTGAAAGGAAAGCGTCGGGCGCGGCGCAAATCCCCAAGCCCCTCACCGTACCTCTCCCCGCAAGCGGGGAGAGGAGGCGTCAGGCGTTGCGCGAAAAATCACGCGCTCGTTGTGTCGCTGGGGCGCAGCGTCACCATCCCTTCTCCCCGCTCGCGGGGAGAAGTGAGATGAGGGGCCGGGGGTCTTATCGGAATGAAGCGAGGCGGCGAGGCCGCTCACACCCGCCGCATGCGCGGCTCGGGCGCTTTCGGCGTCAAGGCGAGCGCGGTGATCGCCCAGACCAGCGCGTCGAGCCGGTCGGGACTGCGGCCGGACGAAAGCCCGTCGGCGCCGAAATCGTACATCTCGTCTTCGAGCGCCGGAAACGCGCCGACATGTTTGACGCGCCCCTGCTCGTAAAGCTGCGCGGCGGGCGCGGCGCGCAGATATTTGCCGCGCGTCGCCCGCGTCATCGTCACCGGGACGGACGGATCGGCTTCATTGAGCACAGCGCGCACCATTTCGCCGCCCTGATTGACTTCGGCGACGAGCGCATCAGCCGAGAGCTTGTGGTAGAGCGCGATCGCTGCGCGCGCCCATTGCGCCGGCCGCGCCGCCGACAGAGTCGCGTCGGCGAGAACGTAAAGCGCGCCGCCGTCTTCGATCCCCGCTGCGACGAGGCCGCAATTGTCGGCGCGTTTGCCGGAGCTCGCCGGCGGATCGACCGCGATCACGATGCGCTTTAACGGCGGCGCCTCATGCACGCGGGCGCGCTCCAGCATGTCGCGCGTCCACAGCGCATCCTTGCGCTCGTCGAGAATCTCGCCGTCGAGCTCCTGTCGCCCCAATCGCGTGCCGGCATATTGCGCGACGACGCTTTCGAGAAAGGATGGCGCGAGATTGGCGGCGTTCTCGCGAGTCAGCGCGCGCGTCACGACGCTCGCCGGATGGACGAGCAGCTCTTTCAGGAGCGGCAGCGGCCGCGGCGTCGTCGTCACCAGCTGACGCGGCCAGTCGCCGAGGCGCAGACCGAATTGCAACATGTCCCAAGTCTCCCTGGCGTAGCGCCATTTGGCGAGTTCGTCGCACCAGGCGGCGTGAAACTGCGGCCCGCGCAAACTCTCCGGATCTTCCGCCGAAAAGGCCTGCGCTACGGCGCCCGAGTCCCAGACGAGCCGCCTGCGCGTCGTCTCCCAGCGCGGCCGATCGCGCCTTCCATGAACGGCGAGAATGCCGGAGACGCCTTCGACCATCACCTCGCGCACGTCGGCCGCAGTTTCGCCGACAAGCGCGATGCGGCCGAGCGAACGCATCGAGAATTGCGCGCGTCCGAGCGCGAGCGCCTTCACCCATTCGGCGCCGGCGCGCGTCTTGCCGGCGCCGCGTCCGCCGAGGATGAGCCATGTCCGCCATGGCGCGCCGCTCACGGCCAAATGCGGCGGCCATTGATCGCGGCGCGCGATGAATTCCCAATCGTTGAGAAGCCGCGCCAGTTCTCTCGCGCTGAAACCTTCGAGCGCGTCATTCAGCCGGCCCTGCGCCGCGCAGTCGTTCAAGCCGTCGAGCAAGCTCCGCGCGGAGTTCGGCCAATTCGCGCGGCGGCGCGTCGCCGCCGCATTCGCTTCCGGCTCGTTCGTCCTCATCTTCGGCGTCGTTCTCGCGATCCTCGTTCTCGCGGCGCATGCGCTTCAATTCGGCGAGCGTCTTGACGAGGCTTGCGAGCGTGCGGGCGCTCGCCTCGATTGTCTTTGGCGCGTGTTTGGCGAGCGCTGTTTCTGCGCGGGCGAATTCCTGTTCGACCGCGTCTTCGAGCCGGGCGATGAGCCGGTTGGCGTCGCGCGGCTTTTTTGCGGGCGGCGCATCGCGCGACTTCTTCGGCGCGCAGGCGGAGGCGCGCAGCGGCCAGCCGTTCTGTTCGCGAAAGCGGCGAAATCGGCCGACGCTCATGCCGAGCAGTTCGAGAATTTCGCCGATCGGCGTCACGCCCGAGTCATAGAGAAGCTTCGCCTGCGCGATCTTTTTATCGCACGGCGGGACGGATTTCGCCGCCATCAGCCAGACTCCGAAGGAGACGATTTGTTAGTCGCGCGTCATTGCGAGGAGCGAAGCGACGAAGCAATCCAGTCCAAAGAAATCCCCTCGGCCGCAAGACGCGCGAGGCGTCTCGAAGCGCGAGGGGACCAGGAGGGCGCGGGGGAACGGGAGGAGAGGACGCCGCGCCTTTGAAACTCATTCGCGCCGCTCAAGCGCAATTTTGGAGCATGGCGTTTTTCTATAGGACCATCGTCCGGCTGTCAAGGAATAAATTCCAGAAGCGAAAAAATTGTCGCCTCAATACCGCGCCTTCTTTGGCCAGCGCTTCGGCCACAGTCGGATGAAATCCGGCAGATCATCGGTGTCGACGTCGTCCTCGCCCGCTTCGATCCGCCCCCGCGCCGAGACGCCGGCGCGGTGGACGCTTTCCGGATCGCCTGAGATCAGCGGATGCCAGGGCGGCAGCGGCTTGCCCTGAAAGCGCAGGACATAGGCGCAGGTCGGCGGCAGCCAGCGAATGTGTTCAAGCTTCTCCAGCGTTAGCCGCACGCAGTCGGGCACGTAGCGGCGCCGATGGGCATAGTCGGCGCAGCGGCAACTTCCCTGGTCGAGCAATTTGCAGGCGACGCTCGTGTGGTAAATCGCGCCCGTGTCGTCGTCTTCCAGCTTGACGAGGCAGCAGCGGCCGCAGCCGTCGCAGAGCCGCTCCCACTCGGCGCGGGTGAGGTCCGAAAGCGGCCTTTCCCAAAACGGCCTCTCGATGGGCGCAACCGACAGGGCAATTTTGCCTTTTTTTAACGCCATCCTTCTCTTTCGGCTTGCGCTTTTCACGATGGAAACCATAACGCAATGTGGGTCGCGCGGACTGTCGTCAAGATGGTTTAAAAAGTGTTAAAGTCCACAAAGCGCCGGTAAGTATTATCGGCGCGGGGGAGTATTTGAGCTGTGTTGAAGCGTTTCCAGGCTTCCGCTTTCGTCAAGCGAGTAAGGCGCATCCTGCTCGCGATCGATGCGCTCATCGATTCCGCCATGTATCAGAGCGGGCGGCGCGCCCGCGAGCTCTATGAAGATTTCTCGACCTTCATGGAGCGCTTTCACGTCTCCGGTCTGGCGCGGGTCGGCGTGGAGCTGTCCTGCGAGGCGTTGACCCTTGGGCTCGGCGCCGGGATCGTGGCGATGGCGCTCGCCTCCTCGGCCTTTCAGATGACGAGCGACGAGAATTGGCTCAAGCAGACCGATCTCGCCATCACTTTCCTCGATCGCTACGGCGCGGACGTCGGTCAGCGCGGCATCAAGCATGACGACGCCGTGCCGCTCGAACAATATCCCGACCATCTCGTCAAGGCGGTGCTGGCGACGGAAGACCGCCGCTTTTACGAGCATTTCGGCATCGACGTGATCGGCACGCTGCGGGCGCTGACCGTCAATGCGCGTTCGTCCGGCGTGGTGCAGGGCGGCTCCTCGATCACCCAGCAGCTTGCCAAGAATCTCTTCCTCTCCAACGAGCGCACCATCACCCGCAAGATCAACGAGGCCTTTCTGGCGCTGTGGCTCGAGCACCATTTGACCAAGCGCGAAATCCTCCAGCTCTATCTCGACCGCGTCTATATGGGCGGCGGGGCCTTCGGCATTCAGGCGGCGGCGGAATTCTATTTCGGCAAGTCGGTCAAGGACGTGACCCTCGCCGAAGCGGCGATGCTCGCCGGCCTCTTCAAGGCGCCGACCAAATATGCGCCGCACGTCAATCTGCCGGCGGCCCGCGCCCGCGCCAATGACGTGCTCAACAATCTCGTTGTCTCGGGCTTCATGACGGAAAGCCAGATCATCGCCGCTCTGCGCAATCCGGCGACGCCGATCGACCGCGCGCGGGAGACGAGCCCCGACTGGTATCTCGACTACGCCTACAGCGAAATCCGCAGGCTCGCTCAGGAGGGCAAGCTTGGCGACAATCGCGTGCTCAGCGTGCGCACCTCGCTCGACTCCAATATCCAAAGGCGCGCCGAAGAGGTCATCGAGACCAATTTGCGCGAGCAGGGCCGCAGCTTCCACGTCAAGCAGAGCGCCGCAGTGGTCATGGAGCCGGACGGCGCCGTTCGCGCCATCGTCGGCGGGCGGGATTATGGCGCAAGCCAGTTCAACCGCGCGACCGACGCCGCGCGCCAGCCAGGCTCCTCCTTCAAGCCCTATGTCTATCTGACGGCGCTGATGACCGGCAAATTCAAGCCGACGACGATCGTCACCGACCGCCCGACCTGCATCGGCAATTATTGCGTGCACAATTACAGCGGCGGCTACGCCGGCTCGATGCCGCTCGCCAATGCGCTGGCGCGGTCCTTGAACACCATCGCCATCCAGCTGTCGCAAGCGATCGGCAATGGCGATTCGCGCATCGGCCGCGCCAAGATCATCGACACCTGCCGGCGTCTCGGCATCACCACGCCGCTCGAAGACACGCCGTCTCTGCCGGTCGGCCAGAGCGACGTGATTCCGCTTGAACACTCGGCTGCTTACGCCGCTTTCGTCAACGGCGGCAAGAAGGTCACGCCCTACGCCGCCGTCGAAATCCGCAACCGCCAGGGCGATCTGATCTATCGCCACGACCGCGACGCCCTGCCGCAAAAGCAGGCGGTGCCCTACGACAAGGTCGTGGAGCTCGCCGGCATGATGAAGAAAGTCGTCGAGGAAGGCACCGGCAAGCGCGCGCAGCTCGGCGAGGGCATCGACGTCATCGGCAAGACCGGCACCACCAACGGCTATAAGGACGCTTGGTTCTGCGGCTATTCCGGCACGATGGGCGGCTGCGTCTGGTACGGCAATGACGACAACGCGCCGATGAACAACATGACCGGCGGCACGCTGCCGGCGGGCTCCTGGCATGACATCATGGCCTATGCGCATCAGGGCGCGACCTTGAAGCCGATCGTCGGATTGAGGCCGGATCCCAAAGGCGCGACGGCCGCCGTTAACGCGAATGTGGTGAAGCCCGTCGAACTCGGCGCGCCGCAGCGCCCCGCGACGCTGAGCAAAGGCGCGATCCAGGCGCTCGAATCGATACAGATGAAGATCAAGGCGGTCGGCGGCGACAAGCAGAGCGCGCTCGAAGCGCCCGCCGCCGCCGATGACGCCGGTCGACGGGAGGCGCAGCGCGCAAGCCGCGCCGCCGACGGCGTCATACGTTAGCGGCGGGAGCCTTTCCTTGGACCTCAAGCCTTACGCGAATTATCTGCGGGCCGGCTCGGCGATGATCGCCGGAATCGTCATCGGCCTGCTGGCGACGATCCTGTCGCTCAACGCCGGCTACGGCTTTAATTCCTTGAGCGCTGGCCCCTGGACCGCCTGGCCGCATATCGGCGGCGCCGATATCGATCCCTATGCGCGCGCGGTCATCTCGCGCTCGGGCGAAGCGCCGCTCGGCCGCGATCAGGGCCTCGCCTTTATCGCGCGGAGGGACTCGGACGGCGCGCCGCTCGACGGCGAATGCGAATATCGCATCGTCGACCCCTTGCCGACGGCGCGTTTCTGGACGATCGCGCTCGCCAGACCCGACGGGCGGCTCGTCGCCAATCCCACCGACCGCTATGGCTATTCCTCGGTCGACATTCTGCGCAAAGAGGGAGGCGCTTTCGAAATCGATGTCGCCCGCGAAGCGCGTCCCGGCAACTGGCTGTCGCCGGGAAACGCGCAGCGCTTCGTCGTCGTGCTGCGGCTCTATGATACGCCGCTCGACATCGATTCCGATCCCGATCCCAATTCCTTTCCCAGAATCGTGAAACTCGGATGCGCCTGAAAATTCCCGATCGCTATCTCGACCTCCTGCCCTGGTTGCTCGCGACGCTGCTCGTCGCCGGGATCGTGCATGTCGTTTCGGTGCTGCTGATGCCGACCGTCGCGCCTAGCGACGCGCTGGCGCGGCTTGCGGCCTATGTAAGGACCGCCGCGCCGGCGGAAGGCCTGGTGCTGCTGCCGCAGATGGCGCCCGGCGAAGAGACGCTGCCTTTTGAGGACCCCGCCTTCGCCGAGGCGGTCTGCGTCTATGATCTCGCCAAGGGTCCGCTGCGCGTCAAAACCAGCGTCGACGGCGAGGACTTTCTCGGCCTATCATTTCACGCCAACGCCGGCCGCATCTATCATTCAATGACCGATCGCTCGGCGATCAAGGGCAAGATCGACATCGTCGTCGGCGACGCGCGCCAGATCGACGCCTTAACGAGCGCGGATGAGGGCGACGCCCCGCCGCCGTCGGAAGTGCGGCTGACGGCGCCGACGAAGCGCGGCTTCGTGCTGATCCGTTCTTTCGCCAAGCGCCCTTCCGATCAAGAGCGCGCGCGCAACCGCTTAGGCACGATCAACTGCCAGCGTTTCGATCTGCCGCAGGGATAAGCGAAGCTGCCGTCATCGCGACGCGAGCGAAGCGATGCGGAAGCAATCCGGATTTATCGTGAGGCGCATCTGGATTGCTTCGCCTGCGGCTCGCATGACGACTCACATTGCTGCGCCGGCAGGCCAGGCCTGATCGGGAGTCCAGAGCAACGCCAGGCATGATTGGTTTTTTCTGGATTCCCGATTGCGCTGCGCGCGTCGGGAATGACATCGTGCAAAGCGCTGCGTTTTGGGAGTGACGTTAGGCGCGCATTCTGCCTTGTGCAGGAGAAGAGGCGCGCGTCAATTGCCGTCGCTGGGCAGACCCGGAATCGGCAGAATTTCGATCCCCTCTTCGAGCAGCGCCTTGGCTTCTTCAAACGTGGCGCGGCCGCGGATCGCGCGGCGCTCGGTTTCGCCGTCCTCCATCGCGCGCGCTTCTTCCGGGAAGCGGTCGCCGACGTCTTCCGTATGCGCGACCACCGTGTCGTGCAAATCGCGCAGCTTGGCGCGCAGTTCTCGCGCGGCGCCGTCGCGCTGCTTGGCGACATTGGGCGCCATCACGTCGCGCGCGACTTTCGTCGAGTCGCAAAAAGGGCAGGAGATCCGCCCTTCGGTGGCCTGCTGTTCGAATCCGGCGCTGTCACGAAACCAGCTTTCGAAGCTGTGGCCCGCGTCGCAGATGAGCGAGTAGCGGATCATGCCGGCGCGCCGCCGGCGAGGAGCGCGTCCAGTTCACCATCGCGGTCGAGGGCGTAAAGATCGTCACAGCCGCCAATGTGCCGGTCGTCGATGAAGATTTGCGGCACGGTCGAGCGGCCGTCGGCGCGCTGACTCATGCGGCGGCGTCCGAGCGGGTCCCACGCCACCGAGATTTCTTCGAATTCGGCGCCCTTTTGCGTCAGCAGCCGTTTCGCGGCGACGCAATAGGGACAGGAGGGCGTGGTGTAGATTTCGATGCGGGGGACCATGGCGCGCTTATACGCCGGGCCTTACGCGCTTGTCACGGCCCGCGCGAAGACCAGAAGATCGACGCGCGCCGCCCCCGCCCTGAGCAAAACGCGCGTCGCCGCGTTGGCCGTCGCCCCGGTGGTCAGCACATCGTCCACGAGCACGACATTGCGCCCGACGATCGCATCGGCGCGTTCGGGCGGGACGCAAAATGCGCCGGAAAGATTGGCGGCGCGCTGCGCCCGCGTCAGGCCGACCTGCGGCGCCGTCGGCTTGACGCGCTCAAGCGCCGTCATCTCCGCCGGAACCGCGCTTTCACGCGAGATCGCCTGCGCAAGCGCCGCCGACTGGTTGAAGCGGCGCGCCAAAAGGCGCAAACGGTGCAAGGGGATAGGCACGATCACGTCGGCGTCGGCGAGGAGTTCGGCGCCGGCCCGCGCCATCCAGCGGCCCATCGGCCCGGCGAGCTCCAGCCGGTCGTAATATTTCAGCCGATGCGCCAAGGCGCGCGCCTTGTCGCTGTCGTAGCGCGCGACGGCTCTGGCGCGGCCGAAGGCGGGCGGATTGGCCGCCGCTTCGAGAGAGATCAAGCCCGGTTGCGCGAGGTCGCGTTCAAAGGGCGTGCCGAGCCGCTCGCAATAGGGACGTTCGATGAAGGCGATGTCGCGCCAGCATTCGGCGCAGATCGCGCCATGGGCGGCGACGGCCTTTCGGCAGACGAGACAGGACGGCGGATAGACGAGGTCGAGCAGCGCATGCCCCGCCCATGCGAGGGGTCGAAGGAGGCTCGTCACCGCGCGCCGCTTGATCGGTGCAACCCAGCTCAATCGGTCATTCCAATTCAATATTTGCGCATGTATTCCAGCGAGGGAAGAAATCGTGTCGCCCTGCGCTTCGTGAAATCGGGGTTGAGCAGAGACGGAACTCTAACGCATTGTATGGCGCAGGAAAAGAATCGCTTGTCCGGTAAGGCTTCTGGCGACTGGCGCGCGCCGTGCGAAGCGCCCATCAGGAGAATGTCGTCTCATGATTGAATTCCACACGATCTTTGTCATCTCCTGCATCGCCGTGCTCGCGCCGCTGCTCAACCGAATTCCGGTGTTCGCGCGCGCGCCGATCGTCGCCATCGAACTTCTCTTAGGGATGCTTCTCGGCCCGAGCGGCGCGGGGCTGATAAGCGAGGATAGCGCGCTCAACTTTCTCAGGGATTTTGGACTGGTCTATCTGTTTTTTCAGGCGGGTTTCGAGTTCAACCAAAAGGACATCAGCGGCAGGCCGCTCCGACTCGGACTTTATGCATGGCTCGTATCCTTGGGCCTTTCGATCGTCATTTCGGGACTGCTTTACCTGATCGGCCTCGTCGAGGCGCCGCTTCTCGTCGCGCTGATCCTGCCGACCACGGCCTTCGGCATATTGATCCTCATGTTGCGGCAGGCCGGGGGACTCGATGACGAATTTGGCCATTATCTCCTTGGCATCGCGGCCGTCAGCGAAATCGCGCCGCTCATTCTCGCGTCGATCGTTCTCGCGCAACATAATCATCATTTGCATCAGACGCTGCTGAGCGCGCTGTTCATCGCCATCGGACTCGCAGCGATCTTCTTTCTCAAGAGGGCGCGTTCCGTTCGCCTTGCGGACAGCGTCGTCCGCTGGCTTGGCGACGGCGAGCTTCTTCCCATTCGGATCTCGCTCGTCATCCTGCTCGGCTTCGTCTCATTCGCCGATCGGCTCGGCATGGAGCTTGTCGTCGGCTCCTACATGGCGGGCATGGCCGTCGCGGCGCTGGTGCACGGCACCAAGGCCGAGATTCTCGAAGAGCGTTTGACCGCCATCGGCTCCGGTTTTTTGATTCCGCTGTTTTTCATCGAGAGCGGCGCGGCGTTCAATTTCCCCGCGCTCGTTTCGAGTCCGGCGAGCGTTGCGCGTTTCGCGGTTTTTTGCGTGGCGTTCCTGCTCATTCGCCTGGCGCCGCTGAATCTTTACAAGGGGACATTGCCCGAGCGGGACATGCCGGCGTTCGCGCTGCTGTCGTCGAGCACCCTGCCGCTGGTCGTCGCGCTGACTTACCTCGGCATGGGAAGAGGTCAGTTGGCGCCCGAGACCGCCTCGGCGCTCGTCGGGGCCGCGATGGTGACCGTCACGGCGTTCCCGACCATGGCCTTCTGGCTTCGCGGCGCCCAAAGACAATCGCGACTGGAGAGCGGCGCATCATTTGTCGCTCACGCCGTCGCGGATTGGTTCTCTGCGCAAGCGTCGGGCGCGTTGGCCAAACTCCCGCCTCACTGGCTTGAGGCCATCCAAATTTTCGAGCAGCGCGCCTTCGCCTTCTTCAACCGCTCGGAAAAATAGAATCAGCCGAGCAAACCGCCCGCCCTCGGCGCAAGCGGATTGTCGGCGAGCGCCTTTGCGTCGGGCCTGTCCGGCGCCGGGTGATTGACGAGAGCGCCGTAAAGTCCCTGAACGAAGCCTTCGTCCAGATCCTTGACGATGAAGACGATGCGCGTGCGCCGGTCCGCATCCGGCCAGGCGTCCAGCCGATGCGGCGGGTGGAAGACGTGCTGCACGCCGTGGATCGCTACGGGGCGCGACGGATCGTCGGCGAGCGCCACGATTCCCTTGACGCGCAACATGCGCGGCCCATGCGTGTGGCGCAGAAGATCGATGAAAATGTCGAAGGAGGCCGGCGTCAGCGGCGTCTCAGCGGAAAAGCAGAAGGCGCGAATATGCGCGTCATGCCGGTTGGCGTCGTGGCGATGATGGCCGTGGGCTTCGTCATGACGCTCATGATCATGATCATGATCGTGACCGGCGTGTTCATGCGTCTGCGCCGCTTCGACCGCTTCGGCGTTGAGCCATTCCTTCACGCGCGGCGTCTTGGTTGAGAGATCGTAAAGCCCGCAGTTGATGAGCGCTTCCGGCGTCGCCTCGCCTGTGGCGGCGTCAAGCTGCAGGGCGCCTGGATTCAGCCGCGCGAGACGCGCCTTCAGCCGGTCGAGCCGCTCGGCGCCTTGCGGCAGATCGGTTTTCGTGATGACGAGACGGTCCGCGACGGCGGCCTGTTTGACGGCTTCCTCATGCGAATCGAGCGTCGATTCGCCATTGACGGCGTCAACGAGGGTCACGACGCCGTCGAGCCGATAGCGCATCATCAAATACGGGTGATACATGATCGCGTGCAGGATCGGCGCCGGATCGGCGAGGCCGGTCGTCTCCAGCACCACGCGCTTGAACGGATTGATCCGGCCATTGTCGAGGCGCTTCAGTAGATCTTCGAGCGTATTCACCAGATCGCCGCGGATCGTGCAGCACACGCAGCCCGAACTCATCAGCACCATATCGCCGTCGATCTTCTCGATGAAGAGATGGTCGAGGCCGATTTCGCCGAATTCGTTGATCAGGACGAGCGTATCGGCGAGCGCCGGCGCGGCGAGCAATCGATTGAGCAGCGTGGTCTTGCCGGCGCCGAGGAAGCCGGTGACGACGGTCAGCGGAATGGGCGGCGGCGCGGATCGCTGCGCGCGGCCGCCGTCAGGCGTGGTCAGATCGTTCATTGAGAAGGAGCTCGCGCCGGAGCGGGAGAGAGTTCCCGCTCGCGGAAGGCGCGCATTGTCGCTGAAAAAACCGCGCGGTTCCAGAATTTAGGAGCTGTCGCTTTCAGCTCTTGCCCGGTTCGGCGGGGGAGCGAACCTTTGGCGCGACCGCGCGCTTCTGGGTTTCGCCGGCTGCTTTCGGCTTAGCCGTTTTCGGCGCCGCCTTTGGCCTTGGGGCTGGCGCGCTCTCGCTTGCTTCAGCGCTTGCGCCGTCCTGTTTGGCGGCTTCGGCTTTGGCGGCCTTTGCCGCCGCGCGCGCCGCCTTCATGGCCTTGGCGTGCTTGGCGCGTCGCAACGAGACCGCGTCAGGCGCCGGCTTGCTGATCGGCGACGCGTCCGCGCCGGCGGGCTCAGATTGCGCCGCATAGGCGGCGAGATCGGTCTGCTCGCCAACTGGGGCGCCCGGCGCCCGAGTGCGCGCGACAGGCCCGACGTAGCCCGGCGTCCGTCCCACATAAACGGGAACCGGCTCAAAACGCGGTCGCGGCAGATGCGCGATTTCCTTCGCGTTGCTGCGTTGCGGCTGCTGCGCGCCGTTCAGCGTGTCGAGCAGCGGGACGCCCGAGCCCATGGGGACCGACGCGTCCTCGATTTCAGCCATGAATTCGGCCGCGCCGGAGCCGCGATGGTGACACACCGCTTCGCGCAGGTCGGGCGCCGCCGTCGGGCCCGAAGATGGCAGCGAAGCGAGTGACGCGACGGCTGCGCCGCTCTGGAAGCCGCGGTCGAGCAGGGCCGCTGTCTTCGCCGTGCGCAGAATGGGACTGGGCGCGCCGAGGACGACGGCGATCAAACGCCTGCCGCCGCGGGTGGCGGAGGCGACAAGATTGAATCCGGCCGAGCAGGTGAAGCCGGTCTTCATGCCGTCGGCGCCGGGATAGCGGCCGAGAAGATGGTTGTGCGTGGGAATGATCTGCCTGCCGAGTTGCATCGCGCCGATGTTGAACAGATTGGCGTGCTCGGGAAACTGCAGATAAAGCGCGCGGCCGAGAATGGCGAGATCGCGCGCCGACGTGACCTGACGTTCGTCGGGGAGGCCGTTGGGATTGTACCAAACCGACTGCGTCATGCCGAGCGAAGCGGAGGCGCGGTTCATCTCGTCGGCGAAGGCTTCGACCGAGCCGGAGACGCCTTCAGCGATGGCGACGGCGATGTCGTTCGCCGATTTCACCATCAGCATGACAAGCGCATTGCGCAGGGTGACTTCCGAACCGGCTCTGAAACCCATCTTGGACGGCGCCATGCGGCAGGCGCGCGGCGACATCATCACCGGCGTGTCGAGCGAGATGCGGCCCTGGCGCACCGCGTCGAGCGCCACATAAGCCGTCATCAGCTTGGTCACAGAGGCGGGGTACCAGGAGGCGGTCGCCTGCTCATGCGAGAGAACGGCTCCGGACGCGACATCGATGACGATCGACGGGGTCGCGCGAGCCGGCCCGGCGGCGCCGAAAGAAACCAGCAGAGCGGTAGCCGCCGCAATCAATGTGGACTTCGAGAAGATCATCCGCTTAGCCCCATGACCCGTCGTCGCTAAAGCGCGAAGGATCGCATAAAAACGCCGACTATATAATAGCGCCCCAGGGCGCAGAGCTGAAATAGGCTGAGATTTGGGCGATTCGGGGGCGGCGTTTGCGGAGTGTTAACCGTAATTCTTAACCACGTCGGGCTGCGCCGTCACGGCTTTCGCCGCGCGAGCTCCGGCTCGACAAGCTGATATCGGATCAGAAACTTCAGCGCGCGACTCCATGATTGATCGGTTTCTCCGCGCAGGTCGGTTTGCGACACATGCGCCAGCCGCCCCGTTTGGGCCTCGCGGATGCGGATTTCGAGGTTTTGCTCCATCACGCTGATCTTGCGAAAGAAGCAGACGAAGGACAAGTCCGCGCCGAGCGCGCGGGCGATATCGGCGTCGCAGCCATTGCATTTGCGCAGCCAATGATCCTCGACTCTCTGATCCTTCGAGGCGCCGCCATCGACGATTTCAAAAAGCCCAGACTGGGCCAGGAGATCTTTCGCGAGCGCGGTCATCTTCTGAAGGCGTGCGGTTTCCTCGGGGCTTTCGCCGGCGATCGGTCCCCCGGCGGTGAAATCGTCGAGTTCGATGTCGAAAACGGCGAGCTTTAGAGGCGAAAAGGACTGCGATTGCGCGGGCGCGCCGCCGATCGCCACGGCGATCAGCGCCGTCAAGAAAACAAGTGTCAGCATCCTTTTGCCCATCGCCGAACTCCGCGCTTCTTGCAGGGAAGACGGTAGCTCCTTCGGGGCGCGTCGACTTCGGCCGATCGCCTCCATCGGGTTGGGCAAATTTCCTGTTCGGCGCCGATCAGGTCGCGGCGGCGTCGCCGACAAGGCCCGCGCCAATCGCGAGCCAGACGAGATGGGCGTCGGTGCGCGCGCCGATCTTGGCCTTGATTTGATAATGATAGTTTTGAACCGTCTTCGAGCTGAGATTGAGGATGGATGCGATCTCTTCGGTCGTTCGGCCCGACGCGACAAGTCGCAAAATCTCCGTCTCTCTCGGGCCAAGCTCGTCGACAAGCGCGCGACCTTCGCCCAGACGTTCGGCGGCGATCTCTCTCGCGACGTCATCGCTGAGCGCCCGGCCGCCCTTGGCGACGATCGCGACGGCGCGAAGAAGCTCGCCAGCGTCGCTGCTTTTCGTGACATAGCCCGAGGCCCCGGCTTCAAAGGCCTTCAGCGCAAAAGCCGCGCCGCCGTGCATGGTGAAGATGAGGATGCGCGCGCTCTTATCCCATTGCCGGATATGACGGACGGCTTCGACGCCGCTCGCGCCCGGAAGCGAAAGATCCATGATCACGACGTCAGGCGAAACCCGGCGATAGGCCTGGTAAGCGTCTGCGGCGTTGTCAGCCTCGGCGACGATCTTGTAACCGGGCTGACGTTCAAGCAGCCGCCGATATCCCTCTCGAACGATCGGATGATCATCGACGAGAAGAATCGTGATCATGCGAGCGCGAGGCCCTGGATCGGCGCCGGCGCGGCGGGGATCAGCGGAATGCGCGCGATGACGCGAACGCCCCGCGTGGCGTCGCTGATCGAGAGACTTCCGCCAAACGCCGCGATGCGTTCGCGAATCCCGAGAATGCCGTGGCCCGAAGAGGCGGCGAGGCGCGATGCGTCGCCCCCGCCGTCGTCCTCGACCGTCAGCGCGACGAGGTCATCCTCCGAGGCGGCGCGTTCGATGCGCAAATAGACATTGTCGGCGTCGCCATGTCGCATCGCATTGGTCAGACATTCCTGGGCGATTCGATAAAGACTCGTCGATATCGCTTGCGGCAGGTCGGCGAGGTCGCCGAGCAGTCTGAGATGAACGACGGCCGTTCGCTCCGCCTTTGCATTCCAACTCGCGGCGAGCTGTACGAGACAGGCTTCGAGTCCAAGTTCCTCGAGGTCCTGCGAACGCAGGCGGGCGAGCGCGTCGCGAAGCGTCGTCATCATGCGTTTGGCGACACGGGCGATCGAGCGGGCGTCCTCGGCGACTCCTGGGTCAATCCGGGCCGCCGCCGTCTCGATCGAGCCGGCGAAGGCGAGGGTCGCCGTCAGGCATTGGCCGAATTCGTCGTGAAGGTCGCGGGCGAGCGCGCGGCGCTCATCCTCCTGAACCTCGAACAGCCGTTTGGTGAGAGCGGCGCGCTCCGCCGTCGTTCGCGCCAGTCGTTCGGCAAGATCGTCGACCGCGCGCGCGATCAGGCCGAACTCGCCTTTGGTCGGCAAGTCGAGCCTTTCGCCATAGCGTCCCTGCTCCAGCTGACGCAGTCCTGCGACGATGGCGCGACTCGGCGCGAGAGCATGAATGATGGCGGCGGCGGCGAGGGCGCAGATGCAAACCGCCATCGACGCCGCGACGCTCACGATGATCGAGATTTGCCGCCAAGCCTGCCGGATCGCCGCATCGGGGTCCGCCCTGACGACGATCGCGCCGGTTTCCGGTTGGCGCACCGTCAAGAGTCGAACGATCGGCGGATGGCCGCCGAATATGCGGTCATAGACGGTCGAGAACCATGCGGGCGCCGCCGCGCCGACGCCTTCGAGCTGACTGCAGAGCGTGCGCGGCTCTTCGCCCGCCGGCGCATAGCTGATGCAAACGCCCGGCGAAACGAGCTTTAGGGTCGACAGCGACTCCCAGTCGGGAACGGGCAGAATTTTGTCGCGCCGCATGCTGCCCCGCCACAGAATGGCGTGCCAGTAGAGATTCTCGAGTTGATGCGCCACGCGCTCTGCGGACCGCGCCGCTTCAATTTCCACGGCGTGATGGGCGTCGACCATCACCCAGCCCGAGGTCAGCGTGAGACAGACAAGGGTGATGCCGACAAGCTGCAACACAAGCCTAACGATCAACTGCATCGGCGCATTCTCCAGCGCGAAGACTCGCCGCGCAGTAGAGCAGGAATTGACGGGAGGTCCAATGCGCGCCGAGACTTTCGTCGACAGTCGGGCAAATTGCCCGCGAGTCGCCGATTGGAATTCCTTTAAAATTTCGGCGCGGCGGCGGCGGATATGCTAATCTGAAGTTCGTGCGAGCTGCAGAAGCGCCAGCGACGCCTGCCTGATCTAGAAAAAGGGGCGGGGCGCCCGGGTCCGCTGGGGCGAGTCTTTGCGGGTCCGCGCGCCCATGGACTCCGCTCGTGATCGAAAAGCTTGAATTCCTGATCGCCGTCGCAAAAGAGAAAAGCTTTTCGCGCGCTGCGGAGATTTGCGGCGTCACTCAGCCCACGCTTTCGGCCGGCGTCAAGCAGCTCGAAGATTCGCTCGGCGTGTTGCTCGTCAACCGTTCGTCGCGCTTTCACGGCCTCACCGCCGAAGGCGAGCGGGTGCTCGAATGGGCGAAGCGCATCGTCGGCGACGCGCGGGCCATGCGCCAGGAAGTTCGTACGCTCAAGGAAGGCCTTGCCGGCCAGTTGAAGATTGCGGTCATACCGACGGCGCTTGGCATCGTCTCGGCGTTGACCGCGCCCTATCGCGAGAAGCACCCCGGCGTGCGTTTTTCGGTGATTTCCGCATCGTCGAGCGAAGTGCTGACGATGCTCGACAATCTGGAGATCGACGCGGGCATTACTTATCTCGACAACGAGCCGCTTGGCCGCGTGCGCACAGTGCCGCTCTGCTCGGAGCGCTATCGACTCCTAACCTTCGCGGACAAGCCGCTCGGCGACCGGGAACGGGTGACGTGGGCGGAGGTCGGCCGCATCGACCTCTGTCTGCTGACGCCAGACATGCAGAACCGCCGCATCGTCGAGCAGCTCATTCGCAAGGGCGGCGCCGAGCCCGTGCCGGCTCTGGAATCAAATAGCGTCATTCTGCTCTTTGATCATGTGAAATCGGGGCGATGGGCGACCGTGTTGCCTGAGAAGCTCGCCAAGACGCTCGATGTGGCCGCGCCCTTGCGGTCGATTCCCATCGTCGAGCCTGAGGCGGTGCACGAAATCGGCCTTGTGGCGCCGCAGCGCGAGCCGGTGATCCCGCTCGTCGCGGCGTTGGTCTCCGAGGCGAAGAAGCTCGCGGAAAGCCAAACGCTTGGCGATTGATAGGTTTGCCCTATCGCATGACGAAGGGTCGCTATTGATCGCGCCTTGGATTTCCGGCACTGTCCTCGGAACTAATCTAAAAAGGGGCGGCCTGTTTAGCGCAACGCCCTGGACTGAAAGGGACGAAATGTCTGGCGCTGGTCAGTATAGCGACGAGCGCGCGCGGGAGATCATCGCCGCCCACATGGGTCTTGAGGGACCCGCGATGCCGATTCTGCACGCGCTCCAGGAAGAATTCGGATATGTGCCGGACGCGGCCGTCAAGCAAATGGCCGAGGCGCTCAATATTTCGCGCGCCGAAATGCATGGCGTCGTCACCTTTTATCACGACTTTCACCGCGCGCCGCACGGCCGCCACACCCTGAAGATCTGCCGCGCGGAATCATGCCAATCCATGGGCGCGGAGAAGCAGGCGCGGGCGTTCCTCGACAAGTTGAAGCTCGACTGGGGGGGAACGACGCCGGACGGCGCCCTGACGGTCGAGCCGATCTATTGCCTGGGCCTGTGCGCGCATAGTCCGTCAGCGCTCTATGACGGCGAGCCGATCGGGCGCGTCGACGCTGAAAAGCTCGACGAAATCGCGGCGGAGGCCCGGGACTGATGACGAAGGTTTACATCCCGCTCGATATGGCCGCCGTCGCGATGGGCGCCGACAGACTGGCCGCCGCCGTCACGAAAGAAGCCGCCGCCCGCGGCGAAAATATCGAGATCGTCAGAAACGGCTCGCGTGGAATGCTCTGGCTCGAACCCCTGATCGAGGTGGAGACTCCCGCGGGCCGTGTCGGTTATGGGCCGGCCAAGGTCAAGGACGTCGCGTCGCTGTTCGACGCCGGCTTCCTTTCCGGCGGCGCGCATCGGCTCTCGATCGGCAAGGTCGACGACCATCCCTGGATGACGCGGCAGAACCGAGTCACCTTCGCGCGCTGCGGCGTCATTGACCCGCTGTCGATGGACGAATATGAGGCGCATGGCGGCGGCGCCGGCCTCGCGCGCGCCTTTCAGATCGGTCCGGCGGCGACGATCGAGGAAGTCACGAAGTCCGGCCTGCGCGGCCGCGGCGGCGCCGGCTTCCCAACCGGAATCAAATGGAAGACGGTCGCCGACGCGCCCGCTGACCGCCGCTACGTCGTCGTCAACGCCGACGAGGGCGACAGCGGCGCTTTCGCCGACCGCATGATCATGGAAGGCGATCCGCTCTCGCTGATCGAAGGCATGATCATTTGCGGCTATGCGATCAATGGCTCGAAGGGCTACGTCTATCTGCGGTCGGAATATCCGCAGGCGGCGGTGGTCTTCGGAAAGGCGATCGAGGTCGCGCGCGAGGCTGGCTGGCTCGGGACCAATGTCCGAGGGTCGGGCTTCGCTTTCGACATCGAGCTGCGCATCGGCGCGGGGGCCTATGTCTGCGGCGAGGAAACCTCGCTTCTCGAAAGTCTCGAAGGCAGGCGCGGCATCGTGCGCGCCAAACCGCCGCTGCCGGCGCATGTCGGCCTCTTCGGCAAGCCGACGGTAGTTAACAATGTGCTGTCCATGGCGACGGCGCCGATGATCCTTGAGAAGGGATCGCAGCATTACGCCGAGCTCGGGGTCGGCCGCTCGCGCGGCACCATGCCGCTGCAGATCGCCGGCAACGTCAAATATGGCGGACTATGCGAAGTGCCCTTCGGCCTGACGCTCGGCGAAATCGTCAACGACATCGGCGGCGGCACGCTCTCCGGCCGGCCCGTCCGCGCCGTGCAGGTCGGCGGGCCGCTCGGCGCCTATCTGCCGCCGTGGCTCTTCGACACGGTGTTCGACTATGAGGCCTTCGCCGCCAAAGACAGTCTGATTGGCCATGGCGGCCTCGTCGTCTTCGACGACAGCGTCGACATGTCCTGGATGGCGCGCTTCGGCATGGAGTTCTGCGCCATCGAGAGCTGCGGCAAATGCACGCCCTGCAGGCTCGGATCGACGCGCGGCGTCGAAACGATCGACAAGATTCGCGCCGGCCAGAACGTCGACGCGAATATCGAGCTTCTCAAAGATCTCTGCCATACGATGAAGTTTGGCTCGCTCTGTGCATTAGGGGGCTTTGCGCCCTATCCAGTGGAGAGCGCGCTTCGCCATTTCCCCGAAGACTTCCGCAAGCCGGCCCTTGAAGCCGCCGAGTGAGGTAGCCGCCATGACGCTCATCAAGGAAATCGATTACGGCACGCCCGAATCAAAATCCGAGAAACTTGTTACGCTGACCATCGACGGCACGAGCGTCACCGTGCCGGAAGGCACGTCGATCATGCGCGCAGCGATGGAGATCGGCACCGAGATCCCCAAGCTTTGCGCCACTGACAGCATCCAGGCTTTCGGCTCCTGCCGCCTATGCGTCATCGAGATCGAGGGCCGCAACGGCACGCCGGCCTCCTGCACGACGCCGGTCGCGCCGGGCATTTCCGTCAAGACGCAGACGCCGCGCCTCGCCGCCATCCGTCGCGGCGTGATGGAGCTCTATATTTCCGACCACCCGCTCGACTGTCTGACCTGCGCCGCCAACGGCGACTGCGAACTGCAGGATATGGCGGGCGCGGTGGGCCTGCGCGACGTGCGCTACGGCTATGACGGCGCCAATCATGTTTTCGCGCGCAACAATGGCGACGTGAATTTCGATTGGAAGCCGAAGGACGAATCCAATCCTTATTTCTCCTACGATCCTTCGAAGTGCATCGTCTGCAACCGCTGCGTGCGCGCCTGCGAGGAAGTGCAGGGCACCTTTGCGCTGACGATTTCCGGCCGCGGCTTCGACTCGCGCGTCTCGCCCGGCATGGACGAAGCCTTCATGGAATCGGAATGCGTTTCCTGCGGCACCTGCGTGCAGGCGTGTCCGACCGCGACGCTGATCGAAAAATCGGTCATCGCAGTCGGCCAGCCCGAACATTCCGCGGTCACCACCTGCGCCTATTGCGGCGTCGGCTGCACCTTCAAGGCGGAAATGCGCGGCGAGGAAGTCGTCCGCATGGTCCCCTGGAAGGACGGAAAGGCCAACCACGGCCACAGCTGCATCAAGGGCCGCTTCGCCTATGGCTACGCCCATCACGGCGATCGCGTCCTCAATCCGATGATCCGCGAGTCGATCGATCAGCCCTGGCGTGTGGTCTCGTGGGACGAAGCGATCGGCTTCGCCGTCGATCGGCTCAAAGCCACGCAAGAGAAATACGGCAAGAACGCCGTCGGCGTGATCACCTCGTCGCGCTGCACGAATGAGGAAAGCTACCTCGTTCAGAAGTTTGCGCGCCAAGGCTTTAAGAACAACAACACCGACACTTGCGCGCGCGTCTGCCATTCCCCGACGGGCTATGGACTGGCGCAAGCCTTCGGCACGTCAGCCGGCACGCAGGATTTCGATTCGGTCGACGACGCCGACGTCATTCTGGTCATGGGCGCCAACCCGACCGACGCGCATCCGGTGTTCGGTTCGCGCATGAAAAAACGCCTGCGCGAGGGCGCCAAGCTGATCGTCATCGATCCGCGCCGCATCGACCTCGTGCGCTCGCCGCATATCGAGGCGGATTATCACCTTCCGCTCAAGCCAGGCACCAATGTCGCGATGGTCACGGCGCTGGCGCATGTCATCGTGACGGAAAATCTCGTCAATCTCGATTTCGTGAAGTCGCGCTGCGACTGGGACGAGTATCAGGATTGGGCGGCATATGTCGCGCTGCCGACGAACAGCCCCGAGGCCCTGGAAGCGACTCTCGGCGTTCCGGCGACTGACGTGCGCGCCGCGGCTCGGCTCTACGCCACCGGCGGCAACGCCGCGATCTATTACGGCCTCGGCGTCACCGAGCATGCGCAAGGCTCCACCACGGTCATGGGCATCGCCAATCTCGCCATGGCGACCGGCAATCTCGGTCGCCGCGGCGTCGGCGTGAATCCGCTGCGCGGTCAGAACAATGTGCAGGGCTCCTGCGACATGGGTTCGTTCCCGCACGAGCTGCCGGGCTATCGCCACATCTCCAACGACGCGGCGCGCCAGGCGTTCGAGAAGGATTGGGGCATTTCCCTCGATCCCGAGCCGGGCTTGCGCATCCCCAACATGTTCGACGCGGCGATCGAAGGCACGTTCAAGGGACTTTACGTCCAGGGCGAGGACATTCTGCAGTCCGACCCCGACACGCGCCATGTGTCGCGCGCGCTGGCGAATATGGACATCGTCATCGTGCAGGATCTCTTCCTGGTCGAGACGGCGAATTACGCGCATGTCTTCCTGCCGGGCGCGACCTTCCTCGAGAAGGACGGCACATTCACCAACGCCGAACGCCGCATTCAGCGCGTCACCAAGGTGATGTCGCCGAAGAACGGCTACGCCGACTGGGAAGTCACCCAGCTCCTCGCCAACAGGCTGGGGCTGAATTGGAACTACACTGACGCCAGCCAGATTATGGACGAAATCGCGCGGCTGACGCCGTCCTTCGCCGGCGTTTCGTTCAAGCGTCTCGAAGAAGTTGGTTCGCTGCAATGGCCGGTCAACGCCGACTCGCCTGACGGCATGCCGATCATGCACATCAACGGCTTCGCGCGCGGCAAGGGCAAATTCGTTGTCACCGAATATGTTCCGACCGACGAGAAGGTCGGGCCGCGCTTCCCGCTGCTGCTCACCACCGGCCGCATCCTCTCGCAATATAATGTCGGCGCGCAGACCAGGCGCACCGAGAACACCCAGTGGCATCCTGAGGACGTGCTCGAGATTCATCCGCATGACGCGGAGGATCGCGGCGTGCGCGACGGCGACTGGGTGAAAGTCGCGAGCCGCGCCGGCGAAACGACGCTGCGCGCCAAGATCACCGAACGGGTCGCGCCGGGCGTCGTCTATACGACGTTCCACCATCCGACCACTCAGGCCAATGTGGTCACGACCGACAATTCGGACTGGGCGACCAATTGTCCGGAATACAAGGTCACGGCCGTGCAGGTCTCGACCACGAACGGGCCGACCGATTGGCAGCATCAGTATCGCGAGCTGACGGAGCAGAGCCGTCGCATCGCGAGCACGATCGACGCGGCGGAATGACAGAAACGCCGTCGCCGACTCTTGAGGTGGACTGCCTGGCGCGCCGTCACGATGTGACGGCGCGCTCTTCTCGCGTGATCCCCGAGGAGACGCCGATCGCCTTCACCTACGGCGGATCCACCCATGCGGTGATGATGGCGACGCCGGCGGATTTGGAAGATTTCGCCATCGGCTTCGCGCTCACCGAGGGGCTGATCGACTCGCCGGACCAGGCGGGCGACGTCGAGATCATTGTCTCCGACGCGGGCATCGAGCTGCGCGCCTGGCTCAAGGGCGGACGCCAGGAAGTCTATGCCGAGCGCCGCCGCTCGATGGCGGGACCGACAGGCTGTGGCCTCTGCGGCATTGAGAGTCTCGAGGCGGCGACGCGCCGCCTGCCGACGCTCGATAGCGCGCTATCGGTGCAGGCCGACGCCTTGATCGAGGCGATGGAGCGCCTTCCCGCTGCGCAGAGATACAATCAGCAGACGCGCGCCATTCACGCCGCAGCTTTCTGGAATCCGGTTTCCGGCGCGCTGATCGCGCGCGAGGACGTAGGCCGCCACAATGCGCTCGACAAGCTCGCCGGCGCATTGACGCGGCAGGCGATCGCCGCGACGCAGGGCGTGGTGCTGATGACGAGCCGCGTCTCGGTCGAACTCGTGCAAAAGGCTGCGCGCATGGGCGCGCCGATCATCGCCGCCGTCTCCGCGCCGACCGCGCTCGCCGTGCGTAACGCCCAGGCGTGTGGCATGACGCTCGTGGCTGTCATGCGCGGCCGCGATTTCGAAATCTTCACCCATCCGGGACGCATACTCGAACAGGTTTCCGCACATGTCGCATGATTCGGTCGATAAGCTCGTCAAAATGGCTAACCAGATCGGCAAGTTTTTCGTCGCTCAGAAACATCCCGAAGGCGTTGCAAGCATGACGGATCACTTGAGGAAATTTTGGGACCCGCGCATGCGCGACGCGATCATCGCTCATGTCGATCATGGCGGCGCAGGTCTCGATCCGATTGCGATCGAGGCCGTGAAACGCCTCGGACAGCGGGCGGGCGCCGCGGCCTCAGGATTGCGCCCCGGCGAGGGCGGCGCCGACGGCTGAACACATTTTTCCTAGGCCGACCGAACGATGACCGACCAAACCTGCCCCTGCCGTGCGATGGAATCGCAACAGCTCGCCTATTCCGCCTGCTGCGCGCCTTATGTCGAGCAGCGACTGCCGGCGCCGACCGCCGAAGCGCTGATGCGCTCGCGCTACACAGCATTCGTGGTCGGCGACATCGAATATCTTGTCGAGTCGCTGGCGCCGGAGTCGCGTCACGATTTCGACCGCAAGGCGATCACACATTGGTCGCGGAGTTCGCAGTGGCTCGGACTTGAGATTCTATCGACCGAGCAAGGCCTGACGGGCGATGAATCTGGCTATGTCGAGTTCGTCGCCCATTTCAACAGCGAAGGCGAACGCTATGCGCATCGGGAGCGATCGCTGTTCCGCCACGACGCGCATGACGGCCGCTGGTATTTCCTTGAAGAGGCCAATCGCAAGAATGCGCCCATCGTGAAGGGCAAGCAAACAGGGCGCAATGATCCATGCCCCTGCGGCTCCGGCAAAAAATTTAAGAAGTGCTGCGGCGCCGCCGGGTAGAGGGGGCGCCGGCTTCCGGCAAGCCCGGCGACGATTCCGTCGTCAAGGTCCGGGACAAGACGGCTACGACCGCTTCCCGCCGTGCGAAGCGTTGGTTGAACTTTGCGTCGGAACGCGTTGGCGAAACCTTGTGTGGATGAGCGCTGTCTGTGAGCTGTTTTCATCAGGCGTCGCCCAAACGCCGCGCTTGCGCTAGAGCAAGTTCCGAAAAAGTTGACCGACTTTTTCGATTAGAACTTGCTCCAGCCTGTTAATTTGGCGCGATTTCTTATCGATCAGACGATTCCGTCTGATCGGAAAGTGCGCTAGGCTCCGGACCCATAAAGGTTCTCAACGGCTGGCGTTCGTGATTCATTGCTTCCGACAGGAGGCGGCTCATGATTCGCGATTTGTTTTGGCTGACCGATGCTCAGTTCGCACGGCTGGAAGCGCT
>VGEB01000007.1 GCA_016869435.1 Alphaproteobacteria bacterium | reverse complement strand
CAGCGGCTACGCACAGAGCGGCGGCTCCTTCGGCCGCTCCTCGCCGATGGAGCGCGGTCCCGGCGAGAGGCGCCCGGTCCCGGCCGGCAAGCTCTCCGATCAACTCGACGACGACATTCCCTTCTAATTGCCCTTCTAATTGCCCTTACGCTCCTCGACCGCGCGACGCATATTCAAGAACGATGTCCGCCGCCCGAGCGCTTGGCGCGCGGCCTGCCTCAAGCAGTCGCGCGCGAACGCGGCTGAAAGCGACGAACTGAGCATCACGCGCGGCGCTTTCCCCTAGGAGCGGCCTTAGCGCCGCGGCGAGGGCGCGCGGCGTCGCCTTTTCCTGCAGGAACTCCGGCATGACATTCTCGCCGATGACGAGATTGGGCAGCACGATCGACTCGACATTGACGAGAATGCGCAGCAGCGATTCCGCACGCGAAACTCGATAGGCGACCGCCATCGGAACCTCGGCGAGCGCCAGTTCCAGCGTCGCCACGCCGGAGGTGACAAGCGCCGCGCGCGCGGCGCGGAACGCGGCAAACTTTTCCGCCTGCCCGATGAGACGCGGCGTCATCGGCCAGCCACGCAATTCGTGACGCAAGGCTTCCTCCATTTGCGGCGCGACCGGGATGACCACGTCGAAATCGGCGCGTTCGCGCAGGAGAAATTCGAGCGTCTCGCCGTATATCGGGGTCATCCGCCGCACTTCGGCGAGGCGCGACCCCGGAAGCACGAGCAGCGATCGCCGGTCGCTGCGGTTGTGAGGATGCGGCGTCAATTCGTCGAGCCGCTCGACGAGCGGATGGCCGACATAGACGCATCTCGGGCCGCCCAGCCGCGCATGCGCCTGCGGTTCGAAGGGCAGCAGCGCCAACACGCAATCGACATAGTCACGCATCGCGCGCGCGCGACCTGGCCGCCACGCCCAGACCGTGGGGCTCACATAATCGACGATCGGCAGTTGGGGTCTGGCGGCGCGGACCCTGCGCGCGACGCGATGGGTGAAATCCGGCGCGTCGATAATGACGAGACAATCAGGGGCCAGATCGACGATCGCGCGCGCGGTCTCATCGATGCGCCTCACAAGGCGCGGCAGCCGCGCCAGGACCGGAACGAGCCCCATCACCGCGATGTCCGCGAGCGGAAACAGCGAAACGAGTCCCTCGCGCGCCATCGCCTCGCCGCCGACGCCGGCGAAAGCGATCTTCGGGCAGGCGTCGCGCAAAGCGCGCATCAGGGCGGCGCCAAGCTGATCGCCGGAGGCTTCGCCCGCCACAAGGAAGATGCGCGGCGCTTTCATGGCGGTTCAGCGCACGGGCGGAACGCACAGCGGGCGCGTCGATGGCGTGCGCAGGAAATCGACGATCGCCGCGACGTCTGCGTCGCCGGCGCAATCCCGCGACAACATCTCGAGGCGTTCGCTCAGCACCCGCGCGTCCTTGCGGGTAAAGAGCAGGCCATAGGCGCGACGCAGCCGTTCGATGCGTTCCGCCGCGAAGCCGCGCCGCTTCAGGCCGACAAGATTGAGCCCGAAAAGATGGGCGCGATTGCCAGAAGCGAGCGCGAAAGGAATGACGTCGCCTTCGACCCCGGCGAGGCCGCCGACAAAGGCGTGCGCGCCGATTCGCACATTCTGATGCACCGCCGTCGCGCCGCCGATCATCGCGCAACTCCCAATCTCGACGTGGCCGCCGAGTAGAACCTGGTTTGACAGTATCACGTCGTCGCCGAGCCGACAGTCGTGGGCGACATGCGAAGCGGCGAGACATACGCAGCGCGCGCCGATGCGAGTCCCCTCCCCCGCGCCCGTATTGATCGTAACGCCTTCGCGAATGACGCAATCGTCGCCAATCGTCAGTGCGCCCGCCGCCAGCGCCGCTTTCATGTCCTGCGACGGCAGGCCGATGGCGGCGAAAGGAAAAATCCGCGCACGCGCGCCGATGCGCGTCCGGCCGCCGACAACGACATGGGAATGAAGCGACGCGCCGTCGCCGATCTCGACAGACGCCCCAATATGGCAGAAAGGTCCGATGACGACGCCGGCGCCAAGCCGCGCGCCCGGTTCGACGACGCTAGACGGATGAACCGACGCGTTCATTGTCGCATCCGGCGCGGCGATCCTACGCGCCCATCATCACGCTGATCTGCGCTTCGCAGACCAGCGCGCCGTCGACCGTCGCGCGCCCCGCATACCACCAAATATTGCGCTTCTGAGCGGTCTTCGTCATGTGGAATTCGACGCGGTCGCCAGGCGTCACGGGTTTGCGAAACTTCGCATTGTCGATCGTGACGAAATAGACGAGACGCGAGCGGTCCGCGCCCTTCATCGCGCGGATGGCGATGACGCCGGCGGTCTGCGCCATGGCCTCGACAAGCATAACGCCGGGCATGATCGGACGCTCGGGAAAGTGCCCCTGGAACTGCGGTTCGTTGACCGTGACGTTCTTGATCCCGACGCAGGATTCATCTCCGCGAATGTCGATGATGCGATCGACGAGCAGGAACGGATAGCGATGCGGCAACTGACTCATGATCTCCAGAATGTCGGCGCTCTCGAGAGTCGCGCCGGCCGCGGCCTCGACCATTCTTTCCTCCTCCTGCCGCACGGCCCGCGCCATGCTTGTTTTGTGCCGAACTGTCTTACGTCGGCTTGTCTTTGCGCGCGAGTCGGTCGAGCAGCGCCTCGCCGCGCAAGAACCGCCGCAAGGGACGCGCCGGCGCGCCGCCGACCCTTTGTCCCGCCGGCACTTCGCGCATCACCCCGGATTTCGCCGCGATCGCCGCGCCTTCGCCGATCGTGAGGTGGCCGGCGACAGCCGACTGCCCGCCAAGCGCGACGAAATCGCCAATTTCGCAAGAGCCGGCGATTCCCGACTGCGCAACGATCGCGCAAAACCGACCGATCACCACGTTGTGGCCAATCTGCACGAGATTGTCGATCTTGGCGCCCTCGCCGATCACCGTGTCGCGCGAGCCGCCTCGATCGATCGTCGCATTCGCGCCGATCTCGACATCGTCCTGCACGATCACCCGGCCGATCTGCGGAGTCTTCAGATAGCCCTTCCGCGTCGCGACGAAGCCGAATCCATCCTGTCCCAGCCGCGCGCCCGGGTGAATCACGACGCGGTCGCCGATCAGCGCATGAGTGAGACTGACATGCGCGCCGATCGAACAGTCGCGTCCGATGCGGACATTCGGACCTATGACGGCTTGAGGGCCGATGATCGTTCCTGCGCCGATCTCAGCGCCCGGTCCAATCACCGCCCCGGGATCGACGACGACGCCGGGTTCGAGTCGAGCGTCGGAATGCACTGCCGCTCCCGGAGAAACGCCGCTGGAACGGAAGAGCGACTCAGGTCTGAGAGCGTCAGGAAAAAGATGCGCCGTCGCGAGCGTCATGGCGCGCTGTGGATCGTCGACAACGAGCGCGGCGACGGACTTTGGAAGCAGAGCGAGGTGACGCTCGCGCAGGAAGCAGGCGGTCGCCCGGCACTCCGACAGCGCTTCGCGATAGCGCGGATTGTCATAGAAGCAGAGATCGCCCGCTCTGCTCCAGTCGAGCGGCGCGACGCCGACAATGAGAGCTGACGAAAGCGCGCCGGAGGCGGAATCGCCTACGGAACCGGCTCGAATTTCAGCGCCGGCGATTCGCGCGATTTCGCTCAAAGACGCCGGTCGCGCCAAGGGAAAGAAGTCCGCCGCGCTCACAATGAGATGCTCAGAGCCGCGGCGCTCGCCAAGGGATCAGCCGTTCGCCGGGCGCGATTCGCCCGGCGACCTTCGCCGACCATCAGAAGTTGGTGCCGCCGCTGAAGCGGAAATTCTGGGTGATGTCGCCATAGACCTTCGAGGTCACGACCGCATAGTCGAAGCGGATCGGTCCCATCGGCGAATTCCACAGCACCGAGGCGCCGACCGACGAACGCAGCGCGAAATTGTTGGCGATCGGCGTCAGGCAGCTGCCTTGACCGAACCCGGCGATCGCGGTGTAAGCGGCGATGCATGTCCCAAGCTGACCCGGCACATATATCGGTATCGTGGGCAAATTGCTCGCGTAATTCGTCTGTCCACGGAAATTCCACAACGAACCGGCGTCGGCGAAGAGCGCCCCTCTCAATCCCAAATCCTTGGGCAGGTACCAGAAGGGGAACTGAACTTCGAGCGACGCGCCGACATAATTGGAGCCGCCGAGCGAGTTGCCGCGGTTGTTGCTGAAGCTCGTCAAGATATTCGAATCGCGCGGACCGATGCCGCCCGGCGCGAAGCCGCGCACCAGAGTCGGACCAAGATTGAAATTATCCTGAATGCGCGCCTTGTAGCTGCCGAAGGTGGACAGATCGCCGCCTTGCAGACGGACGATGCCGACCACGTCGTCGACATAGGGAATCTCCTTAAAGTAACGGATGTCGCCGGTCGAGCGAATGTAATGTGCGCCGCCGCCGAGACCGGCTACGTCCTGATTGAACGACGCCATCCAGCCATTATGCGGATTCTTGAAATTGTCGATCGTGCTGTAGTTGAGCGAATAGCCGACAAGCGATGTGACCAGCGTCCCCTGTGACCCTTTAATCCCGAGCGAGGCTTCGCCATTCGACTGACAATTTAGGAAGAGGCTCGGCGCCGGGTAGAACGGGCTGAAGCCAGGCGTGTAGCCCAGCACCGGCACCAAACAGTCGTTGTAAGGTCGGTTCTTGTCGTTCGGAATCGAGATGGTCGTCTGATAGACCGAGTAGTGCGGCGAGAAGCTGATCTCGTCGGTAATCGGTATGCCGAAGCGCACCGTGCCGCCGATCGAGGTCGAGCTGTAGATCGAGTAGTTATAGGCGTCCTGCCGGCGTGCGAAGACGTCGAAGCCGGCGGCGATTCTCTGGTCGAGGAAATAGGGCTCGGTAAAGCTGAACGTCACGCCGCGGGCGATCTGGCCGGCCTGCACCGAAAGGCGCACCGCCTGGCCGCGGCCCATGAAGTTGCTTTCCGACACCGACACTTCAGAGATAAAGCCCTGGTTCGTCGAATAGCCGCCAGATACGCCAAAGTTGCCGGTGGGCTGATCTTCGACGTCGACGTTCAGGATCACCCGGTCGGGCGCCGAGCCCGGCTCGTTAGTGATTTTCACCTTCTTGAAATAGCCCAGTCCGTTCAAGCGGCGCTCGGCGTGGTCGATCAGGACTCGGTTATAGGCGTCGCCTTCGCCGATATCGAATTCGCGACGAATGACGTAGTCGCGCGTGCGCGTGTTGCCGCGGATGTTGATGCGTTCGATATAGACGCGCGGACCTTCCTCGAGCAGGAACTGGATCGCAACCGTTTGGTCGACCGGATTGCGCTCGCCGCGCGGGCGCGCCTGGGTGAAGGCGTAGCCCTTCTTCGCAATTTCGCGCGTCAAGGCTTCGACAGTCTTCTCGACGGCGTCGCCATTGTAGACGTCGCCCGGCGCGAGGCGCAGCAAACCGCTCAGCGCGGCCCCGTCCACGTCGGGCAGATGAGACTCGACGCTCACCGACGACACCCGATATTGCGGCCCTTCATGCACGGTAATGGTGATGATGTAGCCGGCGACTGTCGGATCGAACTGCGCGTCGGAGCTGATCACCCGGAAATCGGCGTAACCGTTCTTGAGATAGAAGCGACGAATGAGTTCGAGGTCGGCGGCGATGCGATCGGGATCGTAAACGTCGCTCGTCTTGAGGAACGACAGAAAGTTCATCTCCGTCGTCTCCATCATGCCGACGAGACGACGGGTGGAATAGACTTCATTGCCGATGAATCGGATTTCCTTGACGCCGGTCTTGTCGCCTTCGACGATGGTGAAGACGAGGTCCACCCGTCCGTTCGGCAGCTCAACCGTGCGATAGGTGACGGTCGCCGCGGCGCGGCCAGACCTGCGATAAACTTCCGTCAGTCGCGCGACGTCAGTCTCGGCGAGCTGCGGGCTGAACGGCGTATGGGCGCGCGAGCGCACCTGCTCCTGCAAAGTGTCGGTCTTGACCTTGCTGTTGCCCTCAAACGCCACGCGATTGATATCCGGCGCGGCGAAAGCCGGAACGCTAAACGCCAACATGGCGGCGACGACCGCGAACAGGAACGAAGTTTTCCAAATGCCGCTGATTGAGCGCATGTAATGCTAGTCCTCGTCGCAACGTCGCCGCCCGGGCCGCGGCGCGAACTTTATTTGTGATCGCCGACGATCGGCGCTTCGCCAGCGTTGAGCGATTCCTTCTACAAGGTTTACCCAACCCTGCAAATGCAGAATAAATGTTGTTTCGGCAATTTGTCGAAGGCGTGACGTTAAAGCCACGATTCATGGTCAGCGCATGGTTAAGACATGGCGTCGCCGATGCGATCATGTCAAAATTGCGTCGCAAATTGCGCGCTTCCGCGGCCCTTGGCCGTCGCTTCGGTGGCGGCCGCCTGAGGCGTCAGGAACCGGAGCCGGCGAGCTTGTGGATAAGACGCGCGATGTCATTGTATGTCGAAAAGATCATCAACGCGCCGACCATCGCGAGCCCCACGCGAAAGGCGACTTCCTGCGCGCGTTCGTTGAGCGCGCGGCCGCGGGCCGCTTCTATCGCGAAGAACAACAAATGACCGCCGTCGAGCAGCGGCACGGGCATAAGATTGAGCAGGCCGATCGAAACTGAAAGAATCGCGATGAGGCTCAAGAGCGGCGCCATGCCGACCTTGGAGGCCGCCTGAGCCATCTGCCCCGACACTTGCGCAATGCCGATCGGACCGGAGAGCTGATCGGCGCTCTCCCGTCCGGTGACGAGGCCGCCGATGTAACTCCCCGTGCGGCGCACGACCGTCCAGGTTTCCTGCACGCCCATGCCCAGCGCTTCAATGGGTCCGTAGCTCTCCCGGCGAATGTCGGCGACAGCCTTCGAGGCCTGTATGCCGAGCATGCCGATGCGAACCTTGCCCAGCGCGCTTTCGACTTCTCGGAGCGCTGGAACGGCGGGAAGCGTCATCTCCTGATCGCCGCGCTGAATGACGAAAACGAGTTTTCTGTCTGCCGAACCCGAAACGATTTCCTGAAGCTTCGAGAACGAATCGATCGGCGCGCCGTCGACGCTCAGCACCAGATCGCCGGGAAGGAAGCCCGCCGCGGCGCCGGCGCCGCCAGCGGTCAGCGACCCCACGCGCGGCGCATAGACCGTGCGTCCGTAAACGCCGAAGAGAAGGGCGAAAATCGCGATCGCCAGCACAAAATTGGCGAAGGGTCCGGCAAAGACGATCGCGGCCCGCTTCCAGACCGGCTGCGCGGCGAAGGTCACTTTGCGTTCGGCCTCCGGCATTGCGCGCACGGCCTCGGGGTCCGGCGCGCTCGCCGCGTTGGCGTCGCCATGGAAAGTGACATAGCCGCCGAGCGGAATGCCGGCGATTCGCCAGCGCGTGCCGAGACGATCCACTCTTGACCACAGTTCCGGTCCGAAACCGATCGAAAAGGCGTCGACCTTAACCCCGCACCAGCGGCCGACGATGAAGTGACCGAATTCGTGGACGAACACGACCAGCGTCAAGACGAGCACGAAGGGGACGAGGTAGAAGGCGAAGGTCGTCAGCATGTTTAACAAAGCGGTGTCTCGCCGGTCTCGCTTGCGCCAAGCCTTCCGGCGGCGCACGCCATGTTCACTGAAAGGTCAGAATGCCCGATGTGGCATGCCCGGCCAAGGCCGATCGCGATCTTTCTCTGACAATATGGTCCACGGCGAGGGCGTCCTCAACGCTTTCGGGCGCGTTCGCCGTTCCATCGCGCAGGGCGGCCTCGCAGGCCTCGGCCACGTGTCGCGAGATCCCGTCGAAGGAGATGCGCCGGTCGAGGAAGGCCTCCACGGCGATTTCATTGGCGGCGTTGAGCACGGTCGGCAGACCGCCGCCGAAGCGCAAGGCGTCAAGCGCCAGCCTCAGCGCCGGAAAGCGATCGAAATCAGGCGCTTCGAAGGTCAGAGTGGCGATTTTCGCCAGATCCAGCCGCGGCGTCGGCGCGGTCAGCCGGTCGGGGTAGCCGAGACAATGCGCGATCGGCGTGCGCATGTCCGGCACGGCCATCCCCGCCGTCACCGAGCCGTCGGAAAAGGCGACGAGGCCATGCACGATCGACTGCGGATGAACGACGACGTCGAGTTTTTCCGCCGGCACGCCAAAGAGATGATGGGCTTCGATCAGCTCCAGCCCCTTGTTCATCATGCCTGCCGAATCGACGGTGATTTTCGGGCCCATCGCCCAATTCGGGTGATTGAGCGCCTCCTCGACGCGCGCCTCGGCGATCCGTTCCTTGCTCCAGGTGCGGAACGGGCCGCCTGAAGCGGTGACGATCATCCGCTCGATGCGCGAGGGATCCTCGCCGCCGAGCGCCTGAAAAATCGCATTGTGCTCGCTGTCCATCGGGAGCAGCCGCACCCCGGCCTCCGCAGCGGCGCGCATGAAGGGAGCCCCGGCGCAGACAAGGCATTCCTTGTTGGCGAGCGCCACGTCGCGGCCTGCGGCGAGCGCGGCGTAGGTCGGCTCGACGCCGGCCGCGCCGACGATGGCGGAGACGACGAGGTCGGCGTCGCGCAGCGCGGCCTCGATGACCGCTTCGCGTCCCGCCGCCGCCTGAGTATTGGTCCCGGCGAGCGCAGCTTTGAGCGCGTCATAGGCGCTTTCGTCCCGGATCGCGGCGAATTCGGCCTTGACCGCGCGGGCGACGCGCGCCAGGGCCTCGGCGTCCCGTCCGCCCACGACCGCCGAAACCGAAAATCCTTCGGGATCGCGCTCGAGCAGATCGACGGTTGAACGGCCGATCGAACCGGTCGCGCCCAGGAGAACGATGCGGCGCGCCGCATGCGTCCGCGACTTCGCGGGTTCCCGCGCGTGGATCTGTCCATTTCCTGACGCCATCCGCTCCGCCTTACCAGAAGAAGAGACTCGCGGCCACCGACGGGGCGCCGCGCAGTAGACCGACCGCCGCCGCGAAAACACTGGCGAAGATGAAGCCGTCGAGCCGATCCATGACCCCGCCATGGCCGGGGATGAGCCGGCTGGAATCCTTAACGCCAAAGCGGCGCTTGACCGAGGATTCGAAGAGGTCGCCCATTTGGGAAAAGGCGGCGATGGCGAGGCCCAGCATGAAGACAGGCCATATCGCAAATTGCGGACCAGCGCCGAAATAGACGGCGCCGAGGCCAAGCAACGCGCCGGAGACCACGCCCGTGATCGTGCCGGACCAGGTCTTTCCCGCCGAGACGCGCGGCCACAGCTTCGGTCCGCCGATCAGCCTGCCGCCGAAATAGGCAAAAATATCGGTGCCCCAGACGATGGCGAACAGGAAGGCGACGGCGAGCGCGCCGCGGTCGGGCGATTCGCGCAACAGGCAAACCGCAAAGGCCGGGGCGCTGGCGTAGACGACGCCCGTCGCCGCCCAAAGCCGACGCTCGGGGCCTGCGAGGGCGCCGCTGGCAAGGGCGAGGAGCGCGATCGCGAGAGCGGCGGCGCCCGGCATAGAGGCGCGCCCGAAGGCTGTGGCCGCAGCGACGGCAGCGCCGCCGACCGCGATGCGAGCCGCGCGGCCTTCGCCGCCGATGAGGTTCTGCCACTCCCAACTGACCGCGAAGGCCGCGGCGAGCCAGAACAGCGCGAAGGCGTCGCCGCCGACATAGAGCGTTCCAAGCGCCGCGGCGACCATCGCGATGGCGGACGCGATGCGCGGCCCGAGATCGGCAAATCCCCCTGCGGGCGCGCCCAGCGGCGGCGCCTTCGCGGCGCTGACGGTTCGCTCCCTGCGATCCGCCATCATGAAGCGGTCTTAGCGCTGCGCTCGGCGGTCTCAAGCCCGCCGAAACGGCGATCCCGGTGGGCGTATTCGGCGATCGCGGCCGAAAGCGCCGCTTCGTCAAAATCCGGCCAGAGAATCGGCAGGAAGATGAATTCGGCGTATGCCGCCTGCCACAGCAGGAAATTCGACAGTCGCTGCTCGCCCGAGGTGCGGATGATCAAGTCCGGATCGGGAATGTCCGCAGTGTCGAGCCGCTGCGCGATCGCGTCGGCGTCAATTTCCTCGGGCGCGAGCCGGCCCTGCGCCACCATTTCGGCGAGGGCGCGCGCGGCCGCCGCAATTTCCTGCCGCGAGCCATAGTTGAAGGCGACCACCAAGGTGAGCCCGGTGTTCTCCTGGGTCATCTGCTCGGCCTCGCGCAAAAGATCCGAAATGTCCGCGGCGAGGTCGGCGCGGGCGCCGATGACCCGCACCCGCACATTATTGGCGTGCAATTCCGCAAGATCGTTGCGGATGAAGCGATGCAGCAGCGCGAGCAGGCTTTCCACCTCCTCACGCGGGCGGGACCAGTTTTCCAGGGAAAAGGAATAAACGGTCAGATAACGGATATTGAGCTTGATCGCCGCCCGCACAGCCCGGCGCAACGCCTCGACGCCGCGCCGATGTCCTTCGAATCGCGGCAGACCGCGCTTGGCCGCCCAGCGGCCGTTGCCGTCCATGATCAGCGCGACATGACGCGGCGCCGCGCACGCGTTTTGCGCGCTCGTTTCCGCCTCGAGAATGTCGCTCTCCGTCATGGTCAGGTTCCAAATGGCCATCGGGCCCGCGCCAAACAACGCCGCAGGGTCCTAAACCTGCATGATTTCCTTTTCCTTGGCGGCGAGCGCGGCGTCGATCTCCTTCACCGTCTCATCCGTGGCCTTCTGCACCTCTTGCTCGTGGCGCTTCTCGTCATCCTCGGGGATCGCGTGATCCTTGAGCAACTTCTTGAGAATGTCGAGCCCGTCGCGGCGCACATGACGCACGGCGACCCGCGCCTCTTCCGCATATTTATGCGCGACTTTGACCAGCTCCTTGCGGCGCTGCTCGTTCAGCTCCGGCATGCGTATGCGCAGGATCTGCCCCTCCACGGTCGGCTGGAGACCGAGATTGGCTTCGCGTATCGCCTTGTCGACGGCGATGACCAGGGCCTTGTCCCAAACCTGCACCGAGATGAGGCGCGGCTCGGGAACGCTGACGGTGGCCACCTGATTGAGCGGCGACACCTGCCCGTAAGCGTCGACATGAACCGGATCGAGCAGGCTGGCCGACGCGCGTCCGGTGCGCAGCCCGCCGAATTCGTGCTTGAGCGTCGCGACCGCGCCCTGCATGCGGCGCTTCAAATCCGCAAGGTCAAAAGTTTCCGCCATTTGCACAACCTGTCTTTGATTATCGTCGCCGTCGTCAATGCGGCTTCGCTTGTTATGTTTTCGAAACGGGCGCGGCGAAACCCGCGCGCGCCGCCGGCTTCGTCAGCCCTCCGGCGCAGGATTTATGACACGATTTCCCGTCGCGCGCGAAAGCATCTTACGGGGCGACCAGCGTCGCGCGCCCCCTGCCGGCAAGGGCCGCGTCGATCGCGCCCGCCTCGCCGATCGAAAAGACCAGAATCGGAATCTTGTTCTCGCGCGCGAGCGCGAAAGCCGCCGTGTCCATCACCGCCAGATTTCGGGCGATGGCTTCGTCGTGGCTGAGGCGGTCGTAGCGCGTGGCGCTGGGATCGCGTTTGGGATCGGCGGTGTAGACGCCATCGACCTGGGTGGCCTTGAGCACGGCGTCGGCTGAGAGTTCGGCGGCCCGCAGCACCGCGCCGGTGTCGGTGGTGAAGAACGGATTGCCGGTGCCGCCGGCCGCGATGACGACGCGGCCTTTGGCGAGATGATGCAGCGCCGCCCGGCGCGAAAAGGATTCGCAGACCGACGGCATCGGCACGGCGGAGAGGCAGCGGGCCTGCCGCCCCTGCCCTTCGACCGCCTGTTCGAGCGCGAGCCCGTTCATCACGGTGGCCAGCATGCCGATCGAATCGGCGCGGGCGCGTTCGATGCCGGTGTCGGCGCCCTTGATGCCGCGAAAGAAGTTGCCGCCGCCGACGACGACGGCGATCTCATGTCCCGCCGCGGCGGCCGTCGCGAGATCGGCGGCGATGCGGGCGAGGGTGACGGCGTCGAGCCCATGCGGCGCCCCGCCCTGCAGGGCCTCGCCGGACAGCTTGACGATCACGCGCTTGAATCTTCGCGTCGACGTGGGGTCGGACATGAGGCGTCTCTCGCTGGCTGAGGCGGGGCGCGATCTTCATACGGAGGCAGCGCGGCGCCGGCAAGTGAGGGGCCACAATTGCAGAGGATAAGGTGGGTGTTGGGCAAACGCCCGGCGCAAGGCCGGACGTGAAGCGGAGAGATTTCGCGTAAAATAAAAGGGCCGGGGTCAACGCCCCGGCCCTTAACACGATCTTCTACCCACGACCGAGAAGTAATCACTCACCCCTTCACGGCCGCCGCCACTTCCGCAGCGAAGTCGCTGGTCTGCTTCTCGATGCCTTCGCCCAGCGCATAGCGCTCGAAGCCCTTGATGACGATCGGGGCGCCGGCCTTGCCTTCAAGTTCCTTGACCGCCTGCGCGACGGTCTTGCCGCTGTGGTCAGGATGGTTGGAGACCTGATCGAGCATGCAGACCTCCTTGGCGTAGGTCTTGATCCCCGAGTCGACGATCTTCTGCAGCACATGCTCGGGCTTGCCGGCGTTCTTCTCGATGAGCAGTTTCTTCTCGCGCTCGACCGTCGCCGGATCGAGACCCGAAGCGTCGAGCGCCAGCGGATTGGCCGACGCGACATGCATGGCGAGCTGGCGCGCGAGCGCTGACAGCACCTCCTTGTCGCCCTTTGATTCGAGCGCGACGATCACAGCGATCTTGCCCTGGCCGTCGACGACCTGCGCATGCACGTAGCGGCCGACGACGCCATCGCTGACGCTGAGCGTAGCGGCGCGGCGCAGCGTCAGGTTCTCGCCGATGCTGGCTATGGCGTTGGTGATGGCTTCGCTCACCGTGCCGCCGCCGGGATAGGCTTGCGCGCCGAGCGCCTCGACCTCGGTCTTGCCGCTGTTGAGGGCGACCTCGGCGATGTTTTTCACCAGCGTCTGGAAATCGGCGTTGCGGGCGACGAAGTCGGTCTCGGAATTCACCTCGACCACGACGCCGGTCTTCTCGCCCGTCAGCGCAGCGACCAGTCCCTCGGCGGCGACGCGATCGGCCTTTTTCGCTGCTTTGGACAGGCCCTTCTTGCGCAGCCAATCGATCGCCGCTTCGAAATCGCCTTCCGTCTGGGTGAGCGCCGCCTTGCAATCCATCATGCCGGCGCCGGTGCTCTCGCGCAGTTCCTTCACAAGGGCGGCGGTGATCGTAGCCATGGTCAAAATTCCTTCTAAAGGGTCATGCGACGGCGCCGGCCCATCGGACCGGCGCGTCTTAAGCATTCGGACGTGACGGGCGGATCAGGCGGAGAGCAGCGCCTTCGCCTGATCGATCCAGCCGTCGCGCGCAATGCGGCCGTTCAGTTTCAGTTCGGCGTCGAGCTTTTCGACATCCGGCGCCGTCATCGCGGCAAGCTGCCAATAGTGATAGACGCCGGCGTCGTTCAGTTTCTTGACGAGCTGCGGGCCGACGCCGTGCAGCTTGGCGAGATCGTCCGGCGCGCCACGCGGCGCCGAGAGCAGTTCGTATGCTTCTCCGGGCGCCTCCGCTTCCGCGGCGGCGATCGCCTCGGCCGGACGCAAATCCTCGCGGATGACCCTGCCCGCTTCGACGGCCGGTTCGACGTCCGGCGTCTCAGCCGCGCCAATGTCGATTCCCATCGCGCCCTGGCTGCGCGAAATGCCGTCGATCGCGGCCCTCGCCACGAGATCGCAGTAGAGCGCGATGGCGCGGCCGGCGTCGTCATTGCCCGGAATCGGATGGGTGATGCCGTCCGGGTCGCAATTGGTGTCGAGCACCGCGACAACCGGAATCTTGAGACGATTCGCCTCCTTGATCGCGAGCTGTTCCTTGTTGGTGTCGATCACGAAGATCAGATCGGGCGTGCCGCCCATGTCCTTGATGCCGCCGAGCGCCTTTTCGAGCTTGTCGCGCTCGCGGGTCAGCAGCAGGCGCTCTTTCTTGGTGACGCCGGACGCCCCCGCCGACAGCTGCTCGTCGAGCTTGCGCAGGCGGTTGATCGAACCGGAGATCGTCTTCCAGTTGGTGAGCGTGCCGCCGAGCCAGCGGGAATTGATGTAATATTGCGCGCTGCGCTTGGCGGCGTCGGCGATCTGCTCCTGCGCCTGGCGCTTGGTGCCGACGAACAGCACGCGTCCGCCCTTGGCGACGGTGTCGGAAACCGTCTTCAGCGCCTGATGCAGCAGCGGCACCGTCTGGGCAAGATCGATGATGTGGATGTTGTTGCGGGCGCCGAAAATAAAAGGCGCCATCTTCGGGTTCCAGCGATGCGCCTGATGGCCGAAGTGAGCGCCGGCCTCGAGCAGGCCGCGCATGGTGAAATCTGGAAGCGCCATGTGTCGTTTCTCCGGTTGAGCCTCGGCGAAAGATGAAGAGGCCGAAAGAACCGGCCACCGGAGCGACGTCTTGAGGCAGACGCCGCGTAACTCTCGCCTGTGGAATGGCGCGCTTATAGGCGATGCGCCCACGCCGGGCAAGCGCCGCGGCCGGGCCTATGACCGGTCAGGATCGACCGAGACAGGCCGCGCCCGCGCGGACGCGCCGGCCCCGTCCTCAGGGCGCCGCCGCCAAGCGCGCTTCGATCGAGGCGCAGCGCGACTTTTGCGCGGCTTCCGCGACCTCTTGTCGCACATTAAGCGGTTGTTTCTTATAGATAAAATCTTTTTTTTGAAGGGTGTTCGCCCCCCCTGCATGAGCGCATTGCCATCCGGCTTGAAACAAGCTAGGCTCCTCGTCGGTGCGGCAAGCATTCACGCAAAATCAAGAACAGGGGGAAAACGCATGGCCGTTAACGTTCACAGCTCTGGCGATGTCGGCAAGATGCTGCTTTGGATCGCCGCTTTCGTCGCTTTCGTGGTCGTGGCTCTGACCTGGGTTCCGGACTGGATTTCTCCCGAGGGAACCAACGGCACGGGCAACCGCAACGGCATCGAAGGCGCCGGCGTCGGTTCTACCGCTCGCATGATTCAGTAATACCCCTGCCGAAAGACTTGCCGGGCGCGCAAGCACCCGGCCTTGTCTTTTCGGGAGGACGATTTGCCCGGGTACGGCGCAAATCATTTTGGAGCCGACGCACTCGACATGTTCGAGCGTCGGCTTCCATGTTTTCGGGCCTCGTTTCGCACTTGGCGAAGCCGACTCCAATATCGCCAGGGCCAAGCGCCACGATTTGAAGCGTGAAGGCGCGACTGCGCCGGAGCACAGCCCCGCATAGAGGATCGCGGGAGCGACGAGACCATGGCGTCTCACGCAACAGTCTCGAGGCCTCATATAAATGCGCTCAGCACGAGCGCGCATGGGCGAGCGCGGCTTATGATATGCTTGTGCTCTTGGACCCTTCGCGGCGACGCTGCTCCATTCGCTCCATCAGCACATTCCATGCTTCGGCGCCCCCGCGCCAAAGCGAGCGGGCGGCTCTAAAGATCGGCGTCGCCAAAATGCCGACCACCGAATGCGGGTCCGCGCCTTCTTCCGTCACGCCATATTTGAGCCGCGGATTTTTCGTCGAGGGAATCTCGAGCGATCCGAACATCCAATCCCAAACAGCGAGGACGCTGCCGAAGTTGCGATTGAAATGCGCAGGGTCCGTCGAATGATGAATCTGGTGATGCGCGGGGCTCAGGATGATGTTTCCGAGAACGCCGCGAAACGGAATCCAGAACTGCGAATGCTGCAGATGTCCGATGGTCCATAGGAAGAAAATGAAAAGGATGTTCTTCCCGTCGACCGTGAACGACTCCGTGGTTCGCCCGAAGACCCAGGCCAACGCGCCCGACGCCGCGCCGATGAATGTCGCGAGCATGTAGCCAAAAAATATGTTGTCGATCGGATGATTGCGAAAGTTCGTGACCGGCGTCAGCGCCTCCGCCGTGTGATGCACCTTGTGGAACTCCCATAAAAACGGGATCCGGTGCTTGAGGTAGTGATCGACCCAATAGCCGATCTCATACGCCAGAAACAGCACAACGGTCGAAAAGACCTTTATCGACAGGTCGCAGCACGCGACCGGCGCGCGCGCGCCGAACGAAGCGTTCAACGCGCCGACGACGACCGTCGCGACGGCGTTCGTCGAGATGACGAGGGCGCCGACCACGACCGGCATCAGAACGACGCTCAGGACAAAGAGATTGACGTCCGCCGCAAACGACCTCGTCAGCAGGATTCTCTTGTTGAAGATCGCGCGGGCGATCGCCCGAAAGTTGGCGCGTCCGCGGCGCATCTTACGCCGATAGGCCAAGGCGCAAAAGGCGATGAGAAACGTCGTCGCCAGGGAATAGACAGAAAATATCGAGCCCGCCGAAAACAGTTCGTTAGAGATTCTCGCAGCGGAAAAGCGGAGCGCGTCGTATATGTCCATCGAGCTTTTTCGGTCCAGACGATTTCGCGAATTCGGCAGTGACGTTTACGCGCCCGGACAGACTCTTTCTCGTCCGGCGGTTGCGCGGCGTCGGCGCGCCTCCCGGATCACGCGACCGCCTGCGAGAGAAGCGTATTCTCTACGCGCGCCGGCGCCAAGGGCGGCATCCGATCGCATGGAGCTTGGTTCGAGTCTAAAACTCAATGCCTTGCTGCGCCTTGACCCCTGCCGCGAAGTGATGCTTCACCAACGTCATCTCGGTGACGAGGTCGGCCGCTGCGATGAGCTCCGGCTTGGCGTTGCGCCCCGTCACGACGACATTGAGGTCCTCCCGCCTCGCAGCGAGCGCGCTCAGCACCTCGTCGAGCGGCAAATGCTCATAGCGCAGCGAAATGTTCAGTTCGTCGAGCACGAGCAGGCGAACCTCAGGGTCGTCCATAAGTTCGCGCGCCTTGTCCCAGGCGCGCCGCGCCGATGCTTCGTCGCGGGCGCGGTCCTGTGTCTCCCAGGTGAAGCCCTCGCCGAGCGTGTGCCAGGACACGTCACCGAGCTTTTCGAGCATATCGCGCTCCCCGGTGCGCCACTGGCCCTTGCCGAACTGGACGACGCCAATTTTCCAGCCATGGCCGAGCGCCCGCAGCGCGAGGCCGAAGGCCGCGGTCGACTTGCCCTTGCCGGCGCCGGTATGGACCATCAGCAGCCCCTTGCGGGCGATAGTCTTGCCGGCGACCTCGGCGTCCTGAACCGCCTTTCGCTTTTCCATCTTAAGGCGGTGGCGGCGCGCCTCGTCGTCTTCGGCCATTTCAGCCATCGCCCTCTCCAAGCGCTCGCGACCGCCTCCGCCGTTTGACGGAAGCATGAGCCGCGCATATGACTAGTCGGGACGGTCCTTCGCAAGAAGTGAAAAGGGAACGCGGCGCGGGCGTTAGTCCGTTTCCGCGGCTGCCCCCGCAACTGTAGCCGGCAAGGTCCGCGCCATCGGCCACTGAGCGTCAGGCTTGGGAAGGCGGCGCGTCCGACGACCCGGGAGCCAGGAGACCTGCCGTCTTCGCGATCGTTTTCGATCGCTGCGCATCGCATCGCCGCCGGTGGGGCGGCAGGGAGACCGATATGAACGCCAAGTCATTCGCCAATTCCGCCGCTCTCGCGCCCTCCAAGGTCGAGGCGCTGAAAGCCGCCGCGGTGGCGCTCGTTCTCGGCTTTGGCCTCGTCTGGCTTGCCGGCTTCGCCTATCCCGAAAGCGCGCATGACGCGGCGCATGATACGCGCCACGCGCTCTCCTTCCCCTGTCACTAGGCCGCGACGCGCTTGATCGCGCGGGTATTGACGACCGGCGTCATCGCCGGACTTGTCGCTGGGCTTGCGGTGGCGGCCCTGCAGCACTTCACCACGACGCCGCTCATCCTCGCCGCCGAGGTCTATGAGACGGCGCAGCATGCGCATGAGGGCGTCGACGCAGGCCCGGCGTTTTCGGGGCTCAGCCGCACGGCGGCGACCAGCGTCGCGACAATCGCCGTGTCGATCGGCTATGCGCTCATTCTGCTTGCCGCCATGCTTCTCTCGGGCGACCGTATCGCGCCGCGCCGCGCCGCCTTGTGGGGCGCCGGCGCCTTCGCCGCGACGGGACTTGCGACAAGTCTCGGACTCGCGCCGCAGCTTCCCGGCATGGCGGAAACCGATCTTGCGGCGCGTCAAATCTGGTGGCTGGCGACGGCGGCGTCGACCGGCGTCGGACTTTTTGCTCTGTTGCGGCTCGGTTCGACGGCCGCGAATATTGCGGGCGTCGCGCTGATCGTCGCGCCGCAGTTCTTCGCGCCGCATCCCGCGACGCCCGAGAGCATGGCGCCGGCGGAACTTGCCGCGCGCTTCGCCGCTTCCTCGCTCGCGGTTCAGGCGATCAGCTGGGCGCTCGCGGGCGCTCTCGCCGGCCTCGTCTGGCGACTCCTGTCTCATGAAAAGGAGGCATCGTGAGCGGCGCGAAAATTCCAGCGACGATCGTCACAGGCTTTCTCGGCGCGGGAAAGACGACGCTCATTCGTCATGTGCTGGAGAACGCCAAGGACCGGCGCCTCGCGCTCGTCATCAATGAATTCGGCGATGTCGGAGTCGATGGCGAAATATTGCGCGCCTGCGGCGTCGAGAATTGCCCCGACGAAAACATCGTCGAACTCGCCAATGGCTGTCTCTGCTGCACGGTCGCCGATGATTTCATCCCCGCGATCGAGGCGCTGCTCGCGCATGAGAAGCGCCCCGATCACATCATCATCGAGACCTCGGGACTGGCGCTCCCCAAGCCCCTCGTCAAGGCTTTCGACTGGCCGGCGATCCGCTCCAGGCTCACCGTCGACGGCGTCATCGCCGTCATCGACGGCAAGGCGGTGGCGGAAGGCCGTTTCGCCGACGATCTCGGCGCGATCGCGCAGGAGCGCGAAGAAACGCAAACCATCGACCACGACAATCCGCTGGAAGAAGTGTTCGAAGATCAGCTCGCCTGCGCCGATCTCGTGATCCTCAACAAGACCGATCTGCTCGACGCGGACGAAGAGCGCGAAGTCGCCAACCGTCTGACGCAGGGCGCGCGTCAGGCGGCGAAAGTCGTGCGCGCCAGCGGCGGGCGGGTGGATCCGCTGGTGCTGCTCGGTCTTTCCGCGGCGGCGGAGGACGATCTCGCCAGCCGTCCGTCGCATCATGACGATGAATCCGAACACGATCACGACGATTTCGACAGTTTCGTCGTGTCGCTTTCAGCCGTGAATGACCCGGCGGCGCTGATGTCGCGACTCGCCGAAGCGGCGCGTGCGCATGACGTGCTGCGCATCAAGGGATTCGTCGAGGTCGTCGGCAAGCCGATGCGCCTTTTGGTGCAAGGCGTCGGCGCGCGCATCGAGCATCATTTCGATCGGGCGTGGAAGCCGGGCGAGACCCGCAGGAGCCAAGTCGTGATCATCGGCGAAAAGGGCCTCAATCGCGACGCCGTCATCGCGACGCTGGCGCAGCCGTGAGGCGCGATGCATCTCCTCCCGCGCGATCTCCATAGACTCGACGACGCCGGCGCGGCTGTCGACCTTGGGCAATCGCCCGCGGAGGTCGTGTTTCTGTCCTTCTCGGATTCCGAGCTGCGTCTGCTCGCACGGCTCTATGAGCGAGGGTCGGCGACTCTTCCAAGCCTGCGTTGCGCGTCGCTCGCGCAGTTGAAGCACCCCTATTCCGTCGATCTTTATCTCGACGCCGTCGCGCGACACGCCAAACTCATCGTCGTGCGCCTGCTCGGCGGCAAGGATTATTGGGCCTATGGAGTCGAGCAACTCGAGGGACTTGCGCGCGCGAATGGAATCGCGCTCGCGATCATCCCCGGCGACGCGCATGACGATTCGCGCCTCAAACAGGCGTCGACCCTCGATATCGAGACGCTCAATCGAATCTGGCGGTTCTTTCAAGACGGCGGTCCCGACAATCTGCTTTCGTTCCTTGGCTATGCAGCGACGCTCGCCGGCCATCCGGCGCAGTGGAGCGAGAGCGCGCCCGTCGCCAGCGCTGGACGCTTTGAAGTCGCCCGCCGTAACGGCGGGGCGTTACGCGCGACCATCGTCTTTTATCGCGCCATGTTCCTCGCCGACGACGTGGCGCCGATCGTCGCGCTCGCCGATGCGCTGGCCGAGCGCGGATTCGCCGTCGAGGCGATTTATGTCGCGAGCCTGAAGGAAGCCGAGAGCGAAGCCTTCGTGTCGCATGCGCTCGAAAATTTCGCGCCCGACGTGATCCTCAACGCCACGGCCTTTTCTGCGCGTCGCGATGCGGGAAGCGTTCTCGATCTCGCCGACGCGCCGGTGCTGCAGGTCGCTCTCGCGACCTCGTCGCGCCAAGCCTGGGCGGCTTCTCTGCGCGGGGCGAATGGCGCCGATCTCGCGATGAATGTCGTTCTGCCGGAAGTCGACGGACGCATTTTCACCCGCGCGATTTCCTTCAAGGAGGAAGCGCCGCTGCGTCTTGCGGCTGAGTTCAATGAAACGCGCCATGCGCCGGAACAATCGCGCATCGGCTTCGTCGCCGATCTCGCATTGAACTGGGCGCGACTGCGGCGCAAGCCCAATCAGGACAAGAGCCTCGCGCTCATTCTCTCCGACTATCCGGCCCGTCGCGGCCGCGGCGGCTACGCCATCGGCCTCGACGCGGAAGCGAGCGTGCATGAGATCGTCGAGGCGCTGCAAGAGGCGGAGTATGATGTTGGCGCGGCGCCCACCTCCCCCTCGAGGGGGGAGGTCGCGTCGCCAAGCGACGCAGGAGGGGGTGAACTTCCAAGTCTCTGGGCCGCACCCCACCCCGAACCGCTTCGCGGTTCGACCCTCCCCCTCAAGGGGAGGGTATTACGCGCTCTCGAAGATTCGATACAAACGTTCGACGTTTCGATCGCTGATTACCGCGCCTGGCTCGCCGCGCTCCCCGCCGAATTTGTTGCGAGCGTTAACGACGCCTGGGGCGCGCCGCAGGATGACCCAGCCGTCATCGACGGAACCTTCCGCTTCTCCTGCCTTGAAGCCGGCAAGCTTGTCGTCGCGCTGCAGCCCGACCGCGGCGCGCGCGCCGAGCGTTACGAGACTTATCACGACTTTCAGCGCCCGCCGCGCCACGCCTATGTCGCCTTCTATCTCTGGCTGCGGCATGTGCGAAGGATCGACGCGCTCATTCATCTCGGCGCGCATGGCACGCTCGAATGGCTGCCCGGCAAGTCGGCGATGCTGTCTGAAATCTGCGCGCCGGAAGCCGTGCTCGGACCGACGCCGCTGATCTATCCGTTCATCGTCAACGATCCAGGCGAAGCCGCGCAGGCGAAGCGCCGCACATGCGCCGTGACGATCGGCCATCTGACGCCGCCCCTCGTCGACGCCGAACTGTTCGATGCGGCTGCAAAGATCGAAACGCTGCTCGACGAATACGCGACCGCGAGCGCGCTCGACGCTCGGCGCGCGCAACTCATCGCCGGCGCCATCATCGACGAAGCCGAACGCAGCGGACTTGCCGCCGAATGCGGCGTATCGCGCGATATGGACGCCGCGGAGACCTTGACGCGACTCGACGCCTGGATGTGCGACCTCAAAGAGATGCGCATCGGCGACGGGCTGCACGTCTTCGGACGCGCGGATCGCGATCCGGCCCGCGACGCCTGCGCGCGCGCTGAACGCGAGGCGCTGATCGCCGCGCTTGCGGGCCGCTTTGTCGAGCCTGGCCCGGCCGGCGCGCCGTCGCGCGGGCGCGCCGACGTTCTGCCGACGGGGCGCAATCTTTATTGCATCGATCCTCGCCATGCGCCGACGCAGACGGCTTACGATATCGGCCGTCGCGCCGCCGCGGAAGTGATGACGCGCCACGCGCAGCAGCATGGCGAATTCCCGCGCCATATCATGCTGGACCTCTGGGGCAGCGCGACGATCCGCACTGGCGGCGAGGATTTCGCGCAGGCGCTCGCGCTCCTCGGCGTCGCGCCACACTGGGACGCGGCCAGCGCGCGCGTCGTCGGCTTCGAAATCCTGCCGCAGGCGCGGCTCGATTTTCCGCGCGTCGACGTGACGCTGCAGGTCTCGGGCCTGTTTCGCGACATGTTCGCCAACCTCATCGCGCTGTTCGATGACGCGGTGCGCGCTGTCGCCGCGCTGGATGAGGACGCCGCATTCAATCCGCTGAAGGGGGCCGACGACCTGCGCCGCGTCTTCGGCGCCGCTGACGGAACCTACGGACTGGGCGTGAGCGAGCGAGCGCATCGCGGCGACTGGTCGAACCACGACGATCTGGGCCGCGCCTATCTTGCGGCCGCCGGTCACGCTTATGATCGCGCCGGCGAAAGCACGGAAGCCGTCGCCGCGTTCGGCGCCCGCGTCGCCGCCGCCGATGCGCATGTCCATGTTCAAGACATGGCCGAGGTCGACGTGCTGATCGGACCCGCCTTCGCCGATTATGAAGGCGGCTTCGCCGCCGCCAACGCCATGCTCGGCGGCGACGCCGATTTGTTGCATCTCGATTCTACTCGGCCTGAGCGACTGCGAATGCGGGCGCTTAAGGACGAGATCGCGCGGGTTCTGCGCATGCGCCTCGCAAATCCGCGATGGCTGCAAGGCCAGATGCGTCAAGGCCACCGCGGCGCGGGCGAGATCGCCGAGACGATCGACAATCTCTATGCATTCGCCGCGACAAGCGGCCTCATTAGCGACGCGCAATTCGATCTCGCTTTTGACGCTACCTTAGGCGATGATGCGACACGAGATTTTCTTGCCGCAGAAAATCCGCGCGCGCTGGAGGCGATCGCGCGTGTTTTCAGTGAAGCGCTCGCGCGCGGCTTATGGAATACGCAACGCAACAGCGTGCGCGACGCGTTAAGCGATGTCGAACGCCAGGAGGGACGGCGCTTTGCAGCCGGGGCCTGAAATCAAGGGCTGGTGTCCGGGAGCCTTCGCGCCGATGCCGAGCGGCGATGGTCTGCTGATCCGCGCCAAGGCGATCGGCTCGCGCCTGACCGCGGACCAGGCGCGAGAGATCGCGAGGATCGCCGTAGACTGCGGCAATGGGTTGATTGATCTCTCGCAGCGCGCGCAATTGCAGCTGCGCGGGATCAGCGAAGCGACGATCGCGGAAGCTCTGCGTCGGCTCGAAGCGATCGGCATGCTCGCGCCAAACGCCGACGCCGAGCGTGTCACGAACATCATTGCGTCGCCGCTCGCGGGCCTTGCTCGAAGCGCTTTCGACGCGAATATGATGGCCACGCGGCTTGCAGCAGAATTGCAGCGCGATGCGACACTGCGCGCGCTGCCGCCAAAATTTCTGTTTCTAATCGATGATGGCGGCGCACTGTCGCTTACCGATGTCGAGGCCGACATCTGCATAGAAGCGGCCTCGACCGAAGAGATCGCGATCCGCATCGCCGGCGTTCCCGATCGCGCGGCGCTGGTCGCTGCGAACGATTCGCTCGACGCGGCGCTACGTTTGGCGCGCGCCTTCGTTGAGCTCAGAGACCGTCATGCAAATAGCTTCCGGCGGGTCGACACGCTTGTCGAGGCGCTCGGCGCTGAAGCGCTGCCGCGCACGGCCGGACTCGCGATGCGCGTCTACGAGGAAACGCGCGCGCCTGTGCGATGGGCGCATATTTTTGGCGCTCAACGTCGCGGCGCCGTCTTTTACGCCGGCGTCGGCGCGCCTTTCGGCCGCTGGCGAGCGGACGAATTCGCCGTTGTCGCAGAATATGCGCGAAACGAAGGAACCGGCGAGTTGCGGCTTACGCCGTGGCGCGCCTTGCTGCTCGTGACGCAGGATGAAGACGCCGCACAACGCATCGTCGCCTGCGCGCGAAAACATGATCTCATCACGTCGTCTGACGACCAACGCCTTGCGGTCATCGCCTGTCCCGGGGCGCCGGAATGTCCGCAGGCGCTCGCAGAGACGCGCGCCCATGTTTTGGAATTGGCGCCGCTGGCGCAAAAGATCGTCGGCGCTGACGGCGTCGGACTGCATCTTTCGGGCTGCGCCAAAGGCTGCGCGCGGCAGAGCGCGTCGCCAATCACGCTGCTTGCCTGCGCCGAGGGGTTTGATCTTATCGAGAACGCCGGGACTGACGCGGCGCCGCATTTGAGATCGCTGACCTTCGAGGCCGTCATGCGCGAACTTTCCGCTCGCGCCGGAAGGGGGCAATGACCGTCCGCTTCGACTATATCCGCGACGGCGGCGCGATTTACGCGCGCTCCTTTGCGACCATTCGCGCCGAGTCGAATCTCTCGCGATTCACGCCGGAGCAGGAAAGGATCGCCGTGCGCATGATCCATGCCTGCGGCATGACGGAACTCGCCGACGACATCGAGTTCTCGCCCAATTTCGTCTCCGCAGCGCGCGATGCGTTGCAGAGAGGCGCGCCGATCTTATGCGACTCCAATATGGTCGCGCATGGCGTCACGCGCTCGCGTCTGCCTGCGGAAAATCAGATCGTCTGCACGCTGCTTGAACCAAGCGTCCCGGCGCTCGCCGCCGAGATCGGCAATACGCGCAGCGCCGCGGCGCTGGAGCTGTGGCGCAACCGTCTCGACGGCGCGGTGGTCGTGATCGGCAACGCGCCGACGGCGCTCTTCCGCCTGCTGGAGATCATCGACGAAGGCGCGCCGCCGCCGGCCGCGATCATCGGCATGCCGGTCGGCTTCGTTGGCGCGGCGGAGTCGAAGGAGGCGTTGCGCCAAGACGGCAGAATTCCCTTCGTGATCGTCAAGGGGCGAAAGGGCGGCAGCGCCATGGCCGCCGCCGCGATCAATGCGCTGGCGAGCGAAAAGGAATGAACGCGCTTGCCTCGACATCGCGTGAAGGCGTCGCCGCGCTCGGCGCGCTGATCGGCGTCGGCCTCGGTCCCGGCGATCCGGAGCTTGTCACCGTCAAGGCCGCGCGACTCATCGGCGCGGCGAAGGTCGTCGCCTTTTTCGCCAAACGCGGGCGTGAGAGTCATGCGCGCGCAATCGCCGCGCCTTATCTGGCGTCGGACTGCGAAGAAATTGCGCTGCACTATCCGGTGACGACCGAGATTCCTTTCGATCATCCCGAATATGTCGACTCGCTTCAGCGATTCTACGAAGACTGCGTCATGCGCATTCGCACAGTGCTCGAAGCCGGCCGCGACGTGACGCTGCTCTGCGAAGGCGATCCGCTGCTTTACGGCTCCTTCATGCATATGTTCGCCCGGCTTGACTCGCGCTTTCGCATCGAGATTTGCGCCGGCGTTTCCGGCATGTCGGGCTGCTTCGCCGCGGCGCGCCAGCCGATGGCCTGGGGCGACGACATTCTCACGGTTCTGCCGGCAACGCTCGACGAAGACAGGCTCGCGTCGCGGCTCACGGAGACTGACGCCGCCGTGGTGATGAAGCTCGGCGGCAATTTCGCCAAGCTGCGCCGCGCGATGACTCGCGCCGGCGTCATCGATCGCGCGATCTATGTCGAACGCGGCGCGATGCCGGGGGAGAAGATCATGCGCTTCGCCGACAAGCGCGACGACGACGCGCCCTATTTCTCGATGGCGCTGGTGCCGGGGCGAGGCCGGCGTCCTTGAGCGGCGCGCTCTACATCGTCGGCCTCGGTCCGGCCGACGCGCGATGGCTGACGCATGAGGCGCAAGAGGCGCTGGGCGACGCGCAGGATATTATCGGCTATGCGCCTTACGTCGCGCGCGTTCCCGAGCGCGCGGGGCAAATGCGGCTTGCAAGCGACAATCGCGTCGAAGTCGACCGCGCGCAGAAGGCGCTGACGCGCGCCGCGCAGGGCCGCCGCGTCGCCGTCGTCTCCGGCGGCGATCCCGGCGTCTTCGCCATGGCCGCGGCGGTGTTCGAAGCGGTCGATGGCGGTCCGCGCGACTGGCGCGACCTCGACATTCGCGTGGTTCCCGGCGTCTCGGCGATGCAGGCGGCGGCGGCGCGGCTCGGCGCGCCGCTCGGCCATGACTTTTGCGCGATTTCCCTTTCCGACAATCTCAAGCCTTGGGACGTCATCGCCAAGCGGCTGGAACATGCGGCGCAGGGCGATTTCGTCATCGCGCTATACAATCCGGCGTCGCGGGCGCGGCCGACGCGCATCAATGACGCCTTCACGCTGCTGCGTCGCCATCTTCCCGGCGAGACTTTCGTGGGCCTCGCGAAATCCGTCGGCCGCGAAAATGAAGAAATCATACTGACGCGCCTCGACGAAGCCGAGGGCGACAAGGTCGACATGTCGACGCTCGTGGTGATCGGCGCCAGCGGCACGCGCCGCATTGCCCGCGTGCGCGCGCGCGATTGGGTCTATACGTCGCGGAAGGCGACATGAGCGCGCCGTGGCTGTCGCTGATCGGTCTTGGCGAAGACGGCGCCGACGCGCTATCCCCGGCGGCGCGCGCGCTCGTCGCGCAAGCCTCGCTGATTGTCGGCGGCGCGCGCCATCTCGCCATGATCGATGCGCCCGCCGAGCGCCTGCAATGGCCGTCGCCGCTGACCGACGCCTTGCCGCGTATTCTTGCGCAGCGCGGCAGGCCGACGGTCGTGCTCGCCTCGGGCGATCCCTTCTTCTATGGCGTCGGCGATCTCATCGCGCGCCATGTCGCACACGATGAGATTTTCTGCATTCCGGCGCCTTCTGCTTTTTCGCTGGCGGCGGCGCGGCTCAACTGGAGCCAGCAGGGCTGCGCGCTGCTGTCGCTGCATGGCCGCGCCTTCGAGCGCGTGACGCCGCATCTGCAGCCGCGCGCGCGGATCATCGCGCTCTCCTGGGACGAAACGACGCCGGCGCGCCTCGCGCGCCATCTCGCCGGTCGCGGCATGGGCGCATCACGCCTTTATGTGCTGGAACGGCTCGGCGGACCGCGGGAGCGCATCCGCGATACGCGCGCCAACGCGTTTGCGCTCGACGGCATTGCGCCGCTCAACACGGTCGCCGTCGAAGTCCAGGCCGACGACGACGCGCCGGTCATTCCGCTTGCGCCGGGCCTGCCCGACGAATGGTTCGAGCACGACGGGCAACTCACCAAGCGTGATATCCGCGCCGTAACGCTCTCGGCGCTTGCGCCGCGCAAAGGCGAATTGCTGTGGGACGTCGGCGCCGGCGCCGGCTCCATCGCCATCGAATGGATGCTGAGCGATCCGTCGAACCGCGCCATCGGCATTGAGCGCGACGAAGCGCGCGCGGCCCGCATCGCTCGTAACGCGCTCGCGCTCGGCGTTCCGGATCTCAGCGTCGTCAATGGCGAAGCGCCGCAAGCGCTTGTTGAACTCGAGACGCCGCAGGCGATCTTTATCGGCGGCGGCGCCGATGCGGCGACGCTCAAAGCGGCGTGGCGCGCCCTGCCCTGCTGTGGACGCATCGTCGTCAACGCCGTGACGATCGAGACTCAATCTCTGCTCGCCGACGCTTATCGCGACAAGGGCGGCGAACTCTTGCATCTGCAGTTCGCGCATGCGCGCCCGATCGGCCGCTTCCAGGCGTTCGAGCCGGCGATGGCGGTAATGCAATGGCGGGCGGTGAAGAGATGAACGCGCTTTATGCTTTCGGCGTCGGCGCGAGACGCGGCGTCGCGGCGAATGAAATCGTCGAACTCGTGCGCCGCGTCGCGCAAACGCACAATGTCGATCTGCGCGACGCGAGGCTCTGCGCGCTCGAAAGCAAGGCCCAGGAAGCCGGCCTGCACGAGGCGGCGCGCGACCTCGGCGTCGAACTGGTCTTTCTCCCGCTCGCCGAACTGCGCGCCCGCAAGGGGCCGGCGGCGACGCATTCGCCGCGCGTGCAGGCGCTGTTTGGCGTCGGCAGCGTCGCCGAAGCCGCCGCGCTGGTCGGCGCCGGCGCGGGCAGCCGCCTTGTTGCGCCGCGCGTCACGACGCCGGTTGTCGCTTGCGCGCTGGCGAAACGCGGCGCAGAGGAAAGTCCATGACCGTGCATTTCATCGGCGCCGGTCCCGGCGCCGCCGATCTCCTGACCTTGCGCGGACGCGATCTCATTGCGCGCTGTCCGGTGTGCCTCTACGCCGGCTCGCTCGTGCCGGCAGGCGTGCTGGCGCATTGTCCGCCCAACGCACGCATCGTCGATACGGCGCCGCTGTCGCTCGACGACATCGTCGCTGAGATGAAAAAGGCGCATGACGCCGGCCTCGACGTGGCGCGGCTGCATTCCGGCGATCTCTCGATCTGGAGCGCGGTCGGCGAACAAATGCGCCGACTCGACGCGCTCGACATCCCCTATACGATGACGCCGGGCGTACCCGCCTTCGCGGCGGCGAGCGCGGCGTTGAAACGCGAACTCACTTTGCCGGAAGTCGCGCAATCGTTGGTGCTCACGCGCACGTCGGGCCGCGCTTCGTCAATGCCCGACAGAGAAAAGCTCGCGACATTCGCGCAATCGGGCGCGACGCTCGCCGTCCATCTCTCGATTCATGTGCTGGCGCAGGTGGTGGAAGAACTGACGCCGTTTTACGGCGGCGACTGCCCCGTCGCCCTCGTCTATCGCGCCTCATGGCCCGACGAGCGCATCGTTCGCGGCGCGCTCGCCGACATAGTAGCGCGCGCGGCCGAGACGCCCATGGAGCGCACCGCGTTGATTCTCGTCGGCCCGGCGCTGGCGAGCGAAGATTTTCGCGAAAGCGCGCTGTATGACTCGGCCTATGACCGGCGCTTTCGCGCAAGAGGCGAAAGGTGAGCGCGCCGGGACTGCTGATCGGCGCAGCCCGCTCCTCTTCCGGCAAGACGACGCTGACGCTCGGGCTGATGCGCGCTCTAACGAGGCGCGGCCTGCGCGTCGCGCCGGTCAAATGCGGGCCCGACTATATCGATCCCGCCTTTCACGCGGCGGCGACGGGCCGCGACGGCGTCAATCTCGATTCATGGGCGATGGATGCGGAATTGATCGCGAATCTCGCGGCGCGGGCGAGCGCGGGCGCGGACATCGTCATTGCCGAAGGCGCCATGGGGCTCTTCGACGGCGCGCCGGGCGGCGCGGCCGGCGTCGGGGCCAGCGCCGACATCGCCGCGATGCTCGGCTGGCCGGTCATTCTCGTTCATGACGTCTCCGGTCAAGGACAAACGGCGGCAGCGATCGTCCGCGGACTCGCCGCGCATGACGCGCGCGTGAAAGTCGTTGGCGTCGTGTTGAACCGCGTCGGCTCCGAGCGTCACCGCAGACTCGCCGGCGAGGCAATCGAGGCGCTGGGAATCCCGGTGCTCGGCGCGCTGCCCCGCGACGGGTCGATTACGCTCCCCGAGCGCCATCTCGGCTTGGTGCAGGCCGGCGAAACTGAGGGACTCGATGCGCGTCTCGACGCCCTGGCCGATTTCATCGACGCGCATCTGGATGTGGATGCGATGATCGAGGCGGCGCGCAGCGCCCCCTCCCTGTCCCTCCCCCGCCTGACGGCGGGAGAGGGGACGCTCACGCCGGATTCGCGTGACGCTGATGAAGCGCGCCGTCTTGCTCCCTCTCCCGCGAAGCGGGGGAGAGCTGGGGTGGGGGCCATTTCGCCCCCTACCCAGCGCATCGCAGTTGCGCGCGACGACGCCTTTTCCTTCTTCTATCCGCATCTCGCGCAGAGCTGGCGCGACGCGGGCGCGGAACTCTTCTTCTTCTCGCCGCTGGCCGACGAGGCGCCGCCCGACGATTGCGATCTCTGCTGGCTGCCCGGCGGCTATCCAGAGTTGCACGCCGGCCGGTTGTCGGCGGCGCGAGGCTTCATGGACGGACTGCGGCGTTTCGCTAAGGAGCGATGGGTTCACGGCGAGTGCGGCGGCTATATGGTTCTCGGCCGCGCGCTGATCGACGCCGCTGGCGACTCGCATGAAATGGCCGGCCTGCTCGAATTGGAAACGAGCTTCGCCAAGCGCAAGCTTCATCTCGGCTATCGCCGCGTCAGATTGGCGGCGGATCATCCGCTCGGCGCCGCTGGATTTTCGCTGCGCGGGCATGAATTTCATTATGCGACTGTTCTGCGCGAAGAAGGTGCGGCCTTTGCCTTGGCGCGCGACGCCTATAGCGAAGATGAGCGCCCAGCCGGACTGACGCGCAATGGCGTTTCCGGCTCCTTTTTCCATCTAATGGCATAAAAAAGGGCCGCCGGACGAACCAGCGGCCCAAGTCAAGGGAGGAAACGCCCAAGGAGGGCTACGGAGCGAGAAATTCTCGCTGCGCTGCACTTTTATATTGCTGCGCCGCACAAGCGTCAAGTTTTTTTTGACACAGACAAGGCTCAGCTAGATTGGCCGAGGCGTGCAACAAGAAAAGCCGCGCCAGGGCGCGGCTTTAAGTTAACGCGAAGGATCCGAGATTTTTAAAAGGATTTGGACGTTGGGGCGGCGGCCGACCTCCTGACTCCGATAAGAGCGGGCGGCGTCGGAATCTCCTCCGCCGCGGCCTTATGCGGTCGCAGCCACTTTCTCACGGAATTCGTCGGGCTCGGGTCTGAAGCGGCGAGCGTCGACATATCGCGGCGGTCGCTATGCGCCGTCGCCATCGCCACGACGCGTACGGGCCGCCGGCTTTCGTTGGCTTTCGCCGCGGCAGAGGTCATGACAGGCGATGTGGCGGCAGGCTTGGCGGGCGCCCTTGCGGCGCCCCGCCCGGGTTTCTCGTCGAGGGCGATTTCGGACGGTGCAACGATCGTCTCCGGCCGGCTGACCTCTGGGACTCGCGACGCAAAGCTCGGATGCTGACCGCCATCCTGATAGACCACCCTGACCGGCCTCATGCCGCTTTGTGCAAGTTCAGCGACCTTAGCCTCGTCCTGCGCGCGCTTCTCGGCCACCGCCTGAGCGATTTCTGGATCCTGCTTCAGCGTCGTCGGACAGGCGGCATTGGGATCGAGATGCGCGGCGCCCTCCGCGTTGAACACATAGCGCCGGTTGCAGAAGGCGACCTGGGGCTCCTGCAGGGTCACCTCGAAATGGTCTGAGCCTTCCTTTAGCTGCTTCCAGAAATCGATGTTGGGATCGAGACGATGCTTGGCGAGATTCTCCGCCGTCATCTTGAAGGGGAAGGACTGCATCTGGATGGCGCGCTGACCGCCGGCGAGCGAAGTGCGTGCGATGGCGTAGATTTCGGCGATCTGATTGTCAGTCATGGAAAAGCAGCCAGCCGACGAGCAGGCGCCGTGGACCATGATGTCGCCGCCGGTGTGGCCGAGGGCGCGGTCGAGCGCGTTCGGGTAGCCGACATTGAACGACAGATAATAGCTCGAATTCGGATTCATATGCGCCGGGCCGATCGAATAAAAGCCTTCTGGCACCTGGCGGTCGCCTTGCTGGCGCTTGGGTCCAAGCTGGCCCGACCAGCGGCACATCGGATAGGTCTTGAGATGAATGTAGCGGCCGTCTGATCGCATCTTCCAGATTTCGAGCTCCGCCTCCTTCTTGTAGGCGCGTATCAGCATCGGCGCCTCCTTGGTCGTGCCGGCCTGCTCCATCAGGGCGAGCGTCGCAGAGGGGATCGGCGCAAGCGAGCGATGCGCGAGACCGCTCTGTTCGCAGGCCGAAAGCGCAACGGCGGCCAAGGCGGCAAGCCCCAAAGCCGGCGCTCTGCCTATAATCGTCATGGCGTCCCCTTTTGACGGCTCTGGCGCCGCGCCGGCCTCGAAGGGAAGCCGTCGCATGTGGTCACGAAAAACCAATATTGGGACCAGAACGTGTCCGAATCAGCGGGAATCTGCCGCGTGTACGCTTATCAGAGCGAAACTTTCAGGATTTACCTTAACGCTTCTCGTCAAGTTTCCGGCCCATGGCCAGGAATTTATCGGCGCGCGCTTGTTTCAGCTGCTCGCGCGAAAAATTCGCCAGAGCCGCGAGTTCCTTGGCGAGCGCCTCTCCCACCGCGCCAATGGCCGCCGCAGGATCGCGGTGCGCGCCGCCCGGCGGCTCCGTCACGATCATGTCGATGATGCCGAATTTCAGCAGGTCCTGCGCGGTGATCTTCATGCTCGTCGCCGCCTCCTGGGCCTTCGCCGAGTCGCGCCACAGGATCGAGGCCGAGGCTTCCGGCGAGGCCACCGTGTAGACGGAGTGCTCGAGCATCAGCACCTTGTTGGCGGCGGCGATGGCGATCGCGCCGCCCGAGCCTCCCTCCCCCACCACCACGGCGACATTCGGCACGCCGAGCGAGAGCGAGACGTCGGTTGAGCGGGCGATCGCTTCGGCCTGGCCCCTCTCTTCGGCGTCGATACCGGGAAAAGCGCCGGCGGTGTCGACGAGCGAGACCACCGGCAAACCGAAGCGGTCGGCAAGCTCCATCAGGCGTACCGCCTTGCGATAGCCCTCCGGCCGCGCCATGCCGAAATTGTGATGCAGGCGGCCCGCCGTATCCGAGCCCTTCTCCTGTCCGATGACGCAGATCGGCTCGCCCCGGAAACGCCCGAAGCCGCCGACGATCGCACAGTCCTCGCCGAAAAGCCGGTCCCCGGCGAGCGGGGTGAACTCTTCGACGAGCTGCCGCACGTAATCGGAAAAATGCGGACGCTGCGGATGTCTTGCGACTTGAATCTTCTGCCAGGGCGTAAGACCGGCATAGAGATCGGCGAGCGCCTTGGCGGCTTTGGCCTGGAGCTTGCTGAGCTCCTCGCCGATCGACACGGCCTCGCCATTTTCGGCCAGCGCGCGCAGCTCGTCCACCTTTGTTTCGAGTTCCGCCACGGGCTTTTCAAAATCGAGATAGGAGCGCATTGAGAGGGCGATTTTCCTTGGCAGAGAGGCCTGTTGCAGGCGCGCGCAAACTCGCCGCAACCGGCCCTTAAGTCAAGGAAGCGAATGCGGCCTCGTCATGCAGGAATGAGCGTTCCATGGGGTCCAGGCAAGAACCGATCAGCCGTTTCATTCGGGCCAGCGACGGCCTGCGTCTGCATGCTCTCGACTATCCCGCGGCGGCGGCCAGCGGACGGCCGCCGGTCGTCTGCCTGCCGGGACTCGCCCGCTCGGCCGACGATTTCGACCCCATCGCCAGAGCGCTACAGGAGGATGGGCGAAGGGTGCTGGCGCTCGACTATCGCGGACGCGGCCGGTCCGATTGGGATACGGACTGGCGACGCTACGATTTCGATGTCGAGCAGCAGGACATCTCGGCTCAGCTTGCGGACGCCCGCGTCGCGCAAGCTGTGTTTATCGGCACGTCGCGCGGCGGTCTGCACACGATGCGCATCGCGGCGCGGCGTCCGGGCGTCGTTCTCGCCGCCGTGCTTAACGACATCGGACCGAAGATCGAGCATGCCGGCTTGCTGCGCATCAAGCGCTATGTCGGCAAGCTGCCGCCGATCCCCTCGATGCGCGAGGCGATCGCCTTGATGCGGATGACGGCGGGCGTCGATTTCTCCAGCGTCTCGGCGCAGGAATGGGAAGCTTATGCGCGCCTCACCTTCGTCGAGAAGGACGGCAAGGTTCTCCTGCGCTACGATCCGGAATTGTCGCACACGCTCGACTCGATCAAGCCGGATGTCGCGCCCGAGGAACATTGGGACGACTTCGCGGCGCTGACCGGCGTTCCAATTCTCGCCGTCCGCGGAGCGAATTCGGATATTCTCTCGCCGGAGGTCTTCGACGAAATGGCGCGGCGCGCGCCGCGACTGGAGCAAGTCTTGGTCGAAGGCCAGGGCCATGCGCCGCTGCTGCTCGACCAGCCGACGATTTCGCGCATCGCCGCTTTCGTGCGCACATGTCCTTAGACGATGCGATCCGGGTCGATCGCGTTAAGGGGAATAACCCTGAGCTTGATTGAGACGTGAGATCGCGACGCCGACATTGATCGCCGCGCTGGCCTGCATGCGCTGTGCATCGAGCTGAATCTGACGCACGCGATAAAGATCGAAGGCGCTGAGCTCGCCGAGCTTGAACGCCTTGAGCGACAGGTCGAATTGATCATCGGCGACGGCAAGACGGCTATCGGCCAGTTTCGCCGCGCGCTGCGCCGCCGCCAGCGCTTCGCGCGCCGCCTTTATTTCTGCCAGAACGACTCGCTTCGCGCGCTCATATTCGGCTGTGGCGCGATCCATCTCGGCAAGCGCTTCGGCGCGTCTCGGCTCGTTTCGCCCAGGGGTCGGGAGCGGAATGCGCAAGCGGACGCCAAGGGTGGTCGCGTCCGTGCGCTGGTTCGTTATCGGCTCCATAGGGTCCAGCGAACGGTCGGTCGCATATTGGTCATTATGCTCTTGCCGACCGAAAATGCCGATCTCCGGACTGTCGATGGGCGTCGCGTCGACGAGTTCCGCCTGAGCGCGCGCTCGGGCAAGCGCCGCGAGGGGCGCGCGCAGCGCCGGGTGATCTTCAATATCGATGGGCGGCCGCTCCGATTCCAGCGCGCCATCAGGCGGCGCGCCGCCGGTCAAGGCCATGTAGGCGATGCGCGCGACTTTTACCGCGCCCTCGGACTGCGCCAGTTCAGTTTCGGCGGCGAGCGTTTCATTCTTTGCAAGCAACGCATCTGCCTGACCGGCGTCGCCAAGCTCCACGCGGCGAGTCATGTCCGTCCCGATATCTCGCGCGGTGGCGACGCGATTGCGCGCCACCGACACGTCGCGCGCCGCGCGCTGCGCGTTCCACCATGCATCACGTAGCGCGCCGGCGACTTCCAGTCGGCGAAGCGCCAAGCGCTCTTCCACCTCTAAGAGACCGGTGGTCACCGTGCCCGCGAAGGCGTCCCGCTGTCCGGGCAACCACAACGGCATGCCGGCCTCCAGCTCGGTTTCATTGTAATTGCGCAAATTGCCGGCGGCCGAGTTGCGCTGATAGCCCGCGACGTAAGGCGAACCCGGCGTAAGCGAATTGGCCGTGGCATAGCGCGCCGAGACGGCGCGAAACTGCGCCTCGAGCGAGCGGCTTGGCGCATCGATCAAGACAGCCATCTCAAGATGTTTCGCCAGCATGCCGCCGCTTCGCTTAGTCGGCGCCTGAACGCGGGCTTTCCTGGATGATTTCTCAGGCGCTTTCTTCGGCGACGGTTTAACCGAAGCTGTGATGCGCGTCCCGGGCGGCTCTTCCTGCTCCTGCGCGGAGACGCTCGCCTCGAAAGGCAATGCGCACGCGAACAAGGAGATTGCAGCAAGAACCGCGCTCGGCCTCATGCGCGAGCGTCCTCCCGACGGCTTGTCGCCGTAGCGCGACGCATGGCGCGCGCGCTGAATATCTGGCGGAACGCCATGCCGATGTTAGCCGTTCGATCGTAGAGAATTGGCAGCAGAATTAGGGTCAAAACTGTGGCGGATATGAGCCCGCCGATGACGACGACGGCGAGAGGGCGCTGGATCTCGGCGCCGGGCCCATGCGCAAACAGGAACGGGATCAGGCCGAAGGCAGCAATTGTCGCGGTAAGCAAGACGGGCCGCATGCGCCGGCGCGCGCCTTCGAGCACCGCTTCGCGCGTGCTGCGGGCGCCGTCGGCGACAAGCTTGTTGATGTATGAAATGAGCACCACCCCGTTGAGAACCGCGATTCCGATAAGCGCGATGAAGCCGACCGACGATGGCACCGACATGAACTCACCCGAAAGCCACAAGCCCAGAATGCCGCCGATCGCCGCAAAGGGCACGTTGCAGAACACCAGCGTCGCCTGCAGCACCGAGTTGAACGTCAGATAAAGCAACAGAAAGATCAGCGCCAACGCGATCGGCACGACGATCGCCAATCGCGCCGAAGCGCGCTGTTGATTCTCGAATTGGCCGCCCCATTGATAGCGATATCCTGCCGGCGTTTTTACGTTCTTCGCGACGGCTTGCTTGGCTTCGTCAACGAATCCGACGAGGTCGCGTCCCGTTACATTGGCGAGAACGGTGGCGAAGCGTCGGCCGTCCTCGCGAACGACCTGGATCGGACCGTTCTCGACCTTCACGTCGGCAAGCTGCGACAATTCGACGACCTTGCCTTCGGAGGACACCATCGGCAGCCGCGCGAAATCGACGGACGAGCGACGCGACGTTTCCGACCCGCGTATGACGAGCGGCGTGCGGATCGGCCCTTCCAGCACGATGCCGACGGGCTGACCGTCGACCCAGACGCGGAGCGCGTCCTGAATTTCGCCGGCATTGAGGCCGAAGCGCCCGGCTGCGAGCCGGTCGACGCGCGCGGTGAGATAGCGCATGCCGTCGTTTTGCAGGCCGAATACGTCCTGCGCGCCCTTGATCTTGCGCAGCGTCGCGGCGATTTCGCGGGTTAGACGATTCAGCTCATCGATATCGTCACCGAATATCTTGACGACGACATCCCCGCGCGCGCCGATAATCATTTCCTGCACGCGCATGTCGATCGGCTGCGAAAAGGCGTAGGAAATGCCGGGTATGCCATCGAGCACGGCGCGAACTTCGCCCATCAGCGCGTCGATATTCTTGCCGCGCCATTCGCTTTGCGGCGCCAGCGTGAGGAAATTATCGGTCTCGTTCAGTCCGACCGGATCGATGCCGAGTTCGTCGGCGCCGGCGCGGGCCATCATTCCCTTGACTTCCGGCACCCGCTCCATGATCGCGCGCTGTATGCGCATATCTGTTTCAGCCGCCACATTGACGCTGATTGACGGATGTTTGCGAATGGTGATGACGGGCGTGCCCTCGTTCATCACCGGCATGAAGGTCTGGCCGATGCGCGCATAAGCGGTGAAGGCGATGACGAGTCCCAGCACGGCGGCGACGCCGACAATCAACGGCTTGTCGAGCGAGCGCTTGAGGAGAGGCTCGTAGACCGCGCCGATCTTGCGCACGAGCCAGGGCTCGTCGGCCTGTCCCGGTCTCAACAATGTTGCGCTGAGCGCGGGCACGAAGGTGAGCGACAGCAGGAGCGCCGATCCGAGCGCGAAAGCGATGGTCAGCGCCACCGGCGCGAACAGACGCCCCTCCAGACCTTCCAGAGACAGTAGCGGCAGGAACACGGTGACGATAATGATGACGCCCGACGTCAGCGGAACGGCGACCTCGCGAGTCGCCTCGAACGTCATGAAAATGCGATCGGAGAGGCTGGCGTCATGCGAATGCGCCATGCGGTGTTCGACGTTCTCGACAACGACGACGGCGCAATCGACCAAAAGTCCGATGGCGATCGCGAGGCCGCCGAGCGACATGATGTTGGCGGACAGGCCCCACCAACGCATGATGCCGAATGTCGAAAGCGCGGCGAGCGGCAAAATGAGCGACACGACGATCGCGGCGCGAAGATTCCCAAGGAACAGCATGAGCAGGATGACGACGAGCACGATCGCTTCAATCAGCACCTTTTGCACGGTCCAGACCGCCTTGCCGATCAATTCGCTACGATCGTAGAAGATTTCGATCTTGGCGCCGTTCGGCAAGGTCGGCTCGATTTCGGCGAGCCGCTCCTTCACGCCATTGACCACCATGCGCGCGTCGGCGCCGCGCAGGCCCAGGACAAGCCCCCACACCGCCTCGCCCTCGCCGTTGCGCACGACGACGCCATTGCGCGGAAGCGCGCCATTGCGCACCTCGGCGACGTCGCCGACGCGCACGATGCCGGTGTCACGCGCGGCGATGACGACCGATCGTATTTCTTCGAGCGACTTCAGTCGCCCCTCGGCGCGGACCAGCAGCGCTTCTTCGCCGTCGCGCACGCGTCCGGCGCCGTCGTTCTTGTTGTTATTGGAAAGCGCCGACTGCAGCATTTCCACGGTGACGCCGCGGGACGCCATGGCGGCGGGCGACGGCGCGACTTCAAACGTGCGCACGAAACCGCCAAGAACATTGAGGTCGGCGACGCCCGGCAGGCCGCGGATGGCGGGACGTATCGTCCAGTCGAGCAGCGTGCGTTGCTCGGTCGGCGTGAGGTCGCCGCCGACGATGGTGAACATCAGCATCTCGCCGAGGGGCGTGACAATCGGCGCGAGACCGCCGGAGACGCCGTCGGGCAACTGATTTTGCGCCTGCGCCAGACGCTCGTTGACCTGCGCGCGCGCCCAGTAGATGTCGGTGCCTTCCGAAAATTCGAAAGTGATCAGCGCGACCGAGTAACGCGTCGTCGATCGCATGCGAAGAAGATTAGGAATGCCCTTCGCTGCAAGCTCGATCGGCACGGTGACGCGCGCCTCCAACTCCTCGGGCGTGAGGCCTGGCGCGCGCATGGCGACCAGCACCTGCACCGGCGCGACGTCCGGAAAGGCGTCGATCGGCAGCTTGAAATAGCTGACCGCCCCCCACGCGGCGAGACCGAGCGCGCCGAGAAAGACGAGCAGTCGCTGCTGGAGCGCGACGCGGATCAGTCTTTCAAGCATTGCGGATCGTCACCTTTCGGCCTCGGCGAGTTCCGCCAGCAAAGTCAACAAGCCGCGTGTCGCCACGCGCTCTCCGGCCTTGAGGGCGCCCTGCACCGAGGCGTGTTGCGGCGTTTCGGAAACGAGCGTCACCGGGGTCGCGACAAAACCGTCCGGCGCGCGTACGAACACCCAATTGTGGTTCTTGAAATTCACAAGCGCGTCCGCCGAAACGCGCCATTGCGTCAAGCCTCCGCCTGACATGCGGATGATCGCTTGCACCGCCTGGCCCGGGCGCAGAGCGCTGCGTCCGGGACGGAACTCGGCCACCGCCGTCACCGATTGCGTCGCCGTGTCGACCGTCCGGCCGATGCGAATGAGCTGGCCGTCCACTCCCGCCGAAGGCAGATGCACGCGGTCGACATTGTCGAGGCCCGCGGCGCGGCTGAGCGGCACTTGCAGATTGACCCAGATAGGGTCGAGCCGCGCAATGGTGACGAGCGGCGCCGAAGCCTGCACCCGCTCGCCGGTGGTGCCGTGGCGCTGCAGGATGGTTCCGGCGATTGGCGCGCGCACGACGAGAGAGCTCGCAAGTTTTCGATCGCGCTGAAGCGCCTCGATCTCCTGGTCGGTCATTCCGGCAAGCGCGAGAATCTGCCGGCGCTCCTCAAGCGCCGAACGCGCCTGAGTCGCTTCGGCGCGCGTCACGATCAACCGGCGCTCGGCGATAATATGCTCATTGAACAATTGCTCGTCGCGCCGCAACTTCTCGGCCGCGAGATTCGCATCCGAAACGGCGTGCAGAAAGGCGCGCTGCGCCTCGACGAGTTCCGACGATTTCAATGTGGCGATCGGCGCGCCTTGCTTGACGTCCTCATCGACGGCGACCAGCAGGGTCTCGATGAGGCCGGCGGCCGGCGTGGCGACAATGCGCAACTGCTGCGGCGGCACAGCGACGACGCCGGGCAGGACAAGCTCGCCCATGCCCGACTCTGACTCGACAGGCTGAGTTTCGACGCCCGCGACGCGCATCTGGTCTTCGGAGATCTTCACGAGAATGGGCTGGACGCTATTTTGGTGTTCGGCCGGAGCGTCTTTCGCGGCGGCGGCGCTGAACGTCAGAAGGCCGCCAAAAACGAGAAGTCGAAGGAAAGGAGCGAGCGCTCGCTGCATGTGATTGATCATGAACCTTCGCTTTGCAGGCCACCGGCGCTTGCGCCGTCGAAGCCGGCGGCCCCGTTCCAGAGGCGAAGCGGCGTGCGCCGAGGCGATGCGCGTGGCGGACGCCAGATTTTTTCGGCGCCGCTACGGCCCGATTTTGCCCGGACGCCTCGACATGCTCAAGGCATTTCGGTCTGGCGGCGGCCCTTTTTCAGAGAATTCCCCGGCGCGGGCCCGCTTCGGCGCGTCTTCCAGTCGCAAATGACGACGCTGGTTCTATAATCACCGGAAAACCATGGCCCTAGCCCTGAGGACAATATGCGTCATCCTTCGACCGCCGCCATTCGGCTCGCCGATTACCGTCCCGCCGACTTCCAAATCGATTCGGTCGAACTCGACTTCAGGCTGCATCCGACAAGCACTCGAGTCGTCGCGCGCTTGGCGTTGCGCCGCAATCCTGCCGGCAATCCCAGCGCGCCGCTTGCGCTCGACGGCGACGATCTGAGCCTGCTCGGCGTCAGGCTCGACGGCGCGACGCTCGGTCCTGGCGACTTCGAGGCGACGCCTGATCGTTTGACCCTCGCCAAAGTCCCCGACTCGCCCTTTACGCTGGACATCGAGACCGAGCTCAATCCCAACGGCAATACGCAGCTCTCGGGACTCTATCGTTCCGGCTCCGCTTATTGCACGCAGTGCGAGGCGCAAGGATTTCGCCGCATCACCTATTTCCTCGACCGGCCGGACGTATTGAGCGTTTACACGACGCGCATCGAAGCCGAAAAGAGCGAAGCGCCGATCCTTCTGTCGAACGGCAATCCCGTGGAGCAAGGCGACATCGACGGAACCAATCGCCACTACGCCATATGGCGCGATCCTTTCCGCAAGCCCTCTTATCTCTTCGCGCTCGTCGGTGGCGATCTCGGCGTCGTGCGCGACAAATTTACGACGATGTCGGGACGCGAGGTCGATCTCGCCATCTATGTCGAACACGGCAAGGAACCGCGCGCCGGCTACGCTATGGACGCGCTGAAACGCTCGATGCGATGGGACGAAGAGAAATTCGGCCGCGAATATGATCTCGACGTGTTCAACATCGTCGCCGTCTCCGACTTCAACATGGGCGCGATGGAGAACAAGGGCCTCAATATCTTCAACGACAAATATGTGCTCGCCTCTGCCGACACTGCGACTGACGGCGATTACGCCGGCATCGAAGGCGTCATCGCGCATGAATATTTCCACAATTGGACTGGCAATCGCATCACTTGCCGCGACTGGTTCCAACTCTGCCTTAAGGAAGGACTGACGGTTTTTCGCGACCAGGAGTTTTCCGCCGACATGCGGTCGCGCGCCGTGGAGAGAATCGGCGACGTGCGCGGCCTGCGCCTTGCGCAATTCCCCGAAGACGCCGGTCCGCTCGCGCATCCCGTGCGTCCGGACGTCTATCAGGAGATCAACAATTTCTATACGGCGACCGTTTACGAGAAAGGCGCGGAAATCATCCGCATGCTGAGAATGCTGATCGGCGAGGAAACTTTCCGCCGCGGCATGGACCTCTATTTCGAGCGCTTCGACGGGACGGCCGCGACAATCGAAGATTTTCTTTCCTGCTTCGCCGCGGCGTCGAGCCGGGACCTTAAGCATTTCGCGCTTTGGTACAGTCAGGCGGGCACGCCGGTCGTGACGACAGCGGGCGACTATGACGCCATCGCCAAGACCTTCACTTTGAAGTTCCGTCAGGAGACGGCGCCGACGCCCGGCCAAAGCGAGAAGAAGCCCGTCGTCATTCCGATCGCGCTCGCGCTCTTTGGCGAAAATGGCCAAAAGCTCGATCTCGTCGGCGACGACGCAACCCCGACCGAACTTGCCCGCGGCCTGATCGAACTCGACGCCGCCGAGCGCGTCATTCGCTTTCGTGAAATCCCGTCGCGGCCGGTCGTTTCGCTGCTGCGCGGCTTTTCCGCGCCCGTGCGCCTCGAGCCTGCGCCCGCAAGCGAAGATCTCGAACGCTTGCTCGCCTGTGACGACGACCCTTTCAATCGCTGGCAGGCGGCGCAAGGCCTGGCGTTGCGAGCGATTTTCGGCCGTCTCGAAACCGGCGCGCTCGATGCGAGGGGACTCAGCGACGCGCTGCGATCGTTGCTGGCCAGCGCTGAGGACGATCCGGCGCTTGTCGCGCAGGCGTTGTCGCTGCCGTCGGACATCGACCTCGCGCGCGAAAAGGCGACTAACGTCGATCCTGACGTTCTGTTTGACGCGCGCATGGCGCTTCGCGCCGAAATCGGCAGGTCGCTCGGCTCGGAGCTCGACGCCATCTACCGGCGCTTCGCTGACTCCGGCGCCTATACGCCGGACGCAGCAAGCGCAGGCCGGCGCGCCCTGCGCAACGTGGCGCTCGACCTCTTGGCCGCCGGAGACCCCGACAAAGGACGCACGCTGGCCATTGCGCAGTTCGAAGCTGCGGGCAACATGACCGACAAGCTCGCCGCGCTTGCGACATTGGCGATTCTGGGCGGCCCTGCGCGCGAAGAGGCGTTCGCCCGCTTCTATTCGCAATACGCTGGAGATGCGCTCGTCATCGACAAATGGTTCTCGCTGCAGGCGATGATTCCGGAAGCAGCGACGACGCAGCGCGTGTTGGGCCTGATGACTCATCGCGAATTCTCGCTCGCCAATCCCAACCGCGTACGCGCGCTGATCGGCGCCTTCGCGAACGGCAATCTCATCCGCTTTCACGCGCTGGACGGGTCGGGCTACGATCTGCTGACCAGCGTCGTTCTCGAAGTCGACCCGAAGAATCCGCAATTGTCGGCCCGTCTTCTTTCGGCGTTGCGTTCATGGCGCACGATGGAGTCGCGACGACGCGGCCTCATTGAGGCTCGACTCAAGCATATCGTCGCGCAGGAGAACCTCTCAGCGGACCTGCGCGACATCGCCACAAGGGCGCTCGGCTGAGGCCGCAAAAAAAAGTTTCGTTAACTTTGCGTTAAGGTCTGGACAAAAGCGCCTCGAGAGATTCGAATGAAGGTGATTCGGGCGTACAGCCGCGTTTGCATCACAATCATTTCGGAGGCTTTTGATGGCGCGCGCTCCCGCTGCCCGCGTGAAGACTCACGCCCATACGGTGTGGGGGGCGTATCGATTCGATGAGGATGGCGCGACCGGGCTGAAGGACTTCGCCTGGTTGCGGCCTTTGGCGCTTGCCGCCTGCGCGATTTGCTTCGTTTCTCTCGGCGCCTTTGTCGTATCGCTGGCCAGCACGATGCAGGATCGTCTGGTCGAACAGGCCATCGACGATCTTGAGCTTTTTGCGCGCGCCGTCTCGCTCGACCTGCGCGACAAGCTGACGGCCGATGTCCAAAAGCCTTCCGCCGCGTCGCTTGATCGGCTGGTGCCGCATGGGGCGCTTTCTCGCGGCCGCCGCATTCTGGTGACGGACGAGCGCGGCCGGATCGCCGCAGCCCTTCCGCCAATTCCTTCCAAGGATCTAACGCTGTCGGAGGCGCTCGGCGCCGAACAGGCGCTCGTCGACTTCGCCGATAGCGCGGGGGTGATGCGCGTCACTTTGCCTGAAGGCGTTCCTGCGCTGGTGAGCGTCAGAAAGCTGCCGGCGCCCTTCGGCCAGGTGGCGATGATCTATCCGGTCGACAATGTGCTCAACGAATGGCGCGTCATCGCTTCGCGCTACGCCCTGATTTTCGCCGGCGCCACGCTGCTGCTGCTTCTCATCGTGCTCGCCTATTTCCGCCAGACTCGCCGTCGTCAAGAGGTCGAACGCGCCAATACGCTGATCCGCAGGCGCCTCGAGGCGGCGCTTTCCCGCGGTCGCTGCGGCCTTTGGGAGTGGGATATCAGCCGCGGCCGTATCTATTGGTCGGATTCGATGTATGAGATGCTGGGGCTTGCCGCCGAGCGTCGTTTTCTCTCTTTCGCAGAATTGAGCGAAATGCTCCATCCGGAAGACGGCGACTTCGAAACGATCGCCGACATGATCGCGGGGTCGCGAGCCAACAGCGTCGATCACGAATTCCGACTGAAGAACGCCGACGGCGAATGGATCTGGTTGCGCGCCCGGGCGCAGATCGTCGAAGAAAGTCGCGATGCCGGAAAGCACCTCGTTGGAATCGCCATCGACATTTCCGAGCAGCGCGCGCTCGCCGAATATACCAAGATGGCCAATCTGCGCCTGCGCGACGCCATCGACGCCATCTCGGAAGCCTTCGTGCTGTGGGACTCCAAGAACCGACTGGTCACCTGCAACTCGAAATTTCTCGCTCTGCACGGCCTCTCGGCCGACGCGGCGACGACCGGCGCGAGTTATCGGCAGGTCATGAACTGCGCCACCGCGCCGCTGATCAGAACCGAGATCGCCCCGCCCGACGGTCCGTCGCCAGACGCCCGCACCTATGAGGCGCAGCTTGTCGACGGGCGCTGGCTTCAGATCAACGAGCGCCGCACCAAGGATGGCGGCTATGTATCGGTCGGCGCCGACATCACCGCGCTCAAGCGCAATGAGGAAAGGCTGCGTGAATCTGAGCGTCGCCTCACGGCAAGCGTCGCCGACCTCACCCGTTCGCGGCAGACTCTAGAAATGCAGGCGCAGCAGCTCGCGACGCTCGCCGAGCAATACCATCATCAGAAGGCGGAGGCGGAAGCCGCCTATGTGGCGAAGTCGGAATTCCTCGCCAATATGAGCCATGAGCTACGCACGCCGCTCAACGCCATCATCGGCTTTTCGGAGATGATGGAGGCGGAGCCGTTCGGCGCGCTCGGCTCGCCGAAATATCTGGAATATTGCAGCGGCATACGCCAGGGCGGCTCCTACCTCAACGAAGTGCTGTCCGATATCCTCGACATGTCGCGTCTCGAAGCTGGCCTCGTGAGGCTGACCGAGCGTGAAATCAACGTCGCCGAGGCGATGCGCAGAGCGATCGCCGTCTGGCGTGTGGGCGCCGAACTCAAGGATATCGAGATCGTCGCCGACGCGAGCGAGACTTTGCGCTGCGTCGGCGATGAAAGCGCGATCGTCAAAACGCTCGGCATCTTTCTGTCCAACGCCGTAAAATTCAGCGAGAGAGGACAATCGGTGCGGGTGCGCGCGCGCGCGCATGGCGGCGCGATCGATGTCTATGTCGAAGATTCCGGACGCGGCGTCGACCCATGCGCGATACCCAAGCTCGGGAAGCCTTTTGAGCAATGCGCGAATTTGATCGAAAACGGCATGCGCGGATCCGGGCTCGGCCTCGCCATCGCCCGCGCCCTCATCGAACTGCACGGCGGCGCGCTGCGTTTCCGCTCGCGTCTTGGCGAAGGGACGATCGTCATGATGCGGCTGCCTGCCGCATCCGCGACGGTGACGACGCTAAAGACGCGCGCCACCGAGCATCCGGGCGCGCCGGGCAAAGTCCCCCCTCAGGCGCGCTCCATCCGCGCCGGCGGGCCTGCCGTCATCCGCATCGCCGGCAAGGACAGCGCGACGCGCAGACCCGGCGCATTGTCTTCGATCCGCAACGCGCCATGATGCATGCGCGCGACCGCCGCGGCGAGAGACAATCCCAGACCTGAGCCTGGGCGAGAACGCGAATTCTCAAGCCGCACGAAGCGCCCGACGACTCGTTCGCGATCCGATGGCGCAATGCCGGGACCGCGATCGGAGACGATAATCTCGACGCGGTCGCAGACGCGCCGCGCGTCCACGCCAATGCGCCGATCCTCACCTGTCGCGCCATATTTCAACGCATTGTCGACAAGGTTCACGAGCGCCTGCCCGAGCAGTTCGCGGCTGCCGGTGACCGTTAACCCCTCTTGGGTCGTAACGTCGAGACGCGCGCCTTGCTCTTCGGCGACGGGTTCGTACATTTCGGCGATGTCGCGCACGACGGCGTCGGCGTCAAATGCGGCCATGTTGTCGCTCGAATAGCCCGCCTCAGCGCGCGCGATCATCAACAGGGCGTTGAACACGCCGATCAGATTGTCGGATTCTTCAATGACGGCAGCGAGCGCCTCGCGATGCTCGCCGTTGCCGGAGCCCGCCCGCAACGCCGCCTCGGCGCGGTTGCGCAGCCGGGTGAGAGGCGTCTTGAGGTCATGGGCGATATTGTCGGAAACTTCGCGCAAACCGGCCATCAGCTCGCTGATGCGCTCGAGCATCGCGTTGAAGTTTTCGGCCAGACGGTCAAGCTCGTCGCCGGCGCCGGTAATCGCCAGTCGCTCATGCATATCGCCCGCCATGATGCGGCGCGCCGAGGCCGACATGACGTCGACGCGCTCCAACATGCGATGCGCGACAAAAAGACCGCCGAAGGCGCCTACGAGCGCCAGCCAGAACAGCGACACGCCGAGCGCACGGCGCAAGATGCCGCGCAGCACTTCATGGTCTTCGATATCGTGGCCGATGAGCAGTCGAAAGCCGCCCGGAAGAAGGAACAGCCGCAACAACGCCGGATGCTTGATCCCCGGCTCGCCGCGTCGCTCATAGGTCGTCTCGACGAGCTCGGTGCCGCCCGAGGGCGTGAACGCCGGCGGCTCGATATTGCCGACGATGACCTCCCCCGAATGGCTCGAGAGCAGATAGAGCGACCCCCCCGGCGCCCGCACCCGGCGCTCGACCGCATTGGCGAGCTGACGAAGGCCGCCTTGCGAATATTGTTCGGAAAGCGCCCTGATCTCGGCGTCCACGGTCTGCTCGATCTGCTCGTCGAGCACCTCCTTGACGCGCGCGCCGACACGAGCGAGCACGAGCCCCGCGCCGATTGAGAACAGCACGAGATAGGCGATCGAAAGCTTGAACGCCGTTGTCCGGAAAAGCTTACCGAGCGCCGTCACGGATCATATACCCGGCGCCGCGGATCGTATGCAGAAGCGGGTTCTCGCGGCCTTTGTCGATCTTGGAGCGCAAACGCGAAATATGCACGTCGATGACGTTGGTCTGCGGATCGAAATGGTAGTCCCAGACATTTTCGAGCAGCATGGTGCGAGTCACCACCTGCCCTGCATGCTTCATCAGATATTCGAGCAGCCGGAATTCACGGGGCTGAAGCGCGACCTCCTGGCCGGCCACCGACACCTTGTGCGACAAGCGATCGAGCTCCAGATCGCCAACGCGATATTGGGTTTCTTCGCCTTTGGGGCCGACGCGACGGCGCGACAGCGCCTCGACGCGCGCCAGCAGCTCGGAGAAGGCATAAGGCTTCGGCAAATAGTCGTCGCCGCCGGCGCGCAGACCCTTCACGCGGTCATCCACTTGGCCAAGGGCGGAAAGAATGAGCGCGGGCGTTTCGACGCCTTGCTCGCGTAAGCCCGAGATCAGCGACAGACCGTCCATCTTCGGAAGCATCCTGTCGACGATGAGCACGTCATAGTCGCCTTCGCTGGCGCGGCCATAGCCGGCAAGCCCGTCGGCGGCATGTTCGGCGACATGCCCTTGTTCGCGGAAGGCCTTGACGAGGTATTCGCTCGCCTCGCTATCATCTTCAATAATCAGTATGCGCATGATTCTCTATATCCGAGATTGCAAAAAAACGGCAGGCCGGCGCATTGTGCGCCGGCCTGCCCGCGTTCGGGAGCCAGGAGGGGACTGGCTCTGCCCGACGCTCTTCGTTGCGGAGACCGGCTGCGGGCGGGTGCAGTGTGTCGCGGTCTCTACGCAAGAAGTTCCTTAAACCGGCTCAGCCGGCGCCCTTCACGGGAACGGCGAGGAATTTCGCCCCATCCGCAGACTTCACCCGCAAGAGCACCGATCGGCGGCCGTCCTTGCGCGCGGCCTCGAGCGCAGCGGCGAGATCGCGGCGGGAGCTGACCGGCTGTCCGCCGGCCTCGACGATCACGTCGCCCCTGCGCAATCCCTTTTGCGCGGCCGGGCCTGACGGATCGAGATCCGTCACGAGCAGCCCTTCCCGGCCCGCGCCGCGCACCTCGGTCGCCGGCACGACTTCAATTCCGAGGCCGGACAGCTCCGGACCGCGCTCGGAAAAGTTTTCGTCGTCGGCGCGCGCTTCCTGCTCGTCAGGCAAAGCGCCGAGTTTGAGCTTCACGGTCTTTTCGGCGCCAGAGCGCTGATAGGTCAGGTCCACCGTCTTGCCGGGGCCAAGTGCGGCGATACGACGCGCAAGATCGCGTGTAGTCTCGATTTTCTCGCCATTGACCGCGACGATGACGTCGCCCGCCTTCAGGCCCGCTTCTTCGGCCGGGGCGCCCTTCTGCGGCTGCGCGATCAGCGCGCCCTTCGTGGACTTCAGCCCCATGCTGTCGGCGATTTCCTGCGTGACGTTCTGAATCTTGACGCCGATCCAGCCGCGCGCCACGGAGCCCTTGTCCTTCAAAGCCGCGACAACGTCCTTGGCGACCTCCGTCGGAATGGCGAAGCCGATGCCGATCGAACCGCCCGACGGCGAATAGATCGCTGTGTTGACGCCAATCACATTGCCATGCGCGTCGAAGGCGGGACCGCCCGAGTTGCCGCGATTGACCGGCGCGTCGATCTGCAGGAAATCGTCATAGGGGCCGGCTCCGATGTCGCGCCCGCGCGCCGAGACGATGCCGGCGGTCACCGAGCCGCCGAGGCCAAACGGGTTGCCGACCGCAATCACCCAATCGCCCACGCGCGGCGCCGTCGTGCCCCACTCGACATAGGGCAACTTCTGGCCATCGCTGATCTTGAGCAGCGCCAAGTCCGTGCGCTTGTCGGTTCCGATCACCTTGGCCGGCAGCGACCGGCCGTCATCGAGCGCGACCTCGACTTCATTGGCGTGTTCGACGACATGGTTGTTGGTTACGACATAGCCGTCAGGGCTGATGATGAATCCGGAGCCCTGCGACATCGTCATGTGTTTCTGCGGACGGCCTTGACCCTGTTCGCCGAAACGCTTGAAGAAACGATACATCGGGTCGTCGGGCGATATGTCGGGCATCTCGAACATACCGCCTTGCGAATCTTCCATCGCCTTGACCTTGATGGCGACGACCGCGGGTTTCACGCGCTCGACAATGTCGGCGAAGGACGTGGGGCCGCCGGAAGCGATCGGTCCCGAAAGCGGCGCTTCGGCGTAAGCCGGCGTCAGCGGCGTCGGACCGATGGCGGCGCCAAGCGCGAACGCGGCCGCTGCGCCCAGCAGCGCCAAGCGGGACGCGCGGCGCGGCGCTTCCATGGCGCGGTCGCGAGGATTGATTGCGATAGGCATTCTTCGAAAATCTCCATCTCAGAGCGACGCCTCGCGGAGGAGAAGCAAAACGTCGCCGCGAGTAGAAGATGGAGATGGGCGCTTTGCCGGCCAATGGCGGCGGGATGAAACTTTCGTAAGGCGACCCTACAACCAGCCAGCGCGGCGGAGGCGATAGTAGAGATAGGCGCAAACCGTCGCTGTCACGCTCAGGACGACGTAATAGCCATATTTCCAGCCAAGCTCCGGCATATGCTCGAAATTCATGCCGTAAATGCCGGCGACGGCTGTGGGCACGGCGAGAATGGCGGCCCATGCGGCAAGCCGGCGGGAGATGTCGGTCTGCTGCATCTGCGAATTCATCAGGCTCGCTTCAAAGGCGAAGGCGAGAGTCTCGCGCATCGTGTCGATGCGCTCCTGCACGCGCCGCAGATGATCGCGCACGTCGCGGAAATGCGGCCGCATACCCGGATCGATGGCGACGACGTCGCTGCGCTCCAAGCGTCGACAGACATCGGAAAGCGGCGTCGCGGCGTTGCGAAGATGCAGCAGGTCGCGGCGCATCGTATAGAGCTGCTCGATTTCCGCCTTGCCCATCGTCGTCGTGATGACATGGTCCTCGATGTCCTCGACCTCGCTATCGATAGCGTCGAGCACCGGGAAGTAATTGTCGACGATGAAATCGAGAATGGCGTAGACGATGAAGTCCTCGCCCTCGGAGAGTCGCTCCGCGCGCGCTTCGCAGCGTTCGCGCACATGCGCATAAGATTCTGAGGCTCCGTGGCGCACGCTCACGACATAGCCGACGCCTACGAAAAGATGCGTCTCGCCAAAGGCGATGTGGCCGTCAACCATCTGCGCGGTGCGCGCGACGATGAAGATGCTGTCCTCATATTCTTCGAGCTTGGGGAACTGATGCGCTTTGAAGGCGTCCTCGATCGCGAGGTGATGGAGCGAGAACTGGCGCGCAACGCGCTCAAGCAGCTCCTTGGACGGTTCGTAAAGCCCGATCCAAACGACATGGCCCTCGCGCTTGGCCCACTCTCCGGCTTCATCGATCGTGATATCAGCGATCTTGCGGCCGCCCTGATAGACGGCCGCCGCGACGATCCCCGCTTCTTGGGGCTTTGTCGCCGGCGCCCGGTTATCCATGGTCGCTCTCCCGCCGTCAGGAAGGCTTCGATCCGCCGCGGGTCACGCCGACCTTTGCCGGCCGCAACACGCGTTCGCCGATCATATAGCCTTCCTCAACGACCTGAGCGACCGTGCCTGCGGGCTGAGTCTCATCAGGGATTTCGAACAGCGCCTCATGCTGATTGGGATCAAAGCGCGCGCCCTGCGCTTCGATCTTCTTGACGCCGAAGCGGGCAAGCCGCGCCAGAAAATCGCGCTCCATTACCGCGACGCCTTCGACGAGCGACGCTACCGCCGGGTCTGCGCGCGCTCCCTCGGGCGCGTTCTCCAAGGTGCGGCGCAGATTATCGGCGAAAGACAGCGTTTCCCGCGCAAAATTCGCGACGCCATAGGCTTTCGCGTCGGCAACCTCGCGCTCGGCGCGGCGGCGCACATTTTCGACCTCGGCGAGCGCGCGAAGCAGCTTGTCCTTTAGACCCGCATTTTCCGCATACAGATTTTCGAGTTCGGTGAAGGGCTCTGGTTGCGCAATGTCGGATTCCGCCGAGGGTTGCGACAGGGATGAGGGCTCCGCCGCGCTTTTGTTTCCTGTCGCGTTACCTTTCTTATCGGCATTCATTGGATCGCTCATGCTATCACCGTGGTTCTTGTAAAAGGCACGATATCTGCGCGCGCAACGTCAAAATCAAGTCGGTACGGCGGCGGGGTTTTTTTGGCCGCGGCCCCCTTGGCCGCCAAAGACTTCCAGAAGCTGGCGCTTGATCGCCGCCTGACGCTGCGGCGAGACGATTTTCGCGCCGGTCAGGTCGGTGACGTAGAAAGCGTCGACGGCGCGCTCGCCGAAGGTGACGATATGCGCCGAAGCGATATTGAGGTTGAGCCTTGAGATCGCATTGGTGAGTTCGAAAAGAAGACCTTCGCGGTCCAGCCCCGAGACCTCGATCACCGTGTAGACGTTGGACAGGCTGTTATCGACGACGACTTCCGGCGCGACCGAGAAGGCGTCGGTCGGCTGATAGGCTTTGGCGCGCGCCTTCAATTCGTCGGACACGACGACCTCGCCGCGCAACGCTCTGGCGATAAGGTCCGCGATCCGCCGGGCGCGACGCATCTCGTCTTCATCATGATCGAAGGCGCGCGAGAAGAAGATCGTGTCGAGCGCGAGACCATCCACAGTGGTGAAGATATGCGCGTCTACGATATTGGCGCCCCCTGCCGCGCAGCCGCCGGCGATGATCGACAGCAGTCGCGGATTGTCGGGCGCCACCACGGTAAGTTCAACGGCCCCCCGCGTTCTGTCGAGTTCAACCGCCGTCGCAAGCGGCGCCGGCGCGCCATTCATCTTGTGCAGCAGCTCGGCGTGGCGAACCTTGCGCGCGACGTCGACCTTAAGCCAATAGGCCGGATAGTGGCGTTTGGCGTAGGCGTCGAACTCCTCATCGCTCCACTCCGGCAGCGCCGCGCGTAGTTCTTCTTTCGCGGCCGTAACGCGGCTCTTGCGATCGACCGCCGAGTGCCCGCCGCCGAGCACGACTTCCGTCTCCCAATAGAGGACGCGCAGCAGTTGCTCCTTCCACGCGTCGAGCACGCCGGGCCCGACCGCATTAATGTCGCATACGGTGAGAACGAACAGCATCTTCAGCCGCTCCATCGTCTGAACGATGGCGGCGAAATTTTCGATCGTGACGCGGTCGGAAAGATCGCGGCTCTGCGCGAAGCTCGATAGGGTGAGATGATGCTCGATAAGCCAGGCGACGGACTCGGTCTCGCCGGGCGTGAATCCCAGGCGCGGACATAGCGTGCGCGCGACTTCCATGCCGGCGACGGAGTGATCCTCCTTTCGGCCCTTGGCGATGTCATGCAGGAAGAGACCAAGATACAGGACCTTGCGGTTGACGATCGTCGGCAGGATTTCGCTGACGAGCTGCTGGTGCTCCGGCATGCGGCCAGCTTCGAGATCTGACAATCCGCCGACCGCGCGCAGCAGATGTTCATCGACCGTATAGTGATGATACATGTTGAACTGCATCATCGCGACGACTTTGCCGAAATCCGGAATGAACCGGCCCAGCACGCCGGTCTCGTTCATCCGTCGCAGCGTGATTTCGGTCATGTTGCGCGAGAGCAGGATTTCGAGAAACAACCGATTGGCTTCTTTGTTGGCGCGTAAATTGGAGTCGATCAGGCGCAGCGACAGGGTCACCGCGCGCAAGGCGTCGGGGTGCAGCGGCAGGCCGTGATGATCGGCCATCCAGAACAGTCGGATGATATTGACGGGATCGCGCTTGAACACGTCGGCGTCGACGATGCTGATGCGATCGTGATCGACGATGAAATCGCCTTGCGGGGCGCGGCTGCGCCGACGCCGAAACGGCTGCAGGAAACGTTCAAAAATGGCGCGGGGCTTCGCCTGCTTTTCTTCAAGCGCTGCGCAGACGATTGCGGTGAGATCGCCGACTTCCTTGGCGACCAGAAAATAGTGCTTCATGAAGCGCTCGACCGGCGACAGTCCGCTGCGATCGTGATAGCCGAGGCGCCGGGCGATCGCAGGCTGAACGTCGAAGGAAAGCCGTTCCTCGGCCCGGCCGGTGGCAAAATGCAGGTGGCAGCGCACGCGCCAAAGAAACTCTTCGCAGCGCTCGAAGAGGCTGAGCTCGGCGGCGGTGAAAAGCCCAGCGGCGACGAGCTCCTTCGGCTCGCGCACGCGATAGACATATTTCGCGATCCAGAACAGCGTATTGAGATCGCGCAGGCCGCCCTTGCCTTCCTTCACATTGGGTTCGACAAGATAGCGCGAGGCGCCGGCGTGCATCACGCGCGCGTCGCGTTCGGCGAGCTTGGCGGAGACGAATTCGCGCGTGTCGGAACGGGCGATCTCGCGGTCGAAACTGTCGCGGAATTCATTGAAGAGTTCGACGTTGCCGAGGATGAAACGCGATTCGAGAAGCGTCGTTCGAATGGTCATGTCGACGCGAGCCTGACGCATGCATTCGGCGACGGAGCGAGTCGCATGGCCGACCTTCTGGCGCAGATCCCAAAGAATATAAAGGATCGCCTCGATGACGCTTTCGCCCCAGGGGGTCTGTTTGTAAGGAACGAGAAACTGAAGATCGATGTCGGAACCTGGCGCGAGCGCCCCGCGCCCATAGCCGCCGACGGCGACAATGGCGAGACGCTCGGCGAAGGTCGGATTGTCGACGACGTAAACATAGCGCACGACATAGTCGTAGATCGCGCCGATCAACTCGTCTTCGAGCGCGGAAAGCAATCGCGCGCAGGCCCATCCCGAGCCGCGCGCCTCTAGCCGGGCACGGGCGATTTCACGTCCTTCCGCGAGAACGGAGCGAAACAATTCGACAATCGCCGTGCGCCGGGCATGGCCGCGCTCGGTCTTGCAGATCGTCGCAACTGCGGGCGCCAGCGCCTCTCGCAGACCTTGGAATTGGGCGTCCGGATCAAGGCCGGCGAAAACGCCGATCGGCGCGGCTTCGTTCATCGCGCATGTTCCGGCGGTCGACCCGATGCGCGCAGAGCGCGCAGCCGGTTTTCGATCGCGTCGAAGAGCGGCGGCGCGAGATCCGGCCCGCCGATGCGTTTTAACGCGCGCAGCCCCGTGGGCGAGGTGACGTTGATTTCGGTGAGCCAGCCGTCGATCACGTCGATGCCGACAAAGACGAGGCCGCGCCGTTTCAGCTCCGGCCCGAGCCGCGCGCAAATCTCCGTCTCTCGCGCGTCGAGTTCTGACGCCGCCGGCGCCCCGCCCCGCACCAGATTGGAGCGAATGTCGTCATCGGCGGGAATACGGTTGATCGCGCCCATCGCCTCGCCGTCAATAAGAAGGATGCGCTTGTCGCCCTTCACGATCTCCGGCAGGAAGCGCTGCACGACCCAAGGCTCGCGAAACATCGTCGCGAACATATCGAAGAGCGAACCGAAGTTCGGATCGCGGCGCCCGACCTTGAACACCGCGGCGCCGCCATGGCCGTAGAGCGGCTTCATGACGATCTCGCCGTGCTTGGCGCGAAAGCGCTCGATCGCCGCGCGGTCGCGGGTGATGAGCGTCGGCGGCATCAGATCGCTAAACTCCATGACGAAGATTTTTTCGGGCGCATTGCGGACATGCGCCGGGTCGTTGACGACAAGCGTCCTCGGCGCGAGCCGCTCCAGAAAATGCGTCGAAGTAATATAGGCGAGATCGAACGGCGGGTCCTGGCGCAGCAGCACCACGTCCATGGCGCCGAGGTCGAGCTCGGTCGTCTCGCCGAGCATGTAATAGCCGGACGGATCGTCGAAAACCTCGATGCGATGGCCGCGCGCCGTCAGCCGCTCGCCTTCGAGCGACAGCCGATCCGGCGTGTAAAACCATAAACGATGCCCTCTACGCTTTGCCTCCAGCATCAGGGCAAAAGTCGAATCGCCTGCAAAATTAATGCGTTCCAACGGGTCCATCTGGACCGCTATGTCGAGCATCGATCCCCCTGCCGCCGCCGCCGTCCGGCGCCCCTTCAGGCGCGGGCCGCCCTTTCGGGCGACACATAGCAGGAGAATCGCGGCCCTGCGCAACCCTCGACCGGCGCGCCGGCGCTCAGGCCGAGCGAGCGGGGTCAGATCCCGTAATCGAAGGAATCATAGGCGAGGCCGCGCAGGAGCTGATCCATGTCGCGCGCGGGCTCGGTGCGGGATTCAATCCCAACCACCTTCGCCGGAACGCCGGCGACGATCGAATTCGGCGGGACCGATTTCAGCACGACGGAGCCCGCGGCGATGCGCGAACAGGCGCCGATCTCGATATTGCCGAGGATTTTGGCCCCCGCGCCGATCATCACCCCGCGTCTGACCTTGGGATGGCGGTCGCCCGCGACTTTGCCGGTGCCGCCGAGAGTCACGCCGTGCAGGATCGACACGTCGGCATCGATCACCGCCGTCTCGCCGACGACGAAGCCAGTGCCGTGATCGAGGAACAAGCCCTTGCCCAGGCGCGCCGCCGGGTGAATGTCGGCGGCCAGCGCGTCAGACGCGCGGCTCTGAATGTAAAAGGCGAAGTCGTGTCGGCGCCCGCGCCACAGCGCATGCGCGAGCCGCGCCGACTGGATCGCATGGAATCCCTTGAAATAGAGCAGCGGCTCGATCATCCGCCCGCAGGCCGGATCGCGCTCGACGCAGGCGGCGAGGTCGGCGCGGAAAGCGGCCGCGATCGTCTCGTCGTCATCCGCCGCCTGAATGAAGGCGTCGGCGATCGTCTCGGCGTCGATCGCCGAGGCCCCGAGACGCGCCGCGATGCGAAAAACCACGGCTTCTTCGAGCGACGCCCGATCAAGGATCGCGCCGAGCATCAGCGCCGACAGCGAGGGATCGAGGCGCAGCGCTTCCTCGGCCTCGCGGCGCATATGCGCCCACATCGCCTTGGACTCGGCGGCAAGCGCGCTGAAGTCTTTGCTCGGCGCGTCGGCGTCCATCCCTAGAACTTCACCGCCGGCGGCGTTTGCGCCGCGTCGGTCGCCGAGAACTCCGCCATCGGCTTGGTTCCGGCGAAGAAGGTCTTCGCCCACAGCAGCGTCGGGAAGGTGCGCAGCGAGGTGTTGAACTCCCGCACCGCCTCGATGTAGTCGCGCCGCGCGACATTGATGCGGTTCTCGGTGCCTTCGAGCTGCGATTGCAGGGCGAGGAAGTTCTGGTTCGATTTCAGATCGGGATAGGCTTCGCTGACCGCGATCAGCCGGCCGAGCGCGCCGGTGAGCTGATTTTGCGCTTCCTGGAACTGCTTCATCTTTTCAGGGTCGGTCAGCGAGCCGGCGTCGATCTTGACCGAGGTCGCCTTGGCGCGCGCCTCGACCACCGAGGTGAGCACGTCCTTTTCCTGCTTGGCGTAGCCCTTCACCGTCTCGACCAGGTTGGGAATCAGATCGGAGCGGCGCTGATATTGCGACTGCACTTCCGACCATCTCGCCTTGGCGTTTTCTTCAAGCGTCGGAATCGTATTGTAGCCGCAGCCCGAAAGACCCAAGCTAAGGAAAATCGCGGCGGCGACGGTGCGCCAGCGGGAAAAGTCGCGCATATAAATCTCCCAGAGAGCGGCGCGGCGCGCCGGCGGTCATGCCGCGGAATGTAAGGCGTGGCCATGGCCAAGGAAAGGGCGCGGCCGGACGCTCAATCGGCGCTGAAATTGAGGTAGAATACGCCGTCGCCACAGGGATGCAGGCTAGATGCAAATCGACGAGATCATAGGCAATTTCGAACTGCTCGATGAGTGGGAGGACCGCTACCGCTATCTCATCGAGCTTGGCCGCACGCTCGAGCCGCTGCCGAAACACGCCTATACGGACGAAAACAAAGTGCGCGGCTGCGCCAGCCAGGTGTGGCTCGAAACGACGCCGACGCGCGACGCCGACGGCCGCGTGACCCTGTCGTTTCGCGGCGACAGCGACGCCCATATCGTGCGCGGTCTCGTCGCGCTGACGCTGGCGCTCTATTCCGGTCGGCCGGCGCAGGAAATCGTCGACACTGATGCGCAGCCGCTGTTCAAGGAGCTGGGCCTCGCCGAACATCTGACGCCGCAACGCGCCAACGGACTGCGCTCGATGGTCGAGCGCATCAAGAAAGAAGCCAGAGAGGCGATGGCGGCGTAGCTCGGCAAACTCCGCCGCGTCATGCCCGGCCTTGGGCCGGGCATCCACGCATCGCTTCACTCATCTGGCGTGGATGGCCGGGACAAGCCCGGCCATGACGGGGGTGGCGCCTGACATCCTCGGCCGGTAGTCCTCCGCGCCCCAATGCAGCAGCGTCTACGCTCCATCGTCGTTGGGCCGTTTCGCGACATAAGCGACCCGTAGGCCAGGTACGAAGCCCAGTCCTTCGTAAAAGCGATGCACCCGAGGGTCCGCTCGCCCGCTCTGCATCAGAACATGATGGCAGCCGCTCGCCCATGCCTGCGCCAGCGCGGCTCCAACAACCGAGCGACCATGCCCTTGACCGCGTAGATCAGGATGGGTGACGACATTTTCCAAGAAGGCATGGCGTCGACCTTCGCGCAGAAGGTTCGGCGCCGTGATGAGCATGCATGTCGCCGCGATGCGGTCGCTGTCATCGGACACGAAGACGTGAGCGCCTGGCTGCGCCAAAGTCTCACGCCAAATGCGTTCAGCGCATTCTAGCGGCTCAGCGGCGGCGCTGACTTCGGACGCAGCGAACAGCGCCAGAAGCGACGACAGATCGGATGCATGAGCGAGTCGAGCGATCGGCATCGAGATTGATATTCAAAAAGCGCGCGATTCGCTCAAGGGGTATGAGATGGCGGACCTAGTGTGCGTCGTTGCCTGGATGTCATGCTCGGCCTTGAGCCGAGCATCGACGAGCACTCCTTTGGTTTGGCGTGGATGGCCGGGACAAGCCCACTGGTGTCCGGTTTAGCATGGGCTGAGGTCGAGGCCGAGTTGTGCGCCGTCCTGGAGGGGATCTGGGTGGAGGTCCCGGAGGCGATTGATTGGCCGTCGATGCATGAGATTGACGCGTACCAGA
>VGEB01000006.1 GCA_016869435.1 Alphaproteobacteria bacterium | reverse complement strand
AAAAATCCGGTCTGCCGGTCTATCGTTCGGAAGTTGGACATCCACAGTCGCTCGTGGTCCGGTGGGAATCAACGAGCCGATTCTAAACCGAACCATCGCGCCGTGTTTAAGTCCGACAAGCTGCTAGCGCCCAGTCGCCAGCGCGAAAGGGCTGGAGCGGCGCCAAACGATCACGGAGGCGCAACACCGGCGCGCGGCGTCGTTCCAGCGGGATCAATGTTTTTTGGCCGGGCGTTCCTGTTGCGCCGGAAAAAGGGGGGCCGCGCCGTCGAGTCGCCCGAAGCATGATTGAGCAATTCGGCGAGAGCGACGCCGCGAAAACATTGTCCGATCACATCATGCTTTCGCGAGACGAGCGGCGGCGCCGATCGTGGCCCCCACGAATGCTCCTGCCGCAATTCCGATCAAGCCGAACAATGAACCAACCAATGCGCCCACCGTCGCGCCGACCGCGGCGCCGGAAATAGCAAGCGTCTCTCGTTCGCTCGGGATCGTCATCGCTCGTTCTCCTCGTCAAGGGGGAAACCAACCAGGAGAGCAGCATACGCTGGCGATGTTGGAAGGCAACGACACAGCTATTCTTGAGGTTCCACCGCCGTCTTACCGCCGGCCGTTCGCGTCTGGCCACAGGAATCCGGAAAGACCAGGAATTGGATCAGTCAGGCGCTGCACCTTTTCTCGTCCGGCGATCAGCGCCGCGCCGCCGAAAATCTCATGCGTAAGGCGTTTGAGCTGATCGTTGGTGAAGCCCAACGCCAGAAGGTGCGACGTCAGCTCCAAGGTTCCGCCTTTCTGCCCGCCAATCAGCCCGCCCATGCTCCCCAGCGCGCGACTTGCGAGACTCCGCTTCGGCGGAACTGACGTGGCGGCGTCGGCGATGACGTCGCGCGCTCCCGGAATCATGTCGATAACTTCATCAGCTTCGCCGTTCGGATATCGTTTCAGCAAAAATCCGAAAACATGGCCGATCGCCAGTCGCACGGCGCCAGGATCTGCGCTGACTGAATTGGCGATATGTGAAATCCAAGGGTCCATAGGGCTTGTGGAACTTTCTCACATAGGCTCAACGATGCGAGATGAAGCGCGCAGCCTAGCGGGTGTACCAGACGTAAACGATCGAAAAGGCCAAAGCCAGCGCGAAACCGATCATCATATTGCGCATAAAGCCGCCGCCGAATTCATCCATCTCGCTTCTCCAATCGTCGCGCCGCGGCGCGCACTCTGGCGGAAGCCTGCGGACCGCGCAACAACGGCGTTCGCGCCTCATTTCGTCTCGCCACAATCTTGAGTATATTGGCGCCTAAGCACAATTCTATTCCCGCCGCGCCGACGCTCAAGCCGCCTTAGGAAGGATGCCGCGATGAAAGTTGATCTCGGCGCGCTCTCTGTCGTTCTCAACCAGAGCACAAGAACTTCAGGGCCGCTCGCCGGCGCGACTTTCGTCGTCAAGGAGAACATCGACGTCGCCGGGCACGTCTCGACGAATGGCCATCCGAAATGGGCGCAAACGCATACCGCCGCCGAGCGCAATGCGACTGTCGTCGATCGCTTGCTTGACGCAGGCGCGCACCTCGTCGGCAAGACCAATATGGACGAGATGGCCTATAGTCTGCTCGGCGCCAATCCGCATTACGGCACGCCGATCAATCCGGCGGCGCAGGATCGGCACCCGGGCGGGTCGTCTTCAGGCTCGGCGGTCGCCGTCGCAGCGGGACTTGTTAATTTCGCCATCGGCACCGACACCGCCGGCTCCTGCCGCGCGCCGGCCGCCTTTTGCGGCGTTTTCGGACTCCGCGCCTCGCACGGCGCCGTGTCGATGGAAGGAATTATCCCACTCGCGCCGTCATTCGACTCGATCGGCTGGTTCGCCCGCGACATCGGCGTCATGGCGTCGGTCGGCGAAGCGCTGTTGCCGGCGGACGCAAAGGACGTCGAGGTCGGAGAAGTCTTGCTGCTCACCGACGCCTTTTCGGGAGTCGAAATGTATTTCGCCTCGGCCGCGGCGCAACCGATCGACGCCTTGAAAGCATTCGCGCCCTGGCGCGAAGCGACGCTCGGCGAGGATTTTTTCAAGACGGCGCTGGCGCAATTTCGCAATATGCAGGCCTTCGAGGCCTGGGCGGCGGATGGCGCCTGGATTTCGGCGAACAGCCCCACTTTCGGCATGGGCGTTGAACAACGTTTCGCCTATGCGGCGAAAGTCACCGCCGACCAAAGGGACGCCGCCGCAGCCTTCCGCGACAAGGCGCGGCCAAAAATTGACGCGATGCTTGGCGCGCGCGGCGTCATCGTCATGCCGACCACGCCGTTTCGCGCGCCGCTGCTCACCGAAAGCGAAGAGGCGCTCGACGCCAAGCGCTATCAGATGATGCGCCTCTTTCTGATCGCCAGCTTTTTCGGCCTGCCGCAGATCAGCATTCCGCTGCCGACCAGCGATGCGCCCGTCGCCCTTTCCTTCGTCGGCCGCCATGGCGGCGATCGGGCATTGATCGCCTTCGCCCAGCGCTTCTGCGCGCAGATGAAGAAGTCGCTCTAATTTTGGTTTGTCGCATCGTCATTGCGAGGAGCGCAGCGACGAAGCGATCCAAAGCCATGGGCGCGACTCTGGATTGCTTCGCCTGCGGCTCGCAATGACGAATTCGACACATTTATTGTGATTTAGGATTCCCGATTGCGCGCGTCGGGAATGACATCCGCGTTGTTGTTTTACTTCTGGAAAGGCGCGCTTGCTCAATTGCTCGGCCGCGGCCCGTGGCCGAGAAGATCCTTGATTCGCCCGGTCAATCTCTCACGAACGTCGCGATAGGCGTCCAGTATGGCGTCGCGCGATCCCTGGGCGGCGGTCGCGTCCGGCGTCGGCCAATAGACGACGTCGACGGCCATGGTGCGGGCGAACTCCAGCGCCTTATGATGCGCCTCCGGCGACAAAGTCACAATCAGATCGAAATTTGAGTCTTCGAGATCTTCGAACGTATGCGGTCTATGCGCTGAAATGTCGACGCCGATTTCCTCCATCGCCGCGATTGCGAATGGGTCCGGCGCGCCGCGCTTCAGTCCCGCCGAAGCGAAATAGATTTCGCGGCCGAAATAGTGCCTTGCGATCGCCTCGGCCATGGGCGATCGAACAGTGTTCAGCGTGCATGCGAAGAGGATCGACTGGGGCCGCGTCACGACGCTAACCCATGCTCATCGCAGGTTCGGCGCCGACTGCCGATCCCGTTCAATGAAGGCGGCAAGCTCTTTCGTCTGATCCGAGAACAATTGTAGCGCGCTGATGTCGAGCGGCTCGATCAGGCGCTGCATCAGCAGCAGGTCGCCGCCTTCAGAGAAGGCCGGCGCCAGTCCGCAAAAGAAGAATCCGAGCGCGCGCGCGCGCTCCACCAGAAGGGGCAGGCCCGGATCGCCGATATGCGCGGAGAGCTGAACCGCGCGAGCGCCCAGACTGTCGATGTCACTGATCGCTTGCGTCAGTTCGATGGCGGCGTTCGATCCGATCGTCTCGAAGCGAATCCTGCCGTAGCCTCCGTCGTTGACGGTAATGCTCGTCGTCGATCGCGTCTCGGTCGGCGTCTTGGCGTCGCGCCGAGAAATTCGAACGCCGAGACGATCATATGTCGCCGAAATGACGTCACGATAGTCGTTCGGCGCGACGATCTCGCAGGCGCGCGACGGCTGCAGGAAGCGGAACGTCAGCAGAAAGCTCTGGCGTTGCCCCGCCGTCGGCACGGGCAGGTCTTTTGAATGCAGCGTCTCGGGCGCCGCGCCGAGCAGAATGGCGGTCGTCGGCATGCCGGCGCGCTCATCGTTGCGCTGCGAGAACGTATGCGTGGTGACGGGCTCGGCGTAGATGCCGACGAGCCCTAGCCTCAGCGCCTCGTCGGTCAGCCGCTCGGTCATGCGCTCCAGGAGATGATGTCCGCGGTAAGAGGGCAGAACGACCGCTTCGCCGCGTTCGGCGACCGTCGCGCCGGGTTCTCGCTCCAGCGCCACATGCCCGATCACCTCGCCGCGCGCGTCGCGGCTCACCATCGGGATCAGCTCGCCGCTCTCGACTTTCCGCCAATAGCGATGCGGCGAGAAGACTTCGCGATGAATGTAATTATGTCCGTAGACGGCGAGGAAGCAACGCGCGATCGCCGCCGAGTCGCCCTGCCGAGGGGCGTCGATCTGCACCGCTTCCGTCGGCGCCGCAACTTCGTCGACCGGCTCCTCGACGCTGGTCGCTTCGCAAGCGCTCTCGATGCTGCGATGGAGCGCGATCTCCCAGCCGTCGACGCCGCGTTCACGGTAGGAAAATCCGGCGTCCCGTCGCAAACGCGCGCCGAGCGATGGCAAGATTGCGGAAAACCGCGAGTGGCCGTTGAGCAGAATCCGCGCGCGCACTTCGCGTTTTTCCGACGAGAGCAGGATCGACGCGCGCTCCGACTGCGCGCTCGACTGGCAGAGAATCGGCCAAATTTGCTCAGCGTCGGCGGCGATCAGGCTCGCAGCCGCGGGGGGGACGCCTTCGACAAGCGACGCCTCGCGCACGAAGGCGCGAAGAAGTTCGCCGCCTTCCGCTTCCATCGTCAGCCGCAGCTCGGCAAAATGATCCGAATGATTTTTTCCCATGCGAAGCATTCCAGTGCAAAACAATCGAGCATCGCGATGCGTGACGCTGCAGCATTGGCGCTAGAGCAAGTTCCGAAAAAGTTGATAGACTTTTTCGATCAGAACTTGCTCCAGCTTCTTAACTTGGCGCGATTTCTTGTCGATTAGACGATTCCGTCTGATCGGAAAGCGCGCCAGCGTCAAATTCACCCTTTCCAGTGAAGCGCCGTGATCAGCGTGAAGATGCGGCGCGCCGTGTCCTGATCCGTGTCGATCTTGCCTTTCAAGCGTTCGAGAAGAAGTTGCGCGCCTTCGTTATGGAGTCCGCGACGGCCCATGTCGATCGCCTCGATCCGGCTCGGCGTCGCATGGCGGATCGCCGCATAATAGTTTTCGCAGATCATGAAATAGTCTTTGAGAATGCGTCTGAATGGCGTCAACGAGAGAATGTGTGTGACGAGACAGACGCCCTCCGCGTCGCAAATCTTAAAGACCAGCTTGGCGTCGGCGAGCGAAATCAGCAGCGCGTAAGGCCCGCCCTCATGGCCGACGAGCGCAAAACTGTTCTCCTCCAAAAGATCGTAAATCGCGATGGCGCGCTCATGCTCCTGATCCGCAGAGCCGCGGCCGATCGAATTTTCGTCGAGCGTGACGGAAATGAGCCGCTTCGACTCGCTTGATTCCACGCCTCACGCCCCAAGCTGATTGAGGCGTATCGACACCGAGCGCGCATGGGCCTGCAGGCCTTCTGCGTCGCCGAGCGTCACGGCGGCGGCGCCGATGGCGCGCAGCGACTCTGCGTCGCATTTGAGGATCGACGTGCGCTTGACGAAGTCCAGCACGCTCAGGCCTGACGAGAAGCGCGCCGAACGCGCCGTCGGCAGCACATGATTGGAGCCGCCGACATAATCGCCCACCGCCTCGGGCGTGTAGGCGCCGATGAAGATCGCGCCGGCGTTCGAAACGCGCGCCGCCAGCGCTTCGGCGTCTTCGCTGATGATTTCGAGATGTTCGGCGGCGATGCGGTCGGCGAGCGGAATGGCGTCGGCGAGGCTCTTCACGACGATCGTCGCGCCATAGTCGCGCCATGAGGCGCCGGCGATCTCCTTGCGCGAAAGCGTCGCCAGATGCCGCTCGACGGCGGCGACAACTGCGTCGGCCTGCGCCGCGTCGTCGGTGATGAGGATCGACTGCGCGGATTCGTCATGCTCGGCCTGCGCGAGAAGATCGGCGGCGATCCAGTCGGGATTGGCGGTTGCGTCGGCCAGGATCAGCACTTCGGACGGCCCGGCGATCATGTCGATGCCGACCTGGCCGAACACCCGGCGCTTCGCCGCCGCGACCCAGGCGTTGCCCGGCCCGACGATCTTGGCGACGGGCGCGATCGTCTTCGTGCCATAGGCGAGCGCCGCCACCGCCTGCGCGCCCCCGACGCGGTATATTTCATCGATGCCCGAACGTTCCGCGGCGGCGAGCACCAGCGGCTCGACATGGCCGCCGGGCGTCGGAACCACCATGACGATGCGCTTCACGCCAGCGACCTTCGCCGGGACGACATTCATCAGCACGGAAGAGGGATAGGCGGCGGTGCCGCCGGGCACATAGAGCCCGACCGAGTCGAGCGGCGTCCAGCGCCAGCCGAGCTCGACGCCGGCTGTGTCGCGAAAGCGCAAATCCTGCGGCTTCTGCCGCTCGTGAAAAGCGGTGATCCGCGCGAGCGCCAGATCGAGCGCCGCAAGCTGCTCGGACGAACATTTGGATTCCGCTGCGGCGACCTCTTCACGCGAAACGGCGATGCCGGTTTCCTCGAGGTCGATCCGGTCGAAGCGTCTGGAGTAGTCGATGAGCGCCGCATCGCCGCGGGACACGACATCTTCGATGATGCCGCGAACGGTCGCGTCGACATCCTGCGACGCCTCCCGCTTCATGGCGAGCAGCGACGAGAAACGCTGTTCAAAATCGGGCGCCGCAGCGTCCAAACGCAGGGTCATGTTCCTCTCCAGCCGGAAGTCCGGCTGTCATGGCCCTCGGGGAGCGCCCTCGTCAAGTTCGCCGCTGAGATCATGGGCCGGACGGGCGCCGACCTTCCAGCGCGGCCCAACGTCGCAGAGCTGCGCCTCAACGCATTCGACGTCGAGCGCGATCGACGCCCCGCCAGCGAAGAAAAGCCGGACGACGCCCGACGGCGGCTCGGCGTCGGGCTCGAAAGTAACCGCCAGCAGTTCGAGTATGGAGTCGGGCCGATCGCGCGCGACGTGCTGACAACGCACGCGCTGAACGCCCTCGAAATGGAGGCCGCAGCGGCATCGCTCCAACCGTCCGTCGAGCTCGGCGGCCCAGTCGAACCGCGAGCCGACCAACGCGAACCGGCGCCTTTCAGGAATAAAGGCGATGTCGCCAACGCGCACCAGAGCGTCCTGCAGATGCGCCGAAAGCAGCGAAAGGTCTTCGCCGTCGAGCGCATGCAGGCGCAAAGCGTGTTGCTCACAAGGCCGGCTGGGTGGCTCCATATCCTCTCCTCCTTCGCCCATATGGCGAAGGGTAGTGGGGGACGCAACCCTATGCGCGGCGGCAGCGGCAATATTGGCCAAGATGCGACCGTTCTATCTCCTGACCGCAGTCCTCGTCCTTCGAGACGCCGCTTTCAGCGGCTCCTCAGGATGAGGACTGCTTGAGGGCAGCAGAAGCTTCGTTGCGAATACAGAGCAGCCCAGCAATCAAAGACCCCCTCATCGCTTAATCCTGAAACGGATTGTGCACGAGGATCGTGTCGGCGCGTTCGGGACTCGTCGAGAGCAAGGCGATCGGCGCGTCAATCAGCTCCTCGATGCGCCGGACATATTTGATCGCCTGCGCCGGCAGATGCGCCCAGGAGCGCGCGCCGCTCGTCGATTCACGCCAGCCGGGGAAGCTCTCATAGACCGGCTGCACCCGCGCCTGCGACGCCTGCGACGCCGGCAGGCGCTCAATGCGCTTGTCGTCGAGCGTGTAATGGGTGCAGATTTTGATCTCGTCGAAGCCGTCGAGGATATCGAGCTTGGTGAGCGCAACGCCATTGATGCCCGACGTCTTTACCGCCTGACGCGTCAGCACGGCGTCGAACCAGCCGCAACGGCGCCGTCGCCCCGTGTTGGTGCCGAATTCGCGGCCGCGATCGCCGATCAATTCGCCGATCGCATCGTGAAGTTCGGTCGGAAACGGGCCGCCGCCGACCCGCGTCGTATAGGCCTTGGCGATGCCGAGCACATAGCCGATCGCGCCGGGTCCGAGGCCCGAGCCGCTGGCCGCCGACGCCGCTACCGTGTTCGACGACGTCACATAAGGATAGGTGCCGTGGTCGACGTCGAGCAGCACGCCCTGCGCTCCCTCGAAGAGGATGCGCTTGCCGGCGCGGCGATTGTCTTCGAGCAGTTCCCACACCGCGTCCATGAAGGGCAGGATGCGGGGCGCCACCGACAGCAGCTCCTCGCGCAAGGCGCCTGCTTCGACCTCGTGCAGGCCGAGGCCTCGCCGCAGCGGATTGTGATGCGCGAGCGCGCGAGCGATCTTGTCGTCGAGCAAATCGGGCTCGGCGAGGTCCATGAGGCGGATCGACCGGCGCCCGACCTTGTCCTCATAAGCGGGACCGATGCCGCGCTTGGTCGTGCCGATCTTGGCGCCGCCGCCCGCCTCCTCGCGATGCGCGTCGAGTTCGCGATGCAGCGAAAGGATAAGCGGCGCATTTTCCGCGATCTTGAGATTCATCGGCGATACGTCGACTCCCTGCTCCCGAAGCCGATCAATTTCGCCGACGAGGAAATGCGGATCGACCACGACGCCATTGCCGATCACCGACAGCTTGCCCGGCCGAACGATTCCCGAAGGCAGCAGCGCAAGCTTATAGGTGACGCCGTCGATAACCAGCGTGTGCCCGGCGTTATGTCCGCCCTGGAAGCGCACGACGACGTCAGCCTCGAGCGACAGCCAGTCGACGATTTTACCCTTGCCCTCGTCGCCCCATTGGGCGCCGACCACCGCCACATTCGCCATGGCCGATCTTGATCTCCAACAGAAAAAGCCCCGCGCGGTAACGCCGGGGCTGTTACCGCCGGGGTTTAGCGCATGCGGTCTAGGGGGTAAAGTCCCCGCCCGGCCGGGCTCGGAAACCCGGGCCGCCGCTGCGCATGGAAATATCCAGGATCAAGAATCAACGCGACTGCGCTTCGCGCTCCTCGATATCGATCCGCGCCGAAGCCCGAGTTCCGGGCCGCAGCGCAAGGCCGGGATTTTCCGCCTCGATGACGATATCGACTGTCGCGCCGTCTTGCGGCGACCGAGGGCGGCGCACTTCGATTACCCTGCCTGCAAAGGTCCTTTCCGGCGCAGAGGAGCCCGAAAGCAGCGCCTTCGCGCCCGGCGTTACGGCGAGGGCGCCCTCTCCCTCAACCTTGGCGTGAAGACGTACGGTCTCGGCGTTGGCGACGACGAACAGCGGCGCGCCGACTTCAACGTGCGCGCCAACCACACCCGTCCGCTGGACAATAAAGCCCGCTGCGGGCGCTTGAACCTGGGCTCCAGCGTGCGCCGCCTCCGCCGCTGCCAGAGCCTCCCGGCGCTGCGCGACTGCGGCTTCGGCGCGTTCGATTTGCGCCTGCGCGCGCGCCAAGGCGCGACGCCCACTGGCAAGCGCCTTGCGGCTCGCGGCGCGACGCCCCGAACCCGTCGTCAGCTTTTCGAGGTTCGACTGCGCTCTCGTCTGCGCGTTCTGGCGCTGGGCCAGTTGCCGCTCAGCGGCCGCCAGCGCGCGTTTCTCCCGGGCCAACGCATCATCGAAAGCGCGCCGATCGAGAGTGGCGCAGGTCTCGCCCTTCTCCACTTTGGCGCCGAGGTTACAAGACAGCGTCGCGATCACGCCTGCCGTGGGCGCGGCGATCAGCGTCTCCGAGAAAGGAGCGATCACCCCGCTGACGAGGACCGTTCGGACGGCCGGCGCGCGCGCGATCGGCGCTTCCTGGCGCATGAGACTGGCGCGTGTGTGAAGATAGAACCCGCCGCTGACGACAATGAGGAGCAATCCCAATAGACCGGCGACGACAGGCCGAACCCAGTCGCCAGGAGCGATGACGGCGGCTGCGCCGGGAGCCTGCGGGACGGGCGCGGCGCGTGGCGCAGGGGCCTGCTCCGCGAAGCGGAATATGGCCTTTTCGACCTCGACGAGCAGAAAGAGCACGACGCTCGCGCCGACGATATGCTGCCAGATCTCAATGTCGAGCGGCGTCGTGTCGAACAACGCCCGCATGAATGGCAGATAGGTGAACATCGCCTGTAGCGCGATGACGATAGCGACGGAGATCAGCACGGCGCGGCTGCCGAACAGGCCCTTGAGCGACAATGACGACTCCGACAGGAAACGCGCGTTGAAGAGATAAGCGACTTCGCAGGCGACGAGCGTGTTGACGGCGACGGTTCGCGCGCTGTCGAGCCCCATGCCCCGCGCCTTCTCCAACTCATAGAGGCCGAAGGTCGCAAGCAGCATCAGCAAAGAAACGAATACGATGCGCCAGACGAAGTGGCGGGAAAGGATCGGCGCGCTCGATGCGCGCGGGCGACGCAACATGACGCCCTTGGTCGGCGGCTCAAACGCGAGCGCGAGGCCGAGCGTGACGGCGGTGATCAGATTGACCCAGAGGATTTGCGCCGGCGTCACCGGCAATGTCTCGCCCATGGCGATCGCGGCGATGATCGTGAGGCCTTCGCCGCCGTTCGTCGGCAGGATATAGAGAATCGTCTTCTTCAGATTCTCGTAAACGACACGGCCTTCATGCACCGCATGCACGATCGACGCAAAATTGTCGTCGGCGAGCACCATTTCCGCGGCCTCCTTGGCCGCTTCGGTGCCTTTCACTCCCATGGCGATGCCGATGTCGGCGCGCTTTAATGCAGGCGCGTCGTTCACGCCGTCGCCGGTCATCGCGACGATTTCTCCGCGCTTCTGCAGCGCCTGAACGAGTCGCAACTTGTGTTCGGGACTGGTGCGCGCGAACACGGTCGTGGCGATCGCCGCCTCACCGAGATCGTCGTCGCCGATGGCGTCGAGCTCGCGGCCGGTCAGAACCGAATCCGGCCGTTGCAGACCGAGTTCGCGAGCGATGGCCACGGCCGTCGCGGCATGATCGCCGGTGATCATTTTGACCGACATGCCGGCGGTCGCGCACTGTCGGATCGCATCGATGGCCTCCGGCCGCGGCGGATCGATCAGGCCGATAAGGCCGACGAAGACAAGCCCGCTTTCGACGTCGCTGAACGCGAGTTGTTGCTGCCCCTCCTCTGCGCGTTTCGACGCAATCGCCAGAACGCGCTGCCCGCGCGCGGCCATCTGATCGATGTGCGCAACCCAGCAGTCACAGTCGATCGGACGCTGCTCTCCGCACGTGCTCTGCTCCCAGAAACACATTTCGAGCAGCCGCTCGGGCGCGCCCTTTACGAAAATGTAGCCGACGCCCTCGTGGTCGTGATGCAGCGTCGCCATGAAGCGATGCTGCGATTCAAAGGGAATCTCGTCCGTGCGCGGCAGCTCCAGCGCCAGCTCTTCGAGGTTGACGCCGCCTTTTACGGCGGCGGCGAGCAAAGCCCCTTCCGTCGGATCGCCCTCGACGCTCCAGGCGCCGTCCTTCTCGCGCAGCGCGGCGTCATTGCAGAGCGCGAGCGGGCGCAAAGCCGCTGAGAGGTGAACGTCCCCGCGCACGACGACGTCATTGCCGTTGCGCAAGAAACCGCCGTGGGGATTGTATCCAGACCCGGTCGTGTCGTAGACCCCGCCCGTGGTGACGATCGAGCGCACGATCAATTCGTTGAGCGTCAGCGTGCCCGTCTTGTCCGAGCAGATCGTGCTCACCGCGCCGAGCGTCTCCACCGCGGGCAGTTGGCGAATGATCGCCTTGCGCCGCGCCATGCGTTCCACGCCGATCGCCAGCGTGATGGTGATGATCGCGGGCAGACCCTCCGGGATCGCCGAAACCGCCAACCCGACAGCCGCCATGAACATGTCGCCGGCGTCGAAATTCCACACCAGCGCGCCAAAGGCGAAAACGGCGGCGCATACCGCGAGAATGACGACCGTGAGCCAGCGCGCAAATTCGTCTATGCGCTGCAACAGCGGTGTCGAGAGCGTTTCCACCTCGGACAGCATCGCGTTGATGCGTCCGATCTCGCTCGCCGCCCCCGTGGCGACGACGACCCCGGACCCCTGTCCGTAGGTCACGACGGTGCCCGAATAGGCCATCGAAGCGCGATCGCCGAGCGCGGCGTCTCCCGAAACCGATGCGGCGTCCTTGTCGACCGGCAGCGACTCGCCGGTCAGCGCCGATTCCTGCACTTTGAGAGACTTGACTCGAATCAGACGGATGTCGGCGGGAATCCTGTCTCCGGATTGAACATAGACGATGTCGCCGGGCGCGACGTTGCTGGCGTCGATGACGACTCGCTGGCCGTCGCGGACGACGGTGGCTTGGGAAGAAAGCATATTGCGGACGGCCTCCATGGCCCTTTCCGCCTTGCCCTCCTGAATGAATCCGATGATGGCGTTGATGACGACGACCGCAACGATGACGGCGGTGTCGATCCAGTGCCGCATCAGCGCCGTGACCACGGCGGAAGCGAGCAGCACATAGATCAGCACATTATGGAATTGCAGCGCGAAGCGAGTCAGGGCGCTGCGCCGCCGACCAACCGGGAGCCGATTGGGGCCGTGGACGGCGAGTCGTCTTTCGGCCTCAGCCTGGCTCAAACCCGAGCGGGATGCGCCAAGGCGCTCGAGGACCGCATCGGCTCCAATCGCCCAATATTCGTTCGATTCAGCCGACGGTTGCACGCGCGATCGTTCTCCTCCGCAGCAGTCCGAATGTCGCCGCCCGGCTGCGGCGAACGAACGGCTTCGGCACAGCCGAACCGGCGGCGTCTCCCAATATTATGGTTCGTCGGAAAGGCTTTGGCAGCGCTTCAAAGCGCTGAGGCGCCGGCTAAGCGGCGTCGTCCTCGATCGAGCGGATGCAGCCGTCGCCAACCTCAGCGGACTGCTTCAGTCCGATCCATCGGTCGACCGCTTTCGGGTCGAAGCCCGCCTCGCAATGGTCGCCAATGCGCATGAGCGGGCGACGGATCAGCAGCGGATCGAGGATCATCATCACCAGCGCTTGCTGCGGCGTGACTTTGTTCGGGTCAATTTCGCCGGATTTGATGCGCGGCGATGCGGCGTTGAACCATTCCGGCACCGGCTTGGCGCCGAAATAGGGACGCAGGCTCGACGCGCTCCATGCCTCGTTCAGGAGGTTTCGCGCCTCGACCTCATGTCCGGAGGCGCGAAGCAGCGCCTTCTGCCGAGCATTGCCGGCGCAGTCCGGCTTTTCATAGAAAATGACGTGAGCCATCGCGACCCCCCACATTGCCCCCAGGCGCCGATGAAAGCCTAGCGCGAAATTGTGCAGCGCGAAATGGCCTCGATCGAGCAAATTGCGGGCAACAGCGAGACGGGCTCGCCGCTTTGGCGGGCAGGCGCGATTTAGCGCGAGAGCGCCCAGACGATGTTTACGCGGGCCGCGAGGCGCTGGAGGCCGGGGCGAAGCGGCATTTCCATGGCGCCAGGCGCGGCGCCGGCCTTCGCCGCGAATGCGCGGGGGCGAATGTCGCGCTCCTCGATGGGCCTAATTTCGAGCACGCGCGACAGCCGCACCCCCGCCGCCTCCGCGTAGATTTTCGCTTGGCGTTCGGCGTCCTTGACCGCTTCCCGCCGCAATGCGTCAAGCCTCTGCTCGGGGCGCGCGATATCGAAATCGATTCCGTCAAAGCTGTTGACGCCTTTGTCGATCAGGCTTCCGGCGATTTCGCCTGCTTTCCCAATCGGCGTCACCCGCACCTGCAGGTCGTTTCGAGCGCGGAAAAACTTCTGCAGCGTCTTGAGCTTGCCGGTCTTGGGATCGCGCTCTTCGGTCGTCGCCGGCGCGAGCGTCACGCCTTGCGTCTCGACTTCGGCGTCGGGAACGCCGAGCTTTTTTAGCTCGGCAAGAACGGTGTCGACCGCGCGCGCATTTTCCGCCGCCGCGTCTGCGGCAGATGGTCGTTCGGTGACGACGCCGAAGCGTAGAATCGCCAAGTCCGGCGCAACGTCCTCGTAAGCTTCGCCAGTAACAGAAATATTTGGGACGCCGTCCTTCAGCGTGTCGGCGCGGCCCTCAGCCGCGATCAGCATCAAGCCGAGCGAAAATGCGAAGAGCGGACGAATCATGGCATATCCTAACGAAAGCTTTACCGCTAATGAGCTTAGCAAAGCCGCAAAACCGCCGCCTAGCGGCGCTAATCCAAACAGCATACAGAAGCCCGGCCCGATCGTCGCCCCGCGTCCTCTCGAAAAAGCCTCATGCCCACGCTTTATCATCATCCGCTCTGTCCACATTCCCGATTTATCCGGCTCATCCTCTCCGAATACGGAATTGACGCGACGCTTATCGAAGAGCGCGCGGGCGATCGCCGGCCGGAGTTTCTCGCGCTCGACCCGGCCGGCCGTACTCCGGTCTTCGTCGATGACGACGGGACTGTGGCGCCCGGCGCCAATCTCATCGCCGAATATCTCGATGAGATTTATGGCCCCGAACGTGGGGAACAACGGCTGCTGCCGCGGGACATGTCCGCGCGCATCGAAACGCGGCGTCTCGTCGATTGGTTCAACATCAAATTCTATGAAGAGGTCACCAACTGGCTGATCAAGGAGAAAGTCTATAAGCGCTTCGCGCCCCCGGGCGGCGCGCCTGACATGGACGTGCTGCGTGTGGCGCGCGCCAATATCCGTCACCATATGCGCTACATTGGCTATCTCACCCATACGCGAAACTGGCTGGCGGGCGATCGATTGACCTACGCCGATTTCGCCGCTGCCGCACATATTTCATGCGCCGACTATCTCGGAGATGCGCCGTGGGAGGAGGATGAGTCTGCGAAACACTGGTATCAACGCATCAAGTCGCGCCCGGCGTTTCGTCCGCTGTTGGCTTATCGGGCGCCGGGGCTCACGCCCGGACGCTATTATGCGGAGCTGGACTTTTAGTCGTAACCTGAGTCGATCGGACAGCTCGGGCGGAGTCGTCGGCCGCGATGCGGCTGCGCTTGACAAGCGTTCAGTTGGCGCAGGCAAGCGAAGTCCATCAAGGACAGTGTTATGAGCACGCCCGACGAGCGAGAAAGCGTAAAGGTAAAGTCCGCGCAAGAGATCGATCCGTCGCACAGACTGCCGCAGCGCATTCGGCAGCAGGAAATACTGGCGGAGCTTGGCGTTTCCGCTCTTCAGGGCGCTTCGCTCGATCAGTTGCTGAACGACACCGTACAACTGACGGCGCAAGGACTGAATGCGGAATTCTGCAAAGTCTTGGAGCTGCTTCCCGCCGAAAACAGATTTCTCGTGCGCGCCGGCGTGGGATGGAGTTCCGGCGTCGTCGGCGTCGCCAAGATCAGCGCCGACCTCGACTCTCCCGCGGGATTCGCGTTGCGCTGCGGAACGCCCGTCATCTCCAACCATTTAGAGGCCGAGACGCGATTCAAGACTCCCGAGATTTTGCGTCAGCACGGGGTTCGCCGCGCCATGAACGTTATCTTGCAGGGCGATGGAAAAGCATTTGGCGTGCTGGAAGTCGACAGCCGTTCGCCGACTGAGTTCGTCGAGCAGGACATCGCATTTTTGCAGGGCGCCGCGAATATCCTCGGCATGGCGATCGAACGCGAGCGAGAAGAGCGCAAGCTTAGAGAGGCGCTGGCGCGCAACGAAACGTTGCTCAAGGAAATGAACCATCGCGTGAAGAACAGCCTCACGATCGTCGGCAGCATGCTCCGCTTGCAGGCGAATGACGCAGAGGACGAGCAGGCGGGCGAACTTCTCAACGGGGCGTCGCACCGCGTGGACGCCATCGCCAAAGCGCATGACCAGCTGACTCGCGGCTCCGACGTCGAACGCATGGACGTAGGCAAATATATCGAAGCGCTGTGTCATGATCTCGACGAGAGCGTGGCGCAATGCGACGTTCGCACCGAGGTCGAAGAAGGCATCGTCATTGCGACCGATCGCGCCGTCGCGACCGCGCTGATCGTCAACGAGTTGATCGCCAATGCTGCGAAATACGCCTGCGACGGGCCGTCGGGGATCATAACGGTGAAGGTCGCGCGCAGTGAGGAAAATCGTTTCATGGTTTCGGTGCGCGACGAAGGCGCCGGCATGCCTGACGAGTTCCAGTCTCACGGCCGCAAGGGCCTCGGCATGCGGATCATTGGATCGTTCACGCGCCAGCTCAAAGCAACGATTGATATGAAGAAGCACGATCCAGGCACGGAGTTTGTCGTCTCGATCCCGCTCAACGCGCCCTCCTGACATGCAGGCGCCTCTCTCACCGGCGTCGACGGCGATTCGCAAAGATCGAGATCGACGCGCAAAGCAAGCGCACGCAACGCGGACCATCGAGGAGGCGATCCGCGCTCATGCTTTCGTTCTTGGTTTCGACGCCTGCCGCTTCGCGCATGCGACGGTGGCGCCCACGCAGGGCGAGCGGCTGCGGGCCTGGCTGCAGGACGGCGCGCACGGCGACATGAGTTGGATGCTCGAGACGGCCGAACGCCGCGCCGCTCCGCGCGCGCTATGGCCGGAGGCGACAAGTCTCGTGATGCTCGGCCTGAACTACGGGCCCGGAACGGACCCGCTCGCTTCGCTCACAAAGCCCGACTGCGCGACCGTTTCCGTCTACGCGCGCAACCGCGACTATCACGATCTCATCAAGGGTCGGCTGAAACAGCTCGCCGGATTCATGCTGAAGCGCGCCGGCGCCGGCGACGCCAAGGTCTTCGTCGACACGGCGCCCGTCATGGAAAAGCCGCTCGCCGAGACGGCCGGCATCGGCTGGCAGGGCAAACATACGAATCTCGTCTCGCGCGACTTTGGCTCATGGCTCTTCCTCGGGGCGATTTTCACAACTCTTCATCTCGACCCCGACCCGCCTGAACAGGATCATTGCGGCTCATGCAGCAAATGCCTTGACATATGTCCGACCGCCGCGTTCCCGGCGCCTTATCGGCTCGATGCGCGCCGTTGCGTCTCCTATCTGACGATCGAGCACAAAGGCCCCATTCCAATCGAATTTCGCGAGAAGATCGGCAATCGCATCTATGGCTGCGACGATTGTCTCGCGGTCTGTCCCTGGAACAAATACGCGAGCGCCGGACGTGAGACGAAGCTCGCCGCGCGGTCTGAATTTGACTCCCCGCCCCTGGCGCGATTAGCGCGGCTCGAAGATGCGGCGTTCCGGGCGCTTTTCGCCGGCTCGCCGATCAAACGCATCGGCCGCGATCGTTTCTTGCGCAATGTGCTCATCGCGATCGGCAATTCCGGCCGACCGGAGCTTGCCGCCGAAGCCGAACGCCTCATTGGCGATGCCGCACCCATCGTGCGGGGAGCCGCCGTTTGGGCGCTCGGCCGGCTGGCGCCGGCGCGATTGGCGGAGCTTCGTCGGGAGCGACTGGCGGCCGAACCTGACGAGGCGGTCCGGGAAGAGTGGCGCCAAACTGCCTAGATCACGCTGGCGGCGTGATCTCGACAATAGCAAATGCGCCACAGTCGCCGAAAAATTGCGCTCTTTCTCCTATTTACTGCGTTGCGGCAGACTACTCGCCGGCCATTTCGTTCTAATCTCTCATCCGGACCCCCGACTCGGCCGCGCCTCGCCATGTCTGACCTTTCGCGCCGCAATAATGACGAACCTGCAGAAGAGGCGTCCCGCCTGCTGCTGCGGATCGGCGTGTTTTTGCTGTTCGTGATCTCGCTCATTGCGCCAATTCTGGCGCGCCAGACCGTCTATGTGCTGCTGCCGATCGGGGCGGCGCTGCTTCTCGCCGCCGCGACGCTGACGCCGGAAGAGGGATCGGCGCGCTCGATGCGCGCGATCCTATTCTCGCCGCCGTTTCTGGCGGCCCTGCTGCTCGCGTCCTGGGCGGCGCTTTCGCTGCTCTGGACGCCCTTTGAGGGTCCCGCGGAACGTTTCGCCAAAATCACGGCGACCCTCGCGCTCGTGGCGCTCGCGACCGGATTTCTGCCGCTGCGCACCAAAACGTCCAACCTCAATCTTCTGCCGATTGGCGTCGCGGCGGCGACGATTGCGCTCGCCGCTGTCACCTTGCTGCTGAAGCCGCAATATACGCTCGACGACATTCTCGATGTCGGACCGCTCGGCCGCGCCGGACTTGGCCTGTCCTTGCTGGTGTGGCCGGCGATGGGGGCGCTCGCGGTGCGCGACCGATGGTATTGGGCGGCGGCGCTCGCCGTCGCGACCGTGATCGCCTGCTATCTCTCGCGCGCGCCGAATGCAATGCCGGCGCTCGCCGCCGGCGCGGCGGTCTTTGCCGCTTCGTTCGGCCGCCCGCGCGCGATGTCCGCGATAATCGCGGCGCTCATGGCGGCGATCGTGCTGCTTGCGCCGCTCGCCGCCTATGGCGCGCGCCTCCTATGGCCCGAGAGTCCCCCCGCCTTTTTCAAGCATCTCGTCTTTTGGGGTCAGATGATCGAGACCGACGGCTGGCGCACGCTGATCGGACACGGTTTTGGCGCGGCGACCTGGGGCGTGCTCGGCGGCTATCTGACGCCGTCCACGCCGCGCAGCCTGATCTTCAAGATCTGGTTCGATCTCGGCATGCTCGGCGCGGCCGCGGCGGCGCTCGTCGCCGCCCGCGCCAGCCTGTTCGTCGGCCAGTCGCGTCCGGCGCTGGCGCCTTTTCTTTTGGGCGGCATCGGCGCGGGCTTCGCCATTTGCCTGTTCGGCCCGGCAGCCGAGCAGCTCTGGTGGCTGACGCTCGCCGGACTTGACGCCATCGCCTTCGCGCTGGTCATGCGCGGCCAGTTTCGGAAACGCGCGCCGCGCGTTCCGGTCGGCTTCGGCGCATCTGCAGGGGACAGCCCATAGCCGTGGCGCTGTCTCCGACGCTCGTCGACAAAGTCGAAACGATCGCGCTTGGAGAGCCGGTCGCAGCCGCCGCATTCCTTGGCGGCGCGCCGGTCTTCGCGCTCGCCGACGGAACGCTACATTTCGGCGACGGCGCCGAGGAACGACGGATTCCCGTCCATGAGGACGCCGCCATCCTCGTCGCGGCGCAGGACGGCGACCGGCTCGTCACCGGCGGCGACGATGGCCGCGTCGTCGCGACCAACGCCAATGGCGGCGTCGAAATCATCGGCGACGAAAAGGGCAAATGGATCGACGCCGTCGCCGCGCATGGCGGCGCCGTCGCCTGGACGGCGGGCAGAACGGCGCGGGCGCGCTCGGCCAAGGGCGAAGCAAAGTCGCTCGATCTGCCGTCGACGTCGCGCGGCCTCGCCTTCTTTCCCAAAGGCTACCGGCTGGCGATCGCCCATTACGGCGGCGCGACTCTGTGGTTCCCGAATGCGGGCAAACCGGAGGCGCTCGTCTGGGCGGGCTCGCATCTCGACGCCGCCATTTCTCCCGATGGGCGCTTTCTCGTCACGTCGATGCAAGAGAACGCCTTGCACGGCTGGCGTCTCGCCGACGGCAAACATATGCGCATGGCGGGATATCCCGGAAAGACTCGCAGCCTCTCATGGTCGCATGACGGGAAATGGCTCGCGACATCAGGCGCCGACGCCTGCATCGTCTGGCCCTTTTCCGGCAAGGACGGCCCCATGGGCCAGGCGCCGCGCGAATGCGGCGTCCGCGCCGCGGTCGTGACGCGGGTCGCTTTCCATCCGGCGGCGCTCGTCGTCGCCATTGGCTATGACGACGGCCTCATTCTGTTAGCGCGGCTTTCCGACGGATCCGAAATTTTGGTCCACCGTCCGGCGCAGGACAGTGATCGCGCTCGGATCAGCGCGTTCGCCTGGGACGAAAAGGGCGCACGCCTCGCTTTCGGCGCGGAGAATGGCGAGGCCGGCGTGCTGAGCCTGCCCAAGGGGTGAGCGGCGCACGTGGGGAAATGCGTCATGCCCGCGCTTGTTGCGGGCATCCACGCCGGAACGTTGTGCAAGCGAAAAAGAATGAACGCTACCTATAGGTGGCAATAGTCGCCGACGCGAAGGGCGTGGATGGCCGGGCCAAGCCCGGCCATAACGGCGGATAGGTGACGCAGATGCCCAAAATCCCCCGCCTTCTCTCCATCGCCGGCTCTGACCCGTCGGGCGGCGCGGGCGTGCAGGCGGACCTTAAAACCTTCTCCGCCTTCGGCTGCTACGGCATGGCGGCGATCGCCGCGCTCACCGCCCAGAACTCCCGGGGCGTGACGGCCGCCTACCCTGTCGCGCCCGACATTGTCGCCGCACAGATCGAAGCTGTTCTGTCGGACATTCAACCCGATGCGATCAAGATCGGCATGCTCGCGACGCCGGACATCGCGCGCGCCGTGGCCGAGACGCTCGCACGCTATGAGGCGCGCAACATCGTGCTCGATCCGGTGCTCGTTCCGACGCAGGGCGTCAGCCTCGCCTCGGCCGGGCTTGAGACGGCGTTGGTCGCGAGTTTCCTGCCCTTCGCGCGCCTCGTGACGCCGAACCTTTATGAGGCGAGCGCGCTGACGCAAACGCCTCTTGCCAGTAACGCCGATGAAATGACGGCGCAGGCGCAGCGTCTCTGCGACGCCGGCGCGCGCGCCGTGCTGGTCACGGGCGGCGATCTTGCAGGCGAGCCCATCGACGTTCTCTTCGAAAATGGAGAGAGGCGCGTCTTTCGCGGGAGGCGCATCGCCACGCGCAACACGCATGGAACGGGCTGCGCGCTGTCCTCGGCCATCGCCTGCGAACTCGCCAAGGGCGCGCCGCTCATCGACGCGATTGCGACGGCGAAAGCCTGGCTCGAAGGCGCGCTGGAGGCGGCGGATAGGCTGCAATTGAGCGACGGCCGCGGCCCGCCGCATCATTTTTTTGCGCTGTGGCGTTGACCCCCTCCCCAGCCCTCCCCCGCTTCGCGGGAGAGGGAGCGGATTGCGCCCTTACGTCTGCTCCATCACCCCGACAGCGCCGCCTTCACCGCCGCGCTCGCCTTGGCGAAATCCATGCGGCCCGTGTATTTCGCCTTCAGCGCGGCGACGACCTTGCCCATGTCCTTGATCGACGCCGCGCCGACCTCATTGATCGCGGCCTTCACCGCCTCGGCGACTTCGGCTTCCGAGAGCTGCTGCGGCAGATAGGCGGAAATCACCGCGATCTCGCCCTTCTCTTTATCAGCGAGATCGGTGCGCCCGGCCTTCTCGTAGATATCGACCGACTCCTGTCGGCTCTTGATCATCTTCTGCAACAGCGCCAGCACACCGTCGTCGCCGAGCGTCTTGCCCGAGCCGCGGGCCTCGATGTCCTTGTCCTTCAGCGCGGCGTTGATGAGCCGCAGCGCGTCGACCTTGGCGCGCTCGCCCGCCTTCATCGCCGTCTTGAGGTCCGCCGTAATCTTCTCGCGCATGTTGGGTCCTTGGGGTTTCCATTTCCGGGGCGGATGCATTACATCGCGTCATGCCCGCGCTCGTCGCGGGCGCCCACGCGGCGCTGCGGCCCGTGGATGGCCGGGTCAAGCCCGGCCATGACGCGCGGAGGCTGCACTGTCAAGGGCGGCGGCGCTGCAGAATTCGGGACAGGGATGACGATCTATCAAGATAACGGCTGGAAGAAACCGATCCACACCGGCGCGCTCATTCTCGCCAGCGGCGAGGTGATCGAAGGCTACGGGCTCGGCGCCGTCGGCGAAGCGGTCGGCGAGGTCTGTTTCAACACCGCCATGACCGGCTATCAGGAAATCCTGACCGACCCGTCCTATGCCGCCCAGATCGTCACCTTCACCTTCCCGCATATCGGCAATGTCGGGACGAACGACGAGGACGTCGAAACCGTCGATCTTGATCGGAGCGCCGGCGCCGTGGGGGCCATTTTCGGCGCGCCGGCGACTGACCCTTCGAATTTCCGCGCCCAGAAGCCTCTCGCCGACTGGCTCGCCTCGCGCGGCATTGTCGGCCTCTGTGGAATCGACACCCGCGCGCTAACGACGCTCATTCGCGAACGCGGCATGCAGAACGCCGTCATCGTCCATGCGCCGGACGGCCGCTTCGACATTGCCGCGCTGAAGGCCAAGGCCGCCGCTTGGCCGGGCATAGACGGCATGGACCTCGTGCCGAGCGTCGGCGCCAAGGCGCGCTACGACTGGCGCGAGACGACCTGGCGGCTTGGCGGCGGCTATGGCGCGCGCAACGGCGCGCCCAGATATCGCGTCGTCGCCATCGATTATGGCGTGAAACGCAATATCCTGCGTCTTCTGGCCGAGCAGGACTGCGAAGTCGTGGTCGCGCCAGCGACCGCGACGAGCGGGGAAATTCTGGCGCTCAATCCTGACGGCGTCTTTCTCTCGAACGGCCCTGGCGATCCGGCCGAGACCGGCAAATATGCCGCGCCGGTGATCCGCGAGCTGCTCGAGGCGAAAATCCCGACCTTCGGCATTTGCCTCGGCCATCAGATGATGGCGCTCGCGGTCGGCGCGAAGACGAAGAAAATGCCGCAGGGCCATCACGGCGCCAATCATCCGGTCAAGGATTTCACCACCGGCAAGGTCGAGATCGTGTCGATGAACCACGGCTTCGCGGTCGATCGCGACAGCCTGCCGGCGAACGCCGTCGAGACGCATCGTTCGCTCTTCGACGGCTCGAACTGCGGCATCGCGCTTACCGACCGCCCGGCCTTTTCGGTGCAGCATCACCCGGAGGCCTCGCCCGGCCCGCAGGACAGCCATTATCTTTTCAAGCGCTTCATCGAGATGATGGAGAAGGCGAAGGCGGCCTAACGGTCAATGTCTGTTCCCGCCTCGGCGCGGCTAGCGAATTTTTCGCACGGCGGCACGAGCGCGTCGAGCGGCTTTTCCTTTGTCGCCGCTTCGCGCATGTCGAAATTCTTGAGCACGGTGAGATAAGCGCCAGAGGGTTGCGTGCGCAAATAGGTCGTCGTCAGCAGCGGACCTTCGGGGAAGTCGCCGCGCCGACAGGCTTCGGCTCCGACGCCGAAGGAGCCGTGCGTCTTGCCCGGGTTGCGCGCCTTCTCTTCGAGAAATTCCTTCTGTCGGGCGCGGATCGCCGCATAGTCGACCGGGTCGACGCGAAAAGCGTAAATGCGCGTTCCGGCCGTCTTCTCGCCGGCGAGCGGCGCGACGTCGTCGGGCGCGGTCGTTTCCTTGAGCGCGAAGGTCATCTCATGCTTCGCCTTCTCTTCGCCGTCGCGCCACCAGCCTATTTTCAACGTCACGCCGCCTCTCTGCGGCTCGAAACTTTCTGGCAGACGCACCGCCGCGCGCAGCGCCGCCGGATCGACCGATGCGGCGTCGAAATTGCGCAGCGCCCATAGGGTCGAGACCGGAACATGGCTGCAGGCGGATAGCGCTATGGCCAGCGCCAGAACAGACAGACGACAGAGAATGGGCGACATGGAATGCCTCATGCTGAAGTATCATTTTTTAATGTTTGACATTAAAATTTTCTCGTGTCAACGTAAACGATACAAGGAGACCGTCATGACCGACTTCACCGCCCTTTCCTTTGAGGACCGCCGTCTCGATTCGCTCCGCCGCCGCATCGGCTGGCTCTGCCAGACGCTGCGCTTCGCGCTCGTCGCCTATTGCCTGTGGATTCTCGTCACGATCGTGATGTTCTGGAGCGACGAGTCAGCGGTTGTTTCGATATTTGCGTCGCTGAAGATCGATGTCGAAGGCCTGTCCGCCAATCAGCGGCTTGCGGGCTTCGGCGTCAGCTTCGTGATCTGGACGCTGCTCGTCGTCGCCTGCTACGCCGGCTGGAGATTGTTCTCGGCCTATCTCGAAGGGCGCATCTTCACGCCCGATGCGGCGGGATGGCTGCGCGCTCTTGCGCTGGCGGGCCTCATCGCGGCGCTGGTCGATATCGCCGCGCGACCGCTCATGTCGCTCATCCTCACGGCCCATAAGGCGGCGGGCGCACATATGGTCTCCGTCTATCTGCGGCCCGAAGACCTCTCGACAATCATGCTGCTCGCGACGCTCCTCGCGCTCGCCCAAATCCAGAAGACGGCGGCCGACATCGCCGATGAAAACGCGCAGATCGTCTGATGCCGATCATCGTCAACCTCGACGTGATGCTGGCGAAACGCAAGATGCGCTCGCGCGATCTCGCCGCGCAGATCGGCATCGCCGAACAGAATGTGAGCCTTTTGAAGTCCGGCAAGGTGAAGGGCGTGCGTTTCGACACGCTCGAAAAAATCTGCGAAATTCTGCAGTGTCAGCCGGGCGATATTCTCGAATATCGGCCGGACGACAAATCTGGGTGACAAGCATGCCGCGTATCATGGCGAAAGCGTGGGGGTTCGGGCTTGCGTTCATCGCAGCGGCCATGTTGGCGCTGGCCCTAAGACCAGACCTTCGCCTCGCTGCGCGCGCCGCCTGGAACGATCCGCGCCTGCTGCCCGCTGTCGCGGACGATGCGCGGGTTCATTACGAGCCTGAGGCGCGGGTCTGCGCCGAAGCCGTGGCGGAAATCGCCCGGCGCGCCATCGCGCAAATCGAGTCAGCGCACGGACGCCCCTTCGCACAGCCGCCGGTCATCGGCGTCTACGCCTCCTACGAGAATTACGCGAGCGCCAACGCCATGGGCGATTCCGACATCGCCGCCGTAACGCGCGCCGGCGCCGCGCTTCTGTCGCCGACGCTGTGCGGCGCCGAACGCCATCGCCTCGAAAGCGTCCTCACGCATGAACTGTCGCATGTGCACCTTTCCGGCTGGCGGCCGCTCGGCGCGCCGCGCCCGCCGCAATGGTTCACCGAAGGGCTCGCGGTGATGGCGTCGAACGGCGGCGGCGCCGAGGGCGTCGGCGACGACGAAGCCGTGCAGGCGATCCGCGACGGCTATCGCGTCGTGCTCGACGGACGGCGCTGGATCGATTTCGCTGGGCTTGGCTTTGAAATCGAACCGCCGCGCGATCCAACGAAGAACGCGCTCACCCAGCGCCAGCGCCTCGCCTATCGGCAGGCGGGCTTGTTCGTCGCTTGGCTGCGCAGGCGCGACGATGCGGCGTTTCTGCATCTCCTTCGCGCGCTCGAAGCTGGCGAAGCGTTCGAACCGTCATTCGAAGTAGCGTTCGGCGATGACGCGCAGCAGCTCTGGCGCCGTTTCATATCCGATCTGTCCCAGAGCCGGAGAAGCGACGCCCGCGACTGACGGCAGTGTTTCATTTCAAGAAAACATAAATGTCGACGTCGATATTCGCGTCGTCGCCCTTAAAATCGGTGAGATATTCCTCGATGATCATGTCCTTGGTGTCGAGGCCCTTCTCGTCGAGATAGGCGGCGATCGCCTCGTATGTCGCCTCGATCTCGTCATAGGCGCCGCGATGCTGGAACTTGAGCGCCTTGCCAGCGGGCGAAGCGCCGATGCTGACGCCCTCAGGCAGTTTCGGCGCGCCTTCGGGGGCCGCCGAGAGTGGCGTCATCGCCTCGAAGGAGAAGCCGGCGTCGTCGGTCTTGGTGAAGACGGCGAAGGGACGGCCATTGACAACGAGATTCGCTTTGCCGACGGCGTCGTTGAGTTTGGCGAGCGCCTCGGAAATCGTCTTGGCTGCACTGTCCCACTTGCCATGCCCTTTGATCACCGCGGCGGGCCGAGCGTCGACGGTCACAGTCTGGCTCATGACCGCCTGAGTAGATTCGTCGACAGCGTTCCCCGGCGGGGGGGCTTCCGCCGGCTTCGCTTCTCCGGGTTTTGCTCCGCCGGGCGCGGCGCCCACTTGCCCGCCAGGCCTATCGTCCGGTGCGACGGTGGGCGTCGCCGCCGATTTTTCCGAGTGAACGGCTTTGTCCGTCTCTTCGACGCCGCGGCCAGGAAACAGCGCGCGCTCCGAATAGATCGAGGCGCCCGCGACGAGAATTGTGAAGATCGCCAGCGCCCGCCAATGGCGTCGCAGGCTGTCCAGCAAGCCGGGTTCTTCGTCTTCCATGGTCGAGCGCCCTAATCGCTCATCGTGGCGTTTTCGCGCAGAGGCGACGCGTCCGGCGGACGCAGTGGCGCTTCGGCGCAGCCTTCTCTATATACGAGCGCGTCTCCTTGAGAACAGGCGAAAACCTAAGTGATGGCGCACCCGCTCGACAATCTTCCGATTCTGCGCATGAACGGCGCGGGAAACGAGATTCTCGTTCTCGATTTGCGCGGGACCGGCCACGAACTCGCACCGCGGGAAGCGCGGGCCATCGCCAATGCGCCGGGCCTGCGATTCGATCAGTTGATGGCGCTCCACAAGCCGCGCCGGCCCGGCGACGACGCCTTCATGCGCATCTACAACGTCGACGGTTCGCTCTCTTCAGCCTGTGGCAATGGAACCCGCTGCGTCGCCTATATGCTGGCGCGCGAGGGCAAGGATTCGCTGCGTCTTTTGACCGATGCCGGCCTCGTCGAGACACAGCGCCGGGCCGAGACGGTGTTCACCGTCGATATGGGCCGCCCGCGATTTGACTGGCGCGACATACCGCTGGCCCGCGCCGTCGAGGACACGCACGAAGTCACGCTCGATCCGCCTGTCGCCGGCGCGCCGGCGCATTTCGCCGCGGTGAGCATGGGCAATCCCCATGCGGTTTTCTTCGTCGATGACGCGACGCTGATCGATCTCGAGACTCTTGGTCCGCGCATCGAACGCCATCCGCTCTTTCCTGAGCGCGTCAACGTCTCCTTCGCGCAGATGCTTGCGCGCGACGACATTCTGCTGCGCATCTGGGAGCGCGGGACCGGCGCGACCAAGGCCTGCGGCTCGGCGGCCTGCGCCACGCTTGTCGCCGCCGTCCGCGCTGATCTCGGCGATCGCGCCGCGCGCCTGCGCCTGCCGGGCGGCGATCTCGCGATTGAATGGCGCGCCGACGATCACGTGCTGATGACGGGGCCGGTCGAATTCGAATTCGAAACCACGCTCGATCCCCAAATTTTTCGGGATCTCGCCGCGTGAACGCGCCGCTACGCAGCGCCGAAGTGGTGAGCTTCGGCTGCCGGCTCAACGCCGTCGAGTCGCAGGCGCTAGCCAAAGCGCACGCAAGCGCGCGCGAAACTGTCGTGGTCAACACCTGCGCCGTCACCGGCGAAGCGGCGCGACAAGCGCGGCAAGCCATTCGCCGTTTGCATCGCGAACGGCCGCAGGCGGAGATTGTCGTCGCCGGCTGCGCGGCAAGGCTTGATCCCCAAGGCTTCGCCAAACTTGACGGGGTGACGCGGGTTCTCACCGAACACGCGCCAAATCGCGCGCTCTCCAGCATTGAAGGCACCCGCGGTCTCCTCGCCGTTCAGAACGGCTGCGATCATCGCTGCACCTTTTGCATCATTCCGTTTGGACGCGGCCAGGCCCGCTCGGCGCCGCCGAGCGAAGCCGTGGCGCAGGCGCGCGCGCTCGCTGCAAGCGGCAAGAAGGAGATCGTCCTAACCGGCGTCGACCTAACCAGCTACGGCGTCGATCTTGGCGACGGCTGGACGCTTGGACGACTCGTGCGCCTGCTGCTGCGCGAACTTCCGCACCTCGAACGCCTGCGGCTTTCTTCCGTCGACTGTATCGAAGTCGACGACGATCTCCTCAACGCATTCGCTGAAGATTCGCGGCTTTGTCCGCATCTTCATCTGTCGCTGCAATCCGGCGACGATCTTATTCTGAAGCGCATGAAGCGTCGTCACTCGCGGCAGGACGCCGTCGACTTTTGCCGCGCGCTGCGCAAGGCGCGGCCCGACATCGTCTTTGGCGCCGATTTCATCGTCGGCTTTCCGACCGAGACCGAAGAGATGTTTTCCGCCACGCTCGACATCGTCGACGACTGCGGGCTCACCCATCTTCACGTCTTCCCTTTTTCGGCGCGTCCTCAAACGCCGGCGGCGCGGATGCCGCAGGTCGCGCCAGAGGTCACAAAGACCCGCGCGGCGCGACTGCGCGAAAAGGGCGAGGCGGGCCTACGCGCCCATCTCGACGCCCAGACGGGTCGCACAATGCGTCTGTTGACCGAGCGCGGCGGGACGGCGCGCGCCGCCGATTTCACGCTTGCGCGCACGCCGGACATTGAGGCGGGCCTGATGATCAACGCGCTATGCACGGGCCACGACGGCCGCGCTCTGGCGATGCGCCTCACGGCTTCTGATAGGTGATGCGGTAGATCGCGCCGTTCTGGTCGTCGGTGACGAGAAGCGAGCCATCCACAAGCTCCGCGACGTCGACCGGCCGACCAAGATAAGATCCCGCGCCAACGTTCCACCCTTCCGCGAATGGCGCGCTTTCGGTCGTTCCCGAGTGAGTCGCCATCACCCTTGCCCCGATCGGTACGCTGCGATCCCACGAACCGTGCTGGGCGTAAAACAACGCGCCGCGATATTCTTTAGGAAACATGTCGCCGCGGTAAAATGTTATGCCGAGATCGGCGGCGTGCGGCGCCGTTTCGACGACGGGAAAGACGACCTCGTTTGGCAGCTCGACGCGAGCATATTCATTGGTGCGCACATGGCCGCCGCCGTACCAGGGGAAGCCGAAATTCAATCCCGCCTTGTCGGCGCGATTGATTTCGCCTGGCGGCCGGTCATCGCCCATCGAGTCGACCTGATTGTCGGTGAACCAGAGCGACCCGTCAGCATCGAAGACCATGCCGACGGAATTGCGAATGCCCGTCGCGAAGACTTCTCGCTGCGATCCATCAGGCGCCATCCGGATGATTCCGCCGATCCCCGTCTTCTGATAGAGCGGCAGCTTTTCCGGCGGCGAGACATTGTACGGCTGGCCGAGCGAGATATAGAGCTTGTCGTCCGGGCCTATTCGGCACACGCGGGACGCATGGCCGCGGCTCTCTTCGTTCCTTGGAATGAGATCGCCCGACTTGACGATGACCTTGGCGTTCGCCGCAGCGTCACGCCATGTGTTCTCAACGTCGTCGAATCGGGTGACGCGATTGCGCTCGACGAGAAAAAGCGCGCCATCGGCTGAGAGACACACGCCATGCGGCATAATGAACGGCATCGACGGCGCGAAACGTTCGACTGCGGCGGCGCTGTTCTCGCCCGGCGTCATCACATAGATGTCTTTCTCCTGCGTGCCGACAAAAATCGCCTTTCCTTCCCGTCCGATCGCAAGCGTGCGGGCTCCGGGCGCGATCGCATAGAGCGAGATCGAGAAGCCTGGGGCAAGTTTGACGCGCTTCAGAACGGATTCAATTTCGGCGCGACGCGCGTTCTGCGACACGGATTCGCAGTCGGCGGCGGTCAGCATTCCGCATGCGAACAGTGCGGCCAATGAGGCTAAGGCGATACGCATGGCGTCGAGCCCTCACAAAATTTTGTTGTTGGCAAGGCTGAGATAGATATATGGCCGCAAAAAAGGCGAAGCCAAACGGCTTCACCTCATTTTACTGCTACGTCAGCGGATGTCACCAGCCGCCGCGCGCTGACTCGTCACGCGTTGACGCGGACGTCGTCGCGTCCTCCCAATAGGGCGCCGACCCGTAATTCTTGTTCAACCTGGTTTCCCAGTCTCGATCAGTCCAGCTTTCTTCGCCAGCGTATTCGGGAGCATTCTGCAACTGCTCTTCCGTCACATTGGCGACGTAACCGCCGAGATTGGTGTCGTACCGCAACGCCTTCCAGGGAAGAGGATGTTCGCCTTCGCCGATGCCGAAAAAACCGCCGAACGTCATGATCGCGTAACGAACCATCCCGGACACGCGATCGATCATCAGATGGTCGATCTCGCCAATCTTGTTGCCGGACGCGTCATAGACGTCGGCGCCTTCCGCCTTATCGCTGGAAGACGCCCGCGTAAGCTTAGCGATGTCTTTCTTCCTGCGCAAATTACCGCTAATGCAAAGCCGTGGCGCGTGACTGCTCCAAATGACCGCTTCAATCTCCGTCATAACAGGAAGGGGCTTCGCCCCGCAGGTAAAGGCGCATGTCTCACGAATTCGCCATGGGTTGGGAAGTCTTCGAGATCATTTGGATCAACCTGCTGCTCTCGGGCGACAACGCGATTCTGATCGCGCTCGCATGCCGACAGTTGCCGGTCCGCCAGCGGCGTTGGGGCGTCTTTCTCGGCGCGCTCGGCGGAATCATTCTGCGCATCGCCTTCACGCTCGTCATCGTCGAGCTTATGGCGATTCCCTATCTCAAACTCGTCGGCGCAATCTTGCTCCTGATCGTCGCGGTCAAACTGCTGATCGATGAAGGCGAGCATTCGGACGTCAAGGCGAAGCCCAATCTCTGGAGCGCCGTTGGCGCGATCATCATGGCGGACGCAGTGATGTCGCTCGACAATGTGATCGCCATCGCAGCGGCGGCGCGCGGTTCGACCAATCTCATCGTGTTCGGCCTGCTCCTGTCGGTGCCGATCGTGATGTTCGGCGCCGGCGCGCTATTGAAAGTGCTAGAGCGATTTCCCGCGCTCGTCTGGGCCGGCGCCGGCCTGCTCGGCTGGGTCGCAGGCGACATGGCGGCCGCTGACCCGGCGCTGCCGAGATTTGTCCATGTCGCGAACCATGGCGCGCTCGAACTTTGGCTTTCGATCGGCGGCTGCGCGCTGGTGCTGGCCATCGCTTTGACCATCGCCGTCTATCGGCAGTGGCGCGAGGATCAGCGCGCCTAGAGCTTCGACGCACGCGCGATCTGGCAGCCTAGCCGCGTCCCATGCCCTGTTTGGCGATCGGCTGCTGCGGATCGAGGCTGAGCGCGCGCTGATAGGATTCCTGCGCCTTCGACCGATTGCCGCTCTTGTCGTAAGCGACGCCGAGCCAAGCCCAGGCGAGAGCGCTCTTGCTGTCTACATTGAGCGCGGCGTTGAAGTCCTCGACCGCCTTGTCGAATTTGCCGAGCGCCACGAAGCTCTCCCCGCGCGCGAGATAGGGCGCTGCGGCGAAGGGGTCGCGATCGATTGCATTATCGAAATCAGTCACGGCGCGGGCGTTGTCGCCACGCTTCTGGTGAATGAGCCCGCGCGCGTGAAACGCCTGCGCGCTTTCCGGGTTGAGCCGGATGGCCTGATCGAGATCGGCGAGCGCCTGATCGAGGTTGCCCTGCGCGCGCAAAAGATTGGCGCGTCCGACATAGGCCGGCGCATGTTTGGGGTTTGCTTCGATGGCGCGGTCGAAATCGGCGCGAGCGGCCTCGCTCTGGCCCATTTGCCGAAGGGCCAGCGCACGATTGGTGTAAGCCGGCGCATTATTGGGCTCGAGCTTGATCGCCTGCCCGAAGTCGGCGACCGCCTCCTGAAATCGCCCGACTCGCGCGTAAGCGACGCCGCGCGTGTTGTAGGCTTCGGCGCTCGACGGATTGCGGCGAATCACTTCGCTGAGCGAATCGATATTGGCCGAGGCCGATTTGGGGTCTGTGTCGGCGATCTCGGCGATGCCGCGGCCCGGCGGCCGAATGCCGCTTGCCGTTTCGCAGCCTGCTAGGGCGACGATGGCGAGCGCCGCGGCGCTGCGCGTCAGGGCCTGACGGGATAGGGGCGAAACCTGGCGGCGCATAGCCGCCGCACGGCAAAAGACCATGCCTTCCGAACCTCCCAAGCCGTAACAGTCGTCTCGCAATCTTTTTGTCGGGCAATCGTTAAAAAACGCCCGCAATTCGGCGAGAATCCGACAACAGGCTGGCTCAGCGGCCGACCGTCTTCGCCTTTACCGGCAACAGGCCTTCGCGCTGTAGTTTCTTGCGTGCGAGCTTGCGCGCGCGGCGGACCGCCTCGGCCTTCTCGCGCGCACGCTTCTCGGATGGTTTTTCATAATGGCCGCGCAGTTTCATTTCGCGGAAGATGCCCTCGCGTTGCATCTTCTTTTTCAGTGCTTTGAGCGCCTGATCGACATTGTTGTCGCGAACGAGAACTTGCACGTATCCATCCTGTGTTTGGCGCGCCGCGACGAAACCGTCGGCATGCCGTCGAATAGGGAATAGGCCGCCGGGCGCTGACGGAGCGCCTGACCCGTGCGGCAGCAGATAACAGAGTCGCCCTTCCCTGTCCACGGCCAATTGGGCCACGTATGCGCCTATGCTCAGCGTCTGCAAGGACCTGCCGCCTTTGGAGGCCACCTTGACTCGCCGCTGGGATAGAAAGCGCAGCGGCCGACTTGTTCAATGTCGGCGTTACAATATAACATTGGCCATGTTCGACATGACGACGCATGAACGCGCCCTGCCCCCGCATGCCAACGCCGACGCGCCCGGCGCCGATGCGCCCGCGCCGGAACCGCGGCTTTCGGCGCTCGGCGCCTCCGCCGGCGCCCGTTTAAGCGTCGCGGCGCTGCTGCTTGGGGCGCTGTGGGCCGCCGCCTATTGGGCGCTGCATTGAACGCGGGCGTTCACGCACCGGCGATCCGGCTCGTCAATCTTACCCTCGGCTATGATCGTCGCCCCGCGGTGCATCACCTCGACGGCGAGATCGCGCCTGGAGAAGGCCTCGCCGTGTGCGGCCCGAACGGCGCCGGCAAGTCGACGCTGCTCAAGGGAATCGCCGGACTTCTCGCGCCTCTTGGCGGCGCCATCGATTTCGCCGGCGCGTCGCGTCGCGCCACTGCTTATTTACCGCAGGTCGTCGAGATCGACCGCGCCTTCCCGATCAACGTCCGGGATTTCGTGGCCATGGGCGCGCTGGCGCGCATCGGACTCTGGGCGGCGCTGAACGCAGCCGAACGCGCGCGGGTCGCCGCGGCGATCGAAACGGTCGGGCTCGTCGGCTTCGAATCGCGAACCTTGGAGACTCTGTCCGGCGGCCAGATGCAGCGGGCGCTGTTCGCTCGCCTGATCGTGCAGGATCGGCCGATCGTTCTTCTCGACGAACCTTTCGGCGCGATCGACGAAGCGACGATCGACGATCTGCTGACGCTGATCGCGCGATGGCGGACCGAAGGACGCTCAGTCGTCGCCGTCCTGCATGAACTGGACATTGTGCGGCGGGCGTTTCCGCGGACGCTGCTGCTCGCGCGCGAGCGCATCTTCTGGGGCGACACGCGCGACGCTCTTTGCCAAGAAAATCTCCTCCGCGCCCGCGCCATGTCGGAAGCGTTCGACGAAGGCGCGCGCGAATGTCTGCGCGACAACGACCACGACGCCCAAGATAAGCCCCATGTTCACTGACGTCTTCGTCACGCCCTTCGCCGAGTATGAATTCATGCGACGGGCGCTCGTCGGCTCACTGGCGCTCGCCTTATCGGGCGCGCCGCTCGGCGTGTTCCTCATTCTTCGGCGCATGTCGCTCGCCGGCGACGCGCTCTCGCACGCCATTCTGCCGGGCGCCGCCGTCGGTTATCTTGTCGCCGGCCTGTCCCTGCCCGCGATGACCTTTGGCGGACTCGTCGCCGGTCTTGTCGTCGCGCTCGCCGCGGGAGCGGCCTCGCGATTCACGACGCTGCGCGAGGACGCTTCTCTTGCGGCCTTCTATCTTGTCTCGCTGGCGCTCGGCGTCACTCTCGTGTCGCTGCGCGGCTCGAATGTCGATCTGCTTCACGTGCTGTTCGGCTCGGTCGTCGGCCTCGACGACATTGCGCTTCTAATGCTCGTCGGCGTCTCGACCGTAACGCTCGTTCTGATGGCGCTCTTTTATCGAGCGCTGGTGATGGACACGCTCGACCCGCTGTTTCTGCGACAGACGAGCGCCTTCGGCGAATTCACGCCATTCCTCTTCCTTGCGCTGGTGGTGCTCAATCTTGTCGCCGGTTTTCAAGCGCTCGGCACGCTGATGGCGGTCGGCGTCATGATGCTTCCCGCCGCCGCAGCGCGCCTGTGGACGCGCGATCTTGCCGTCGCCCTGCCGCTCGCCGCGGCGATTGGCGCGCTCTGCTGTTATGGCGGCCTCGTCTTTTCCAACCAGACCAGCGCGCCGACCGGACCGGCGATCATTCTCGCCGCAGGCGCGGTTTATTTCGTCTCGATGATTTTCGGTCGCGCTGGCGGATTGTGGCGATTGAAACGGCCGAGTCGCCATCTCGAAGGATAAAGCGATGCTAACACGTCGAAGCGCGCTCGCGCTTTCCTTTGCCGCGTTCGTTGCCGAGGCTCAGGCCGAGGCTCAAAAAATTCCGGTTGTCGCCAGCTTTTCGATCATCGGCGATCTCGCGCGCCAGGTCGGCGGCGACCGAGTCTCCGTCACCACGATCGTCGGTCCGGACGGCGACGCCCATGTCTATCAGCCCAGCCCGGCCGACGGCCGTCACATCGCCCAGGCGCGACTGATATTCGTCAACGGGCTCAGCTTCGAGGGCTGGCTTGACCGGCTGGTGCGGGCTGCCAAGAGCAAGGGCGAGGTTTTCGCCCTTGGCAATGGCATAGCGGCGCGCAAGGAGGAAGAAGGCCAGGATCCGCACGCCTGGCAGGATGTCGCAAACGCCAAGGTCTATGTCGAGGCGATCCGCGAAGCGCTAATCGCCGCCGATCCCGAAGGCGCGCAGACCTATAAGACCAACGCCGACGCCTATCTCGCCAAGCTTGATGCGCTCGACGCCGAAATCCTGCAGACGATCGCCGCTCTGCCGAAGGAGCGTCGCCGAGTGGTCTCGACCCATGACGCCTTCGGCTATTTCGCGGCCCGTTACGGCATCGACTTCATCGCGCCCCAAGGCGTTTCGACCGAAGCCGAGGTCAGCGCTCGCGATGTGGCAAAAATCATCGACGCCGTGAAGACGCATAAGGTTGCGGCGGTCTTCATCGAGAATGTCGCCGATCCGCGCCTCGCCAAAAGGATCGCCGACGAGACCGGCGCCCGCATGGGCGGTGTGCTCTATTCGGATGCGCTATCCGACGCAAAAGGCGACGGCGCAACCTATATCGACATGATGCGCCATAATGTGAAACAACTGGCCAAAGCCTTGGCGCCGTAGCCGCCCCCTCCCCAACCCTCCCCCACTTCGTGGGAGAGGGAGCAGGCCCGGCGCCTTATACAGAATTTCGCGCAAAGCCGATCGTTAGGGTCCCCTCTCCCATCCGAAGTCGGCTGTTGCCGACTTCGGGGTCGATGCGCAAACCGGGAACACCCGGTTTGCGAAGCGGGGGAGGGACAGGGAGGGGGCGATAGAAACTGGAGCAAGCTGCATTGACCGAGAAAATTCCCGTCACCGTCATCACCGGCTATCTCGGCGCCGGCAAGACGACGCTGCTCAATCGCATTCTCACCGAGAACCACGGGCGCCGCTACGCCGTCATCGTCAATGAGTTCGGCGAAATCGGCATCGACAATGATCTCGTCGTCGGCGCTGACGAAGAAGTCTTCGAGATGAACAACGGCTGCATCTGCTGCACCGTTCGAGGCGACCTCATTCGCATTTTCGAAGGGCTGATGCGCCGTCGCGGCAAGTTCGACGCGATCGTCGTCGAGACCACCGGCCTCGCCAATCCGGCGCCGGTCGCGCAAACCTTTTTCATGGACGCCGACGTCAAGGAAGCGGCGCGACTCGACGCGGTGGTGACCGTCGCCGACGCGAAATGGCTCGGCGAACGGCTGAAGGACGCGCCCGAAGCAAAAAGCCAGATCGCCTTCGCCGACGTCATCGTGCTCAACAAAACCGATCTCGTTTCGGACGACGAGCTCGCCGAGGTCGCAGGTCGCATCCGTGCGATCAATCCTTACGCCGCGCTGCATCGCGCCGTGAAATCGGACGTCCCGTTAGCCGCGGTCTTGGAGCGCAACGCCTTCGACCTCGATCGCATCCTCGAAATCGAGCCGGCCTTCCTCGACGCCGAGGGGTCGCACCACGATCACGACCACGCGCATCACCATCATGATCATGAATGCGGCCCAGACTGCGGTCATGATCATCATGGTCATGACCACGATCATGCGCATGAGGACCATCACGCGCATCACGGCGGCATGGAGCATTTCCACGATGACGAGATGCATTCCGTTTCCATTCGCCACGAAGGCGCGGTCGATCCAGAGCGCTTCGTCCCCTGGCTCAATGAGCTGATTCAGCGCGAGGGACCGGACATTCTGCGCAGCAAGGGAATCATCGCCTTCAAAGACGAACCGCGGCGTTTCGTCTTCCAGGGCGTTCATCAGATTCTCGACGGCGACCTGCAGCGGGAATGGAAGGAAGGCGAGAAGCGCGAATCGCGCCTCGTCTTCATCGGCAGGAAGCTGAAGGAGCAGGAAATCCGCGAGGGTTTCGAGAAAATCGTTCTCGGGGCGCCTCACTCATAGGAAATGATCTCGCGCTCTTGCGCGTGGACCATCTTCGTTTGGCGCGGGTCGCCGGCTTGACGGCGAGCCAGGAAGCGAGGCCGGCGCTTGCGGACATTGGCGTCACAGCGGCGGCGCGCCGCAGCGGCGACGGCGTCTTCGGAAGGGCCATTGAGCGCGCGCAACTCGCCGTCCTCTTCCGTCAGGCGCGGCAGTCCGAGCCAGGCCGACCAATAGCGCCAGTCGGCCGCGACGGAACCGCAGTCCCGGCTCTCGCCGAGAAGGATGTCGAGGTCCGGGTCGCTGTGCGCCAGCGACAGGAGGTAGCGGGGCGATCCGTCTTCGGCCGGCTGCACGTCGAGGGCGACGCCGCAATAGGCGCTGACCGGCACCGAGATAACCATCGCGACGCCGCTCAAACGACGGGCGATGAGCACGTCCTCCCGGGTCATACGAATATGGCGAGCGCCGCCGTCAGCGCGCCGGTCGCGCTGAACATAGACATTGCCGTCAATCTTGCGCGCGGCATCGATCTCAACCATGGGTCACTCCTTAAGGCTTGAATTCCTTCTCGGCGGCCATACTGCCGCAGCCTTCCCGGAAAGACGCTAAAAAGCCTGGTGAACATGTCGTAAATCATTGCTTTGACGCATGCTTTTGGCATTGAGGGTGAAGTCCAGGGAAATGAAATCGTTCAAATTGCTTCTAATCTGCGCAACGCGCCCGCTTGCGCGCGCCGGGCGCCTCACCTACTCCTCCTCGTGATGGGCTTCACCCAAGCGGAACTCGCCGCTTTTCTTCCGAAACTTGAGAGCGTCACGCGCCGCGCCGGCGACATCGCCATGGGCTATTTCCGTCCGGGCGAACGGACGACCGCCGCCGTGTCCTACAAAGGCGGCGGCTCGCCGGTCACTGAGGCGGATTTCGCCGTTGATAGATTTCTTTTCCACGAGATGGCGCGGATTGCGCCGGAAGCGGCGTGGCTCTCGGAAGAAAGCGCCGACACTGACCAACGACTTGAGCGCGACGCTTTGATCATCGTCGACCCGATCGACGGAACGCTGGCCTTCTCGCGCGGCGACGCCCGCTGGTCGGTGTCCATCGCGCTGAGCGTCGGCGGCCGGCCGGTGGCCGGGGTCATCCATGCGCCGGCTCTGGGAGAAACCTATGTCGGCGCGCGCGGGCTCGGCGCCTTTCTCAACGCCTCTCCGATCCGCGCGCCCCAGCGCGCCGACATTTCCGGAGCGGCGGTGGTCGCGCCTCGCGCGATGCTGGACCGTCTGGCGGCGTCGCCGCAGGGGTTCGTCATGGCGCCGCGCACGCCGTCGCTGGCGTTGCGGCTTGCTGGCATCGCCTCCGGCCGGCATGATATTGTCGTCGCCGCCCCCAATGCGCGCGACTGGGACATCGCCGCCGCCGACGTTCTCCTCGCAGAGGCGGGGGCAATGCTAAGCGAGCCTGAAGGCGTTGCGCTCACCTATAATCGCGCCTCGCTCGCCCGCGACATGCTGATTGCGGCGCCCAAATCGCTGTTTGACGAAAGCCTCGCGCTAGCGCTCGAGATCCGGGAAGGAAAACTATGAACAAGGCGACGCAGGCGACCAACCCAAAAAACGAAAAACAGCTGCTGCATCTTGTATTTGGCGGCGAGTTGGAGACGCTCGAGGGCGTTTCGTTTCGCGACCCGAGCAAACTCGACATCGTCGGCATTTATCCGGACAATGACAGCGCGCTCGCGGCATGGAAAGCGAAAGCCCAGTCGACAGTTGACAACGCGCATATGCGCTACTTCGTGGTGCATCTTTACCGGCTGCTCGATCCGGACGTGGAAGAGCTTTAGTCGCTTCAAAAATTTGCCGTCTTGCCGGGCGATAGAGTCATGATTCGAGGGATGGTCCGACGCGCGCGGAGAAGACGCGGTCATAGGACCGATGCCGACCCGGAGCCTTAATAGATAGGAAACATGTCGCTTCTGAAATTGTACCGGCTGGCGACGATCGCGGCGACTCCCTTCGCCGGCGCGCTGCTCGACTGGCGGGCGAGACATGGCAAGGAAGACCCCGAGCGACTGGCCGAGCGCATGGGTGAGTCAGATCGCCCCCGCCCTGGCGGACGACTGGTGTGGCTGCACGGCGCGAGCCTCGGCGAAACCCTGTCGCTGCTGCCGCTGATCGACCGCTTCATCCAGCGCGGACTCGAAGTGCTCGTCACAAGCGGCACCGTCTCTTCCGCGCGGGTTCTCAATGCGCGCCTGCCGGCGGGCGCCTTCCATCAATATGCGCCGCTCGACGCGCCCAAATTCGTCGAACGGTTTCTCGATCATTGGCGTCCCGACATTGCGGTCTTCGCAGAGTCGGAGCTTTGGCCCAATATCGTCGCAGCGGTCGGCGCGCGCGGCGCGCCGCTCGTTCTCGCCAATGCCCGCATCTCGCGCAAATCCGCGGAGCGCTGGCGCGCCATTCCCGGCGCGGCGAAATCCCTGTTTGGCGCTCTCGACCTCTGCCTCGCGCAGGATTCGGATAACGCCGCAAGATTCCTGGCGCTCGGCGCGCGTTGCGTGCGCATCGCCGGAAATCTGAAATTCGACGTGCCGCCGCCGCCAGCGGATTCGGCCAGAGTCGCCGAATTCAACGCAGCGATCGGCGCGCGGCCGGCCTGGGCGGCTGTATCGACCCATGCCGGAGAAGAGGACATCGTGCTCGACGCGCATGTCGAAATGAGCGCGCAAACGCCGTCGCTGCTGACGATCATCGCGCCGCGTCATCGCGAGCGCGCCGCCGAGATCGTCGAAGCCGCGCGGGCCAGAGGTCTGACCGTCTCATTGCGTTCGCAGGAGGCCGAGCCGCGGCGCGACGTCAACGTCTATGTCCTCGATAGCGTCGGCGAACTTGGTCTCATTTTCCGCAGCGTCGGCATCGTCCTGATGGGCAAGTCGCTGCTGCCCGGCGGGGGCGGACAAAATCCAATCGAGCCGGCAAAGCTCGGCTGCGCGATTCTTCATGGCCCCTATGTCGAAAACTTCACGGAAGTGTATGGCGAGTTCGCAGCGGCAAAAGCAGCCGCTCGCGCGTCAGACGCCGCATCGGTCGCGCGGGCCGCGCAATATCTGCTCTCCGATCCGGCGCGCATGCGCAAGATGGGGCGCGCTGCGGCGGAAACGGTCGAGAGGCTGGGCGGAGCCTCGCGCGGGATCATGAACGCCGTCGAGCCCTATCTCGCGCAAATGGCGGTCGCCGAGCAATGAGCGTCGCACGCCGACGCGCTCCTTGAGATGCGCGCGCCCGGCTTCTGGCGTGACGACGGCGTTCCGGCGCGACTTCTGTCTTCGCTCGGCGCGCTCTATGGCGCCATAAGCCGCAAGCGGCTCGCCCGCATCGCCGCACGCGGCGATCTCCCGACCATCGTCGTGGGCGGACTGACGGCGGGCGGCGACGGCAAGACGCCGCTTGCGATCGCCCTCGCCCAACGTCTCACATCGGCGGGCGAGCGGCCGGCGCTGCTAACGCGCGGCTATGGCCGCAAGCGAAGCAAAACCTCTCCTTTCGCGGTCGATGTGAACCGACATCGCGCGGAAGACGTCGGCGACGAAGCCCTGCTGCTCGCGCGCGTTGCGCCGACGATCATCGGCGCCGACCGTATCGCGGCGGCGGCGCTGGCGCAGCGTCTCGGCGCAACCGTCGTCATTCTCGACGACGGCTTTCACAGTCGTCGCCTCATGCCCGATCTGACGCTCGTCGCCATCGACTCGGACTATGGCGCGGGCAACGGCCGATGCATGCCGGCCGGGCCTCTGCGTGCGCCGCTCGATGCGCAGCTTGCGGCGGCAGACATATTGGTCGTCGTCGGCGACGGGGCGCGCGGCCGAGACATCGCCGCGCGCGCCAACAAGCCCATCATCGCTGCGCATGTGGCGCCCGACCCCGACGCCGCTGCGGCGATGAAGGGCGCGCGCGTCGTGGCCTTCGCCGGCATTGCCCGGCCCGAGAAGTTTTTCGACATGTTGGAAAGATGCGGCGCGGAAGTCGCCGCGCGGCTTTCATTCGACGATCACCGACGATTCACGGAGCGCGATTACGCGACGCTTTCGAACTTGCGGCAGGCGCATGGCGCGCGCCTCGTCACAACGGAAAAGGATGCGGCGCGAATGGGCGATCGTCTCGCAACGCTCGGAGCCGAAACGTTGCCCGTCACGCTGGCTTTCGATGACGCCGCCGTTCTAGACGCGGCACTTTGCGAACTGTTCAGGCCGAGCGACGGGTCGCGCCAGCGCGACGTCAGTCCGGCTTCTTGACGCCAAGACGCAACAGCTTGGCGTGCGGCCCGATATAGGGCTCCTGCAGATCGACGTTCCAGTAGCGGAGATCCTCGAGCGGTATCGGTTCGCCCGTCACGGCGCATCTCACATAGGCCCCCGGTTTGCGCACGCGATATTCGCCGTCGAGATATTCGACGACGGCCTCGTCGGCCGGCTGCGGTTGGCGTTCATAGCGGTTCATGCGCGTTCTCAAGCCATATCGCCGGGGGAACGGACGCCCCGCGAGACTCCTGAATGTCGAAAAGAGCGACCTCACAGGCGAACTTCAGGCGCCTCCTCACGGCGAATTCATGCGCCCAACAATAGCATCCACGAAGGCCAATGGAAAAGCCCGCCGAGTCCTTCGGCTCGGCGGGCTCGATCTGATGCGGGCGCCTGCTCGGCGCCCAATAGCCCCCGCGCATATCCGCGACGCGCGCCAAAGCGCCTGTAATGCTCGGCATTGAGACGCAACGGCTGCCGCGAAGCGTGACCTTTTCCGATGATGCAAAAATCTTCTGCGCCCCGAGAAGGGGCGCAGAAAATTTTCGAGTCGCAAGGGTTACAAGCCCTGTCGATCAGCCCCTCGCGAAATGGAAGTCCGCGAGCGCGCCCGAGAGCGAGAGATCGGCCAGATTTAACGTTATCCCAATCTAATACGCGAACTCAAAGGGAGCGCTCCATGTGTGGAGCGCTCCCCGCGTCAAGCGCATCTGCATCAATCGCAATTCTTTAACTGTGATTGACGGCACTTGGCGACCAGCGCCTGGGCCCTGGCGAGTTCCTCCGGCGACAATGTCTTCGCCGACATGTCGCGCACCGCCTTTTTTTCGGTTTCGCCCATTGAGAGAGATTCCGTCGCGAGCTGCGTCCACATATAGCCGCGCAGGAGATCGCGTTCGACGCCCTGTCCGGCGACATACATATTGCCGAGATTCAACTGCGCGTCGGCATCGCCCTGCTCGGCCGCCAGCCGCAGCCACTTGGCCGCTTCCTTATAGTCCTGTGCGATGCCAGCGCCGTCATAATACATTGAAGCGATGTTCACCTGCGCTGCAGCCAGTCCCTGGCCCGCCGCAAGCAAATTCCACTTCATGGCCTCCTTGTAATCTCTCAAAACTCCCTGTCCCTCGAGATACATGGTGCCGAGGTTGAACTGAGCGGAGGCGTTCCCGTGATCTGCAGCGAGGCGAAGCCATTTCAAGGCTGACTTGGGATCGGCGGCGATCCCTTTGCCCGTGAGATACATCGCGCCAACCTCGGCTTCGGCGCGCGCATCGCCCTTTTCAGCGAGCGGTTTAAGCAATTTGAAAGCGGCGGCGAAATCGCCGCGTCGCGTCGCGCCCAGCGCGTTCTCATAGTCGTCGGCGCGCGCCGGCGCAGCCGAAGCCAACAGGAAAGACAACGCGATCGTCGCAACCGGCTTCATCATCGAGTCCCTACCTCAAGACATGCGAAAGCCTCCGGCGTGAACCGGAGGCCTTCTATGAGAATTTGACCGACAATCCGATCAATAATTCCACTGTAGCTGCATCCTGAGCAGATCAGCCTGGAACTGCCGATAGGGCGCCGCGACCGTATTTGTGCGGTCCATACGAGAGTAGATCGCCGTAAATTCGACCTCCGGCAAGGGCTGATACTCGACGCCGACGTCCCATTCGTTGACGCGGCCCATGGGCGCGTTGTTATCGAACTTGAACCCGCCGTTGTAGTATTGCCATTTGACGAAGGGGAAATACACGCCGGTGCCGAAATCCTTATCCTCATATTTGTAGGTGGCTTCGACATAGCCGCCGTTCAGCCTTCTCGCCTCGATCGCCGTCTGCGTCGAATTGAGCTGCGGCCCAACGCCCCAGTTCCATTCGGCGCGAAGACCGAACGGCTGCGGATAGATCACGCCGGTGATCGCGACGCGCGAGTCGCGAATGCCCTGACCGCCATTGGCGACGAACGGTCCCCAGCCGTTAACGGCGCCATATTGGGCAAGATTGAAGTTCCCGACGTTGTTCCAACCTGGGCCGTTCACATAGGGGACGAAGCCTGATCCGATGTTGTTGAGAAGGCTGTTTGGCGGAACATAGCCCGCCCAGTTGGTCGCCATACCCAAAGACGGCCTGATCGCCGCCGTGTAAGGCACGAAGCGCCCCGTATAGCCCTGAACGCTCGCTTCGACCACCTGGCCGTTCTCGAAGACGTAAGGATAGGTGAAGCGCGCCACAAGATGCGTGCCCTTGTTGAGCTCGATGCGGTTGGCGCCTTGTCCATTGTAGACGCCGAAAGCGACCATGCCGTAATCGCCCGAACCTTTCAGATTGTTCTTCACGAGATCGCGGAACAGATGCCGCATCTCCTTCGGCGTATACATGAAGAAAAGGCCCAGGTCGCGTTCGTCCTTACAGCAGGTGTTGATCGCGTCAGCGCGGTCGAGCGCGAGACGGTTTTGCGACGACTGCAGGTTTTCGAAGCCGTAGGGAATTTTCGACTGACCGGCGCGGACGCGGAATTCTTTGTCCTTGTCGAAATAGATGTCGGCGTAGAGGTCGCGAATCTGCGCGAAGTTGCCCGGCGCGTTGCTGTAACTGCCGACCTGATTGTAGCCTGGATAGGGGAAAACGGGATTGTAGAAATAATAGACGGACTGAGCGGCGACGTTCCCGTAGGCGGCGAAAGTCGGCGAGGTCGAATTTGCATTCGGAGGAGAGCTGGCGAAATCGTTCTGGAAGTAGAGATAGAGATGATCGGAAACGTCGCCGCTCAGGATGATGCGGGCGCGACGGATGAAGAAGTTTTGGCGGTCGCCGACCGAACGATCGTTCGTCGTTCTGACATCGTACCAATACGGGCCGCCGCTCAGAATATCGTTGTAGCGCATCTGCGTATAGCCGCGCAGGCTAAGCCGCTCATACCAGTGCAGTGGCGGCGGCGGCGGCGGCGGGCCTTTGTCGGCGGGCAGCGCCGCATGCATAGCGGCGGCCTTGGCCTCGCGCTTCGCCCGAGCTTCATCGGCTTCGAGCTTCGAGAGCCGCGCCTTGAGCGCGCGGATCTCAGCGGAAACATCCGCGGCGGCCGGCCCGATCGCGGCCAGCGAATATAAGCCAAACGCGGCGATGGCGAGCGCGTGCTGTCCGACCTTGAACTTCATCTTCTTGTTCCCCGTTAAGGTTCGGGCGCAAGAAGCCGGGGCTGAATGACAGAGCCGTGACAATTTGGGCGCTGGGGGCAATGTGACAGGACAAGAGCGGAATGTTGTGGCGCCAGTACAACAGTTTTCTGGATTGAGCTTTGTTTTTTGTGGCTTCCAGGCAACAGCCAAATTCTTTTTGGAGCTTAAGTCGGGCGCCCAATCGCCCCTTCTTCCGCGGCGGCGCGTAGCCGCACCACGCTGACGCCGCCGCCGCGACGCTCGACGCAAATCTTGGTCGCAATCCGCTGCTGCAACGAATCGACGTGGCTGATCACGCCCACGCGCCTCCCCTGCCCTTGCAGCTTCTCCAACGCGTCGATGGCGACGTCTAACGTGGCCGAATCCAGCGCGCCAAAACCTTCGTCGATGAACAGCGTGTCCACGAAAGAATTTCGCCCTTCGAGTCCGGCGAGCGCCAGGGCGAGCGCGAGCGACGCAAGGAAGCGCTCTCCGCCGGAAAGCGACCGCGTCGAACGGCGCTCGTCGCCAAGATCGCGATCGACGATTTGAAGGCCGAGCGACCCGACCTCGCCCGAGCGCTCCAACGCATAACGCGGCGCCAGCAACTTCAACCGCTGGTTTGCGAGGCCGACGAGATGCTCCAGCGTCGCCGCCTGGGCGAAGCGTCGGAACTTGTCACCGCTCGCCGAGCCGATCGCTTCGCTGACTTCGCCCCAGAGCTTGGCGTTCGCGCGGGCCTGTTCGAGCTCCACGCCGAGGGCGGAGGCGCGTTCGCGCGCCTCGTCGTCTCTCACGCGGCGCTCACGCAGCGCGCCGAGCCGCGCCGACAATTCATCGAGACGACCGGCGACGCGCTTCTCCTCGGCGGCCAGCGACTCGCGGGAAATTTCGGCCGGCGCGGCGGCGCGCGCTTCGTCGAGATCGAGCTGCCGCGCCCCGACCGCGACCTCAGCGGCGGCGCGCTCGGCGTCCGCGGCCTGAACCGCGCCACGCAGCTTCGCCTGTTCATCGCGCGTCATTGCCAGGAGAGGCGACACGGAAGCTTCGTCGACGCCTGCCGCTTCGAGCGTCGCCGTGTAGGCCGCCCGCGCTTGCTCCGCGTCAATCGCCAGCTTTTGCGCCGCATCGGCAAGATGGGCGTAACGGGTCTCGCAGGCAGTCACTGCTTGTTGCGCTTCCGCGAGTCGTTCGCGCGCCGCATCGCGCGCTTCAACGGCCGACTGATGTCGATCCTGCACGCGCGAGCGATGCGCCGCCGTCGCATCGCCGTCAAGAATCCGCGCGCGTTCGCCCTGCGCGTCAGCGAGAACCTTCGCGCGCGCCTCATGATCGGCTTTGGCGTCGGATTCGCGCGCGGACTCTCCATCCGCCGCCGCGGAAAGACGCTCCGCCTTGAGACTGATCACGGCGAAGGCTGCGGCGAACTCATCCGCGCGCGCCGACGCCTGCCGGTATTGCGCGCCGGCCGCTTCGAGCCGCCTGCGCGCCAAAGCGGCGTCGCGATCGATGTCGGCGCCCGAGAGGTCGCAAAGCCGCAGATAAGGCGCGAGCGCCCGATCGATCGACTCCAGACGCTCGGCAAGTCCTGAGATTTCCGCTTTCGCGCGCGCCCTTGTTTCGCGGGCCAAGTCCAGAATTTTGGCGAGCCCGGCGCGTTCCGCTTGACGCGCGTCGAGCGCCTGACGCGCGTCCTCGCGCGCGCCGCGGAGCCGATCGCGTTCCTCGCGCAGGCGACGCGCGGCGACAAGCTTTTGCACAACGGCGTCGCGCGCCGCCGCGACCTCCTTCGCCAATTCGTCCAGCCGCGGCGCGGCCGATAGGATTGACGCGGGCGGCGCGAATTCAGGGACAATCTTTCGCGCCCCACCGTCGTTGAGCGCCGACGCATATTCTGTTTCCGCGCGCGCGCAAGCCGATCGCGCTTCCGTTGCGCGACGCGTCGCGTCCTGGTGAAGCGCCTGCGCCTGCGCGGCGCGTGCGCTTAATGCGACAATCTCCTCATCCAACCCGTTCAGCGCGCGTTGCGCTTCGTCGCGCCCTGCGCGCAACGCATCGATCAATGCGTTCGCGGCGTCATGCCCATTGGTGAAGGGATGTTCGCGCGCGCCGCACACTGGGCAGGGCGCATCGTCGCTCAGAGTCGCGCGCAATCTCAACGCATGAGCATCAGCCGCAGCGTCCGCCAATTCGCCCAGGCGCTCCGCATCCGTCCTCCGCAAAACATACTGCGCACGACGCGCGCGCAAATCTTCCAGCTTCTGTGCAAGCGCGGTTTCGTCTTGCGCGCTACGCGCAATATCCTGATGCGCCGACGCCGCCGCGGCGTCGGCCTCGTCATAGGCGCGCGCGCTCCGGCGCAAGCCTTCAATAAGCTCCGTCGCGCTCGCAAGGGCGTCGGCGCGCGTGAGCGACGCCGGCTCGTCGAGCGCGAGAAGCGCGCGATCGCGCTCTTCGATCTGTATCGTCAGCCTCTCGCTCGCCGCCCGATCCTGCGCATCGCGCGAGTCGAACTCGGCAAGCGTCGCATCGCCGCGGACAAGATCGGCGACCGCCGACGCCAGCGCGCTGTCGCATGTGCGTCTGGCTTGCAAAAGCTCCCCGCGCTTCGACAGCCATTCCTCAATTTCTGACCAGCGTTCGCTGAGCGGGCGCGCCGGCGCGAGGCGCGCGATCTCGGCGTCCGCCCTCTCCTTCTCCTGCTGAATCTGGGCAAGCCGCGCCGCTGCATCGGCGCGTTCGGCGCGCTTCTGCGCTGCTCGTGAGGCGGCGTCTTCGGCAAGTTTGCGCGCCTTTTCTTCCTCGTTCGCCAAATTGGCGATACGCGCATCGAGCGCAGCGGCCTCGTTCCAGAGCGGCGCAAAACGCGCGATCTCCGCTTCCGCCGCGGCGCATGCCTGCGCAGCCGATCGCGATTGAGCGTCGTGAGCGGAGAAAGTCTCTTGCACCGCATTCGCCCGCGCTTTGGCCTCTGTGGCGGCGCGCATCGCCTGTTCTTTTGCGTCCTGCGCGCGGCGCATGTCATCGCGCGGCGCGCGCAGGGGTTCGACTTCCGCCAGCGCCGCGAGCGTCTCGCGCTTCAGCGACTGTTCCTCGAACGCGCGCAAAGCTTCTGTGCGCGCCGTCATCGCCTGGGCGAGCTTCATTTGCGCCTGCTCAAAGGCGTCGAGCCTGCTGAGCGCCTCCAGCGTTTCGGCGCGAAGTTTCGCGACTTCGGCGCGTTCGCCCTCGGTCGCTGCAATATCGGCGTCAGCGTCGGCGCGCTCGCCTTCCGACATCACGCCGATTTCGGCGCGGCGGCGTTCGACAAGAGTCGACGCCTGCAGAGCCTCTCGGGCGCGTTCGAAGGCGCGTCTCGACAGCACGCCATAGATTTCGGCGCCGGTGATCTTTTCGAGAAGTTCGGCGCGCTCCTTCGCGTCGGCGCGCAAAAAGGCGTCGAATTCGCCCTGCGCCAAGAGCGCCGTGCGGCGAAACTGATCGAAGGTGAGATCGGTCAGCTCGACAATGCGGGCATTTACCGGCTCGATGCCGCTCTCGATCGCCGCGACGATTTCGCCGGCCTCGTCGATGCGCCACAGCGACCTAACGCGCTTTTGCAACGCGCCCGCCGCTCGGCCGCGCGCGCGCTGCAGCTCGCAGCGCGCCCGATAGCGCAGCCCGTCCTTGCCGATGAAATCCGCCTCGGCGAAACCGCGGCCGGCGCCGCGACGCAAAATCGCCCGCGGGTCGCCTGAACCCAGCGTCTCTCCGGAAGGATCCGGCGCGCCCTCGCTTGCGCCGGCCGCCGCGACGCGCGGAAACTTGTCGTAGAGGGCGAGACAGATCGTATCGAGGATCGTCGACTTGCCTGAGCCGGTTTCCCCCGTGATGGCGAAGAGTCCCGCGGAGCGCAGCGGCTCGCTGTCGAAGTCGATCACGAACGCGTCGGCGAGACTGGCGAGATTGGCCCCTCTGATCGCCAGGATGCGCAAATCACGCCTCCTGCAAAAGACGCTCGAAACAGTCGACATGGCCGTCAGTCGGCGCGACGCCGTGAGTCTGCTCGAACGCTTCGCGAAACAGGTCGGCGGGCGCTCGTTCCGCGAGGCGCAGCGGTTCGGCTTGCAGCATTGTCGCTTGTGGCCGCTCGATCGCCATCGACACCACGCGCAGCGGAAATTTTTCGCAAATGGCGTCGACCTCGGCCTTCACGCCCACGGCCGGGCCCTCGACTTTGATCGCGAGATGAACGAAGGGCCAATTCTCGATCGGCGCCGACGCGTCGAGATCGATCGCCGCAAGCGCAGGCTCCAGTTCGGCGATCGACAGAGCGCCCGTCGCGGGCGCCCGCAAATGAGGAACGGCGCGGTCGAAAGGCGCATGTTCGATGGCGGCCGAGCCGGAATCGTCAATATCGACGATGCTGACGCCGTGCGCGTAATCGATCTCCGTTTTCGACATCGCAATGAGCGAACCGGAATAGCGGATCGTGTCGCGGCCGACCGACTGCGGCCGATGCAGATGGCCGAGCGCGACATAAGCGATATCTTCCGAAAATACGTCGGGCGGAACGGCATGTTCGCCGCCGACCAGAATGCGTCGTTCTGACCCTTCCGATTCGAGCCCGCCGGCGACATGAAGGTGGCCGGTGACGATTAGCGGCGTCATGCCGATCTCTCGCCGGGCGCCTTCGACGGCCTCGCGATAGGCGGCGCGCACAGCGCCAACGGCGCCGTCGCAGCCGACAGGCAAATCCGCCGCGCGCGGATAAGGCAGCGCCAGCACATGCGCGCCGACCCGGCCCTTGGCGTCTCGGATTGGCGAGAGATGCGCGCGCGTGTCGAAAACGCCGTCACGGCGCGCGAAGGCGCCGACCGAAACGACGTCGGCCATCTCGAACAAGGCGCGCGGCGCTTCGAGCCGCGCCGCGGGATCATGATTGCCGGCGATAAGCGCGATGCGCGCATGCGGACAGGCGGCGCGTAAGTCGCGCAAAGTGTCGTAGAGCAGGCGCTGGGCGTCTGCGGAAGGGTTGAGACTGTCGAAAACGTCGCCCGCCACGATGACGGCGTCAACCGCCCGTTCCCTGGCGATGGCGACGAGCTGCGCCAGCGCGGCGCGATGCTCGGTCTCGCGCGACCAGCCCTGCAGAGTCGCGCCCAGATGCCAATCGGCGGTGTGAAGAAGGCGAATCACCCGGACAGTAGGCGCCAGGCCGTCGTCAGTCGGCAAGCGACGAGAGACTGCCGCATCCTCGTAACCTGCCAAAGCATGAGACCTTTGCAGGAGACCTCGGGCCTCCTTCGCCGGCGCCCGCAGAACGCGATGCTCGAATTGGATCGAGAGCGACAGCCGAATGAAACTGTCCGCGGGGAAAAAAACCGACTATCCAATTGAAATTACGAACATTTATCATATAGCGCCGCTTCCGTGCGCTACAAATTTGAGAATAAGAGGTCGCCGCATTGCGGCCCATGTCTTTCGCGGCGCCTTCACAACCCTGTCGTCGTGCCTGTAAAATATGCGCCATCGCAAAGGGCTGGACCTTGGCGCGGTCCGCAAGCCCCTTCTCAATTGGAGAGGCTGCCAGGGTGACCGCTCACTTTCGTCAACAGACCGTGTCGCCTCAGGCATGTCCCGCGCTGGTGCTCAACGCCGACTACAGGCCTCTGAGTTACTATCCGCTCTCGCTATGGGGTTGGCAGGACGCGATCAAGGCGGTGTTCCTCGATCGCGTCAACATCGTCTCGGAATACGACAGGACGGTCAAAAGCCCCAGCTTCGAAATGCGTCTGCCGTCGGTCGTGTCGCTGAAGGAATATGTGCGGCCGACTCGACAGCCGGCGTTTACGCGATTCAATGTTTTCCTGCGTGATCGCTTCACCTGCCAATATTGCGGCGAACATGAGGAGTTGACGTTCGACCACGTCGTTCCGCGATCGAAGGGAGGCGCGACGACGTGGGAAAACGTCGTCGCGGCGTGTTCGCCTTGTAATTTGCGCAAGGGCGATCGCCTTCCGAATGAGGCGCATATGTCGCCGGCCCAGGCGCCCTACCAGCCATCGATCGCCGATCTGCATCGCAACGGCCGGCTATTTCCTCCCAACTATCTACACGAAAGCTGGATGGACTACCTCTATTGGGATTCGGTGCTCGAACCATAGGTTGGCGCGCGTCCGGGAGAGGGCTCCAATGATTCGCCGAATCATCGTCATGGCGTTCGGCTTCGTCCTCGCCGTCGGCGTGAGCGCCATTTTCCTGCTCGTCGCCGCGCTCTTGGACCCGGCGACACGCGAAGCTGGGTTCGAGGCGGCGATGTCCGGCGTCTTCGCCATCATCGACGACGATTTGCGCGGCGGCGGATTGAAGGATCCGCTGACGACCTTTGGAGTCATCCTTTGGGCGATCGTCATCGCCACTTGCGCCGCGCCCCTCGCCATCGCGGCGTTGATCGGCGAGATCGCCGGCGCACGCACGCTCCTTTGGTATTCGGGCGTGAGCGCCACGCTTGCCGGCGCCTCTCCATGGATCGTCCGCGCGGCGAAGGGACTCGGCCGCGCCCGTGAAGCGAGCCCGCTCGAACTGCGCATCGCTCTTCTGTTTTTTCTCACTGGCGCCTTGTCGGGAGCGATCTACTGGCTGATCGCCGCGCCATCCGAGCCCAGGCCGGCGCAAATGGACCCGCCACTTCGCCAGCGCTGAACCCCTTCCGTTACAGAGCGCGAACCCGGACGTTTGCACGCAATCAGCACAATGCGGCTTACGCAGCGACGATGTTTCCTTTGTCCGCAATTTTAGACCCCACCGCACGGCGCCTCAGAATCCCCGGATTTTCTTGGACTCTGGCGGCGCCAGGATTGACGCCCAATGCCGGAAATGCTCATAAACTGACATGGCAGACTACCATTCTCTGATCGCGCGGGCGGTCGCCGCTCTGCCGCAGTCCACGCCAGACTCGCGTCAGGCCGTGTACGAACGCGCCCGCAAGGCGCTGTTCAATCAGTTGCGGGGCATCCAGCCGCCGGTCGCCGAAGCCGACATCGCCGCTGAGGGCCGCGCCCTCGAAGAAGCGATTGTGCAAGTCGAAACTGAACTGGCCGCAAAGGCGGCGCAGGCGCCGCAGCCTCGCGGTGAAGCGTCTACGCCGTCGCGCGCGCCGCATTCGATCGTAAGCGCAAAGCCGGTCGAGCGTGCGCCGGCGGAGATCGAAGATTCGAATTGGCGCGACGCGCCAAATGCCTCCATCGCGAGCGCAAGCGAAGCGCCGTCGCGCGAATTTCAGCGGCCGCCCGCGCCCCTGCCGCCGGCGCCGAAGCCGAAACGCTCGATGCGTTTGATTTTATCCATCGCCGGCGTTGTCGTTGCGCTCGTGGCGATTGTCGGAACGCTCGCCTGGCAGCTTCGCGAACAGCCGGAAGATCTCGCCAAACTCAAACCCGAGAAATCGGCGTCCACCACGCCGGAATCCGGTAAGATCAATGATCGCGTCGGCGGCCAGGGCTCGGCGGTCAAGCCAGCGGCGCCGCGCAGCCCGGCCGTGCCGGTGGCGCAAAAAGCCGAGATGTGGGTCGGCTCGCTCGCCGAACCAACCAAGGTCGACAAAATCTACAATGGCTCCGCCGTCTGGCGGCTTGAGAACGTCGGCGGCCCCGGCGAACCCGTCGGATCGGCCATTCGCGGCGACATCGACATCCCCGACGCGAAGCTGAAAATGACGTTGCTGTTTCGCAAGAATACCGACGCGACGCTTTCCGCGTCGCATACGATCAACGTGTCGTTCACGGTCGCGCCCGGCAGTCCCATCGGCGGCGTCAAGGCGATCGGGCCTATTCAAATGCGACGCTCAGACGCCCAATCGGGCGAAAAAGTCGTCGGCATTCCAGTGGCGATCACCGAAAATAACTTCCTCATCGGGCTGATGCGCGGCGATCACGAGTCGCGCAATATTCTGCTGTTGCGATCGCTCGCCGCGTTGGATCTGCCGATGCAGCTCAACGACGGCCGCGCGGCGACGATCAACATGGAGAAAGGCCCGTCCGGCGAGCGCGTATTCGCTGACGCCATCGATGCCTGGAGCAAGTGAGTCCCGAGCGTCGCTTCGCTACGGCGCCTCTGAGGAATTACGTCACCAGCGTCAGCTTTTTCGCCGCCCGCGTCACGCCGGTGTAGAGCCAGCGCGATCGATGTTCGCGGAAAGCGAATGATTCATCGAAAAGCGTCACGTCGTCCCATTGCGAGCCCTGGGCTTTATGGACAGTTAGCGCATAGCCGAAATCAAACTCGTCCGAATCCTTGCGAAGCGCGTACGGGACGTCGCTCTCGGCGCCGAAGAGTTGCGGAATGACGGCCACGCGCTGGAATTTGACGCCTTCGCCGTCTTCCGGCGTCACCAGCATTCTCACCTTGCCGCGGCGCACGGCGCCGGCGCTCTTCACCGTAAAGAGCGCGCCGTTCAGAAGCCCCTTTTTGCGATTGTTGCGCAGGCAGACGAGCTTGTCGCCCGACTGCGGCAGATCGCCGGTAAAGCCGCGCAACTCGCGCAGGCGCGCGTTATAGGCGCGGCGAGTCTTGTTCAATCCCACGAGGACCTGATCGGCGCCGGTGACGAGCGCGGGATCGAGCGAGTCGCGACGAACAACGCGCGTCTCGCCAAAGATTCCTTGCTCGACGCCCTCGCCGGCCCTGATCGCCATTGACAAGCGAATGATCGGATTATCCGCCGCCTGCCGATGCACCTCCGTCAACATCACGTCGGGCGCGGCTTCGGTGAAGTAGCCGCCGCCCTTGACCGGCGGCAATTGCGCCGGATCGCCGAGCACGAGGACCTTCTTGCCGAAGGAAAGGAGATCGCGGCCGAGTTCCTCATCGACCATCGAGCATTCGTCGATGACGATGAGCTTTGCATGCGCGGCGTCGCTATCGTCATTGAGAACGAAGGAAGGCTCCTCGGCGTCGCTGTCGGTGGCGCGATAAATGAGACTGTGGATCGTCCGCGCGTCCTTGCAGCCTTTCGAGCGCATGACGAGCGCTGCCTTGCCGGTGAAGGCCGCAAAGGCGACGTCGCCGTCGACATGCTCGGCGAGATGGCGCGCGAGCGTCGATTTGCCGGTTCCAGCAAAGCCGAACAGTCGAAAAACCTGGGACGCGCCGGGCGTTTCGAGCCAGCGCGCAACCGCGATCAGCGCTTGGTCCTGTTCGGGCGTCCAGAGGGGCATGGCTGCAGAGTCGAATCGAGGCGTCACGATGGCGGAGGCGACGCCGGCGGACAAGCGCCAATCTCGACCGCCTCAGGCGCTGAAGCCCGCGATCAGCAGCGCGCCGCCAAAGGCGAAGGAAACGAGCGCGAAGATGGGATAGCGCCTCTCATAGCCCATCCTCGAGAATAGATCGCGCACAGTCTGCGGCGGCAGAAACAAGGTCAACGCTCCGCTGATGAGAGTGATCCAGCCGACTAGCGAAACGAGGGCCGCGACCGGGTCGCTCCATATGTCGTGGCCGATCACGATGGCGAGACCGATCGCCAGGCGGATCATGCCGATGAAGGCGATAGCGACAGGCTCGCGCGAAACGCGCTCGATCATTTGCAACGCGACGTCCTTGCGCAGCAGCATCCATGCGGACATGATCAGCGCGTAGGCGCCGATCAGTTTTGCGAGAAAGAGCGTAAGCGGCGTCATCAACGCCTCCGTGGCGAAGCGCGTCACACCGCCGAGGAATGGCGGGCCGTCGAAGTGTGGAGGTAGGCGTCGAAGGCGGCGGCGACAAGCCGGACGAAAGGCTTTCCGCGCTCGGTCACAACGACGCGCCGCCCCTGCGTGATGACGACGCCATCCTTCGCCAGGGCGTCGAGCGAGGCCTGCGCCGCATCGAACACGTCGTCCACATAGCCGTGGCGACCGGCGATAGCTCCATGGTCGATGTCGAAATCGCACATCAGCCGTTCGATCAGATCGGCGCGAGCGATATCCTCACGGGTGAAGGCGACGCCGCGGCTCGTCGCGAAACGCCCTGCTTCGATCGCGCGCCGCCAACCCGCAAGATCGGTGGCGTTGCCGACATAACCCTGCGGAAGACGCCCGATCGATGAAACGCCGAACGGCAGCAGCGCGTCGGCGGCGTCGATGGTATATCCTTGGAAATTTCGGCGCATGCGCTTTTCGCGCGCGGCGATCGCCAGCGGATCGTCGGGACGCGCAAAATGGTCGAGCCCGATCGCTTCATATCCTGCCGCTTCGAGAGTGGCGCGCATGGCGGCGGCCTGCGCCAGACGTTCGCCGACACCCGGCAGCATGGCGGCGTCGATCAGCTTCTGGTTCGACTTGAACCAGGGCACATGCGCATAGCCAAAGACAGCAAGCCTCTGCGGCTCGAGCGACGCGGCGAGCGACGCGGTGCGCGCCGCGTCTTCGACGCTTTGTTTCGGCAGACCGTACATCAGATCTAGATTGATCGCCTCGATCCCCGCGCCGCGCAGCAATTTAAGGGCGCGCGCCACCGTCTCAAAAGGCTGAATGCGGCCCGACGCCTCCTGCACATGCGCGTTGAGGTCCTGCACGCCAAGCGAAGCGCGCGTGACTTTCGCCGCCGCCAGCGCCTTGACGAGACTTGCGTCGAGAAGTCGCGGATCGAGTTCGATCGCGTGCTCGATTTCGGCGGAGAACTCGAAATGAGCGCGCAAAACCGAAACGATCGCGCTGAAGCGCGACGGGCCGAGAATGCCGGGAGTGCCGCCGCCCCAATGAATGCTGGTGACGCGCCGCGCGCGAGTGGCCTTGGCGGTCAACGCGATTTCGCGCATGAGCGTCTGCGCATAGGAGTTGAGCGGCGCCTCCTGGCGCACGGCCTTTGTGTGACAGCCGCAATAGGCGCAAATCGCCGCGCAAAACGGCACGTGCAAATAGAGCGAGAGCGACGCCTCAGGATCGAGTTTCGCGAGCCAGTCCCGCATCTCAGCGGCGCCGATCGACTTGGAAAAATGAGGCGCGGTGGGATAGCTCGTGTAGCGTGGCGCGGATCGTTCGGCCAAAGCTAGCGACGCTGGGTCCATCCTTCTCTGACTCCCTCGCCGCATCGCGGCGGCCCCAAAAGAGATATCGCGACGCGGCTTGCCGCGCAAAAGCGACGTCTGCCGCACTTTGACGCGGGCGCATGCGAAATCGGCTTGGCCGTCAGCCGTGAACAAGGCAGACTGAGACAATTTCACGAGGGCGGGGAGCGATGGCGCAAATGGCGATCTTTTTCAGGCGACGGACATATGTGCTGGGTCTTTGCATTGTCGCCGCCGCGGGCGTTTGGGCGCCAGTCGCGCGCGCCGCGGGTGCGACAGAGGCCGCCGGCCGCTATTCGATTTTGCGCGAGGGAGACAAGGATACGGGCTGCATGCTCACCCTCGACGCCCGTGTCCGCGGCCGCGCCGGGCTGAAGGCGCAGCTCGCCCCCGCCTGCCGCGACAATGGAGTCGTGATTTTCGATCCGGTCGGCTGGGGGGTCGATCAGGGGCGTCTGGTGCTGACGGCCCGCAAGGGGCACAAGGCCCATTTCGACAAAGACGCCTCAGGCGTTTGGCGGCGCGACGCCAAGGAAGGCAAGGCGCTCGGCCTCAAGCCGCTCTGACCGATCCATAGAAAAAGCCTCCCGGATTGCTCCGGGAGGCTCTACGCCCGTCGCCGAGCGAGAGGGGCGGGGCGTCGGCGACGGCTAGCGTGACATGATCGTCGACGAACCGCAGACTGGTACCCGGCGATCGTCGACGACCGCGCCCCGCTATTCGAAATTGGGCTCTGCGAAACGGCGCTCGTCATATCCGTAATAGGCGTCGGCGTGATCGCCCCAGGAGCCGACATTGGGCGCAAACCAAGCCTCCGTCCCGTCATCGAAGGGGTCATAGCCGCGTCCGAAGGCGTCTCTTCGGTAGGGAGAACAGCTTTGACTCCCTTGGCCATCCCACGCCGCCGCCGGGAACGCGGCCAGCGTCAGGATGAAAGCGAGGAAGAAAGTCTGGCGTGACATGCTCGGCTCCGGTCCGCTGAAGCGCCGTCTATCTTGGCGCCCCACTCGCATAAGATGACGCAAAATGTCTGAACTGGACATTGCAGCGCCGTTCATCGGTCAGTCAGCTTCGCCGCGGCGACGCGGCGGCGGTTGAGAAGCCGCCGCCAAACGGTCAGGCGCGAGCTTTTCTCAAAACGATCCATTCCGGGATTATTCGTATCAAAACAGCACATCTTTCTCGCGGTCTGCCCGGGAAACTTCGGACAAACGGCGTGACAAATCTCTACGGATCGCGCTTCCAGCGCAGGAACGGGCCAGAGACGCGCGCTAGCACGCAATCTGCAGAATAGCGAGATATTGCGCCAAGTTGCGTCAAACTGGAACGTGCGGCGGCTGAGTCGATGCCTGAGTTGGGCCTGGCGACGAAAGTCATTGAGCAACGAGGCAGCCCGCGCTCCTAAGCAATCAGCTTCTGATGCAACTGCGGCGCAATCCCTCGGCTGCAAGCGCCAAGTCAAGGCTACGCTTCGGCCCAAAAATGAGGATCAGAGCGCTGATGTCGATCGCCAGTCCAAAAGAGATGCCCGGGCCCTTCACGCATGTCGGCGACGCTGACGTCGCGCAAGAAGAGGCGTCACATGAAGAGGGTTTGCACGGCACGCTCACGCGCCAGGACATCGCGATGGCGATCCATCGCCGGATCGAGGGCATGTCCTGCAGGGAAGCCAAACGCCTGACCGACTTGGTGATCGAGGAAATGGCGGCCACGCTCGCATCAGGCGAATCGCTCAAGCTGCATGACTTCGGCTCTTTCTTGGTACGCGTAAAGCGCGAGCGCGCGGGCCGCAATCCACGCACCGGCGAACCGGTGCCGATTGAAGCGCGCCGCGTCATCACCTTCAAGGCTTCGCCCAATATGAAGGCGGCCACCAACGGCAAAGTTCCTTTGACGAAAGTCAAGAAGCGTGCGCGAGGCCGACTCGCGCGTCAACCCGGACCGGCTGAACTCGTTCGAGTCTCCGCTCCCTGAATTTTCGGACGTCCGCGCTCCTCCCTGTGAGCGGACTGAGGCCCGATCGTTCGCCGCACGCCCCGGCTTACGATCGGGCTTCAACTTTTTACGGCAAGGCGGCGCGATTGAGCTTGCCATTGGCGTTGCGCGGAAGCGCGTCGAGAAAAACGACCGCGCGCGGGCATTTGTAGGCCGCAAGATGCGCGCGGCAATATTCGAGAATGGCCGCATCGTCCTTTGGCCCGCCGTCTTGTGTCACGACAAAGGCCTTGATGATGGTCGCGGTGGCGTCCCGCCCCGGACGCTCCGCCGCGGCCGCTTCGACCACGCCGCTGATTTCGAGCAGCCGTTTCTCGACTTCAGCGGGCGAGACCCGATAGCCGCCGGCGTTCATGACTTCGTCGACCCGGCCGTGGCGCCACATGTAGCCGTCTGCGTCAAAGTCGACGAGATCGCCTGAGACGAACCATTCGCCGCGGAACGCCTCCCGCTCTTCCTCCGGACGGTTCCAATAGCCGAGCATCATGCCCGGATCGTCGCGATGCACGGCGAGAAGGCCAGACTCGCCTGGCGCGAGCGGGGTTTCGCCGCCGTCCGGCGGCAGCGCCGCGACCACCCTGCCCGGCTGCGCCCTGCCGGGCGAATCTGGGCGCACCGGCGTCGTCGGCCCGCTGGAGACGAAGGTCGAAATCTCGCTCATGCCGAAGGCTTCATAAATTTCCTTGCCGGTGCGGGCGCGCCATTCGGCAAGCAGGCTCGACGGCAGCGCCGCGCCGGCGGACAGCGCGTGCCGCAGACTCGACAGATTGGCGGTCTCAGGCGCGCCATATTTGAGGATCTGACGAAAAACGCCTGGAACGGCGGCGAAAATCGTCGCGCGGTAGGTTTCGATGAGACGCGGCCAGGCGGCGGGATCCGGATGGCCGTTGTAGAGCACCGCGCTCGCCCCCGCCGACAGCGGATCGACGACGCCAACGCCCAGCGTATAGGTCCAATTGATCGCGCCGGCGTGGAGCATCACATCGTCGGGACCGAGCCCCGTCCAATGATCCCGCATCGGCCGGCGGCCCCAGGCGGCGCGATGGGCGTGCAGCACGCCCTTGGGCCGGCTCGTCGTGCCCGAGGTGTAGACGAGATAGGCGGGATCGTCGGCCGCGGTGTCGACATAGTCGGGAAGCGGCGATGTTTCGGCGAGCCGCGTCAGATCGGCGCCGCGCAGGATGCGCATGTCGCCGCCATGCGGCTCGTTCTCGAAGGCGGCGCCGAGCGCCAGCACGGCGGCGCCGCAGTCGCGCGCCATGAATTCGGCTTCCTCGAAGGTGAGCTGAGACGACGCGAGCAGCGCCACATAGCCGGCGGCGATCGAGGCGAAATAGGCGAGCGCCGCATTCGCTTCATTGCCCATGCGGATCATCACGCGGGCGCCCGTCGGCAGGCTGAGATCGCGCAGGCCGGCCGCCAGCCGCCTGACCTTCAGATCGAGTTCGCCGTGGCTCCAGCGCTCGGCGCCGCCGTCGCCGACAATCGTCAGCGCCGTCGCGTCGGGACGCAACCGGGCATTATCGGCAAGGCAATAATGGGCGAGATTGAAGCGCGGCGGGACGGGTTCGAGCATGGAGGCCGTCTTCTTGCATTTGGCGCCGTGGCTCGGCAAGGCCGCAGGGGTTGCGCCAGACGTCTCACTGACTCGATCGGATCGACCCCGCCGGATGACGTATCGCGACGGAATGCCTAATCGAACAGGCTCGAGACGCTCTCCTCCCGCGCGGTGCGGGCGATCGCTTCGCCGATCAGATGGCCGATTGGAATGACGCGAATGTTCGGCGCGGCTTCGACCGCGGCCGTGGCGCGGATCGTATCGGTGACCACGAGCTGTTTGAGCTTGGAGTTGGCGATGCGCTCGGCAGCAGCGCCGGACAGCACGCCATGGGTGATGTAGGCGTAAACGGAGCTGGCGCCCGCCGCGAGCAAGGCTTCTGCGGCGTTGCACAGCGTGCCGCCCGAATCGACGATGTCGTCGATGAGGATGCAATTGTGACCGTCGACGTCGCCGATGATGTTCATGACCTCGGATTCGCCGGCGCGTTCGCGTCGCTTGTCGACGATCGCCAGCGGCGCGTCGATTCGCTTCGCCAGCGCCCTGGCGCGCACGACGCCGCCGACGTCCGGCGACACGACCATGACGTTCTTGAGGTCGAGGTGCGACTTAATGTCCGCCACGATGACCGGCGCGGCGAAGAGATTGTCGGTCGGAATGTCGAAGAAGCCCTGAACCTGGCCGGCGTGGAGATCGACGGTGAGAACGCGATCAGCCCCTGCGCGCGTGATGAGATTGCTGACAAGCTTGGCCGAGATCGGCGTGCGCGGTCCTTGTTTGCGATCCTGACGGGCATAGCCGAAATAGGGAATGACCGCCGTGATGCGACGCGCCGAGGCGCGACGCAGCGCGTCGACCATGATCAGCAGCTCCATGAGATGGTCGTTGGCCGGCGCGGAGGTGGACTGGATCACGAATGTGTCCTGCCCGCGCACATTCTCCAGGATTTCGACCCAGATTTCCTGGTCGGCGAAGCGGCGAACCTGGGCGCGACAAAGCGGAATCCCCAGATGGGCGGCGATCGCCTCCGCCAGCGGCCGGTTGGAATTCCCCGCCAGGAGTTTCATCGCCGCCATTCAGTCCGCCCCCGCGCCTTACACGCCGCGGCGTCATAGCAGCGATGGCGGCCCCGAACAATATGACGCGGCCATGGCGGCTTTCGCCCTCATAAAACGTCGACAGGATTGCCTGTTGGACGATTAATGCTCTAAATGAAGACAGCGGCCTCACCGATGCGCGGCGGGCCGGGCGTTTGGTTTGCGCCTTCACCCATCTCGCCCAATTGCGTAGTAGACAGGCGTCGCTTCCGTTAATGACGAATAGCGTATCGGATCATGCGCTGCAGCCACCCTCGCCGCGCGAGACGCGAGTCGTCGTCGCCATGTCGGGGGGCGTCGATTCAAGCGTGGTCGCCGCCCTGCTCAAGGAGCAGGGCTATGACGTCGTCGGCGTGACGATGCAGCTCTATGATCACGGCGAGGCCACCCACCGCAGAGGCGCCTGCTGCGCCGGCCGCGACATCCACGACGCGCGAAGCGTCGCTGCGCGGCTCGGCATTCCGCATTTCGTCCTCGATTATGAGAGCAGGTTTCGCGAGAAGGTGATCGATGAATTCGCCGCGAGCTACGCCAGCGGCGAGACTCCCGTGCCTTGCGTCGCCTGCAATCAGTTCATCAAATTCGCCGATCTCATGGAGACGGCCAGGGACCTCGGGGCGCATGCGCTCGCGACCGGCCATTACATTTCCGCGCGCGACGACGGACATGGCGGCCGCGCGCTCTACCGCGCCAAGGACGCCTCGCGCGACCAGAGCTATTTCCTGTTCGCGACGACGCGCGAACAATTGCGGATGCTGCGCTTTCCGCTCGGCGACTATACCAAAGCCGAAGTTCGCGAGATGGCTCGGCGCTTTGGACTCGAAGTCGCCGACAAGCCGGACAGCCAGGACATCTGCTTCGTGCCGACCGGCCGCTACACCGACGTCGTCGAAAAGCTCGCGCCGGCGTCCGTCGTGCCGGGCGAGATCGTTCATCTCGACGGTCGCGTGCTAGGACGCCATGCTGGCGTGATCCACTACACCATCGGTCAGCGACGCGGCCTCGGACTGGGCGCGAAGGTCGCCGGTCGCGACGTCGAGCCTCTTTACGTTCTGCGGCTTGATGCGGCGAATGCGCGGGTCGTCGTTGGGCCTCGCGAGGCGTTGGAGACGCGCGCGGTGAAGTTGCGCGACGTGAACTGGATTGGGGAAGGGACGCTGTCCTCATTGCCGCCCGAAGGGCTGGACATTTTAGCGCGCGTGCGCTCGACGCGGCCGCCGGTTCCGGCGCGCCTGATCGCCGGCGATGACGACGGCGCGTCGGTTGTGTTCGCATCGAGCGAATTCGGCGTTTCGCCAGGGCAGGCCTGCGTCTTCTATGACGCCGGCGAAGATGACGCCCGCGTGCTCGGCGGCGGATTTATCGCGGCGGTCGAGCCGGCCGCAATGACAATGGGATCGAAGGCGCCGCCGCTGCGCGCCACAGAACGGCAAAGGGCGCCTAGATGAGCGAAGCACGAAATTATTTCCGCGACGTCGAAACGCTGGACAATGGCAATGTCGAAGCCGCCTATGCGCGCTGGGCGCCGATTTACGATTTGACCTTCGACATTCTGCTGAAACCCGGCCGTCGCGCCGCGGCCGCGGCGGCGTCAAGCGCGCGCGGGCCCATTCTCGATGTCGGCGTCGGCACAGGGCTCGAACTGCCGTTGTTCTCTCCCGACGCGCAGGTCGTCGGCGTCGATCTCTCGGAGCCGATGCTGCGCCGTGCAGCGCAGCGCGTGCGCCGCGAGCGTCTCGATCAGGTCGCCGGCCTCGTGAAGATGGACGCGACGCGGATGGCTTTCCCCGACGCGGCTTTCGCCTGCGTTGTCGCTCCCTACATGCTGACGGTCGTCCCTGAGCCTCAGGCCGTGCTGGACGAGCTGGCCCGCGTGCTGCGGCCGGGCGGCGAAATCGTGCTCGTCAACCATGTGAGCGGCAAGGATGACGCGATCGCGCTTTTCGAAGCCTGGCTCGACCGCCATATGGCCCCCAAGCTCGGCTGGCGCCCGCAATTCCCCTGGTCGATCATCGGCGATTGGATCGACCGGAACCCGCAGATGAAGCTGGTCGAACGCCGCCCGCTCGCGCCCTTCGGCCTGTTCACGCTGACGCGGATCGAGCGTTGCACGAATGACACGCTGACCAAAAAAGCGCCGCAGACGGCCGAACTTGAGTGCGTTTGACCGCATACGGCGGGTGAAAGCTCTTGCCGGCGTATATTGCGCGAACTAGTGTAATTGGGTTCGCCTTGCATGCAGGGGATGTCCCGCTTGATGTTGAAAAGCGGAAATCGGCGTTGCTGGCCTGAATGCTATGCGGCTTTCGCGGTTTGAGCAAGATGCTCGTTCGATGGGACGGCGTTCGCCATGCGCTTTGCGAGCGCC
>VGEB01000005.1 GCA_016869435.1 Alphaproteobacteria bacterium | reverse complement strand
AAAAATCCGGTCTGCCGGTCTATCGTTCGGAAGTTGGACATCCACAGTCGCTCGTGGTCCGGTGGGAATCAACGAGCCGATTCTAAACCGAACCATCGCGCCGTGTTTAAGTCCGACAAGCTGCTAGGCTGCCTTTCAATTTCAGATAGCTCAGAATTTTTTGGTGCAACGCGAGCATTGTAAAAAGTGTCGTCCTCCCCGGCTCTCTGAACAGGAATAGCATCGTAATAAAAAATCTTACGATAAGATTCGCCCATACGCCGCCAATCAATTGGCGGCTTTTCGTTAGAAAAATACCTTTCTCCTACTTTTGTGACGATACGATTTAGACATTCTCCGTCGACAAATAGATAGCAGATATTTACAGCGCCTGAAAACAGAACCATGGGCAGCCTCATAGGCTTATAGATGGCCAACTTACGGGAATAGCCTCGAAATGGTACTGCCCGATACGGGAATCCAGAGCAAGACCAGTGTTCTTGGATTGGCTTTCCTACAAAGTCCGTCTTGGCGAACTTCACGCGAGCGGCGTCAGCACCAGCGCCAGATTCTCCACCGCCACGATTCGCGCCCTGGCGCCGGGCGCGAGGCTCTCGACCGGCGAATCTTGCGCAAGCCGCGCCTGCCATTCGACGCCGGACCAGAAGACGACGCCATGCGTCTTCGTCACCTCATGCGTCGTCGTCACCTCGCGGCCGATGAGATCGCTGCTCTTGTCCTCTTCGATGTCGGCGTTTTGAAACCGCTGCAGCGGCTTTCTGCCGACGATGGCGATCGTCAGGCTGGCGCCGGCGACGATCGCCGCCGTCTCGACAAGCGACGGCCGCCAGCCGGTCGCATAGAGCACCGCGCTGGTTAAGAGCGCGCCGACGGCGACGAACATCACCGGCGAGAGGCCGATCACCACAATGTCGAGCGCGAGCAGCGCAAGGCCGGCGATCAGGCTGAGATTCGCGGGATCGTAAAAGAACGCCGGCTCCATGCGCTACTCTCCCGCTTGCCAGGGCTGTCCGCCGCCCGCGCGCCGCTCCTGATTCGCCTCGGCGTTTGCGTTGACCATTTTGAGCACCGCCATCGCCTTGGCGAGCCAGCCGGCCGGGTCGGCGCCGTCGCCCATCAGCACCAGCGAATTGCCGGCCTTGGCGAGGCGGCCATATTGCTCGATCGCGCTTTTCGCGACTTCGAGCTGCACCGCCTGATCGCCGCCGACTTGCGTAATCTGGGCGCGCACCAGTTCGATCGCCTTCGCCTGGCCTTCGGCGCGCAGAATCGCCGCCTGTTTCTCGCCCTCCGCGCGATTGATCTCGGACTGTTTCACGCCTTCTGATTCGAGCACCGCGGCGCGCTTGTCGCGCTCCGCCTTCATCTGCCGCTCCATCGACTGGCGCAGCGACTCGGGCATGGCGATGTCCTTGATCTCATAGCGCGTCACATGCGCGCCCCAGAGCTGCGCCGCGTCGGAAACGGCGCGCACGACGCGTTCGTTGATCTCGCTTCGGTTCTCGAAGGTCTTGTCCAGCTCCATCGAGCCGATCGCCGAGCGCATCGAGGTCTGCGCCAGATTGATGATGGCGCGGCGGATGTCCTGCGCGCCATAGGCGGCGTCCTTGGCGCTGACGATCTTGTAGTAGAGAATGCCGTCGATGGTGACGGTGGCGTTGTCCTTGGTGATCGCGTCCTGCTCCGGCACGTCGATCACCTGCTCGCGCAGATCGAAGGCGTAGGCGACGCGCTCGACGATCGGCCAGACGAAATTCACGCCGGCGCTGAGCGTCCTGTTGTAGCGCCCGAGTCGCTCGATGACGAGAACGGTCTGCTGGCGCACGAAGCGCACCATCGTCGACAGCGCCAGCAGCGCGACATAGGCGAACCAGAACAGCGGATTTTGTAAGAGGCCGATCGGCAGGCCGAGATTGAACGATCGATCGAGAACCAACAGGCCGATTGCGACGGCGCCGACGATAAAAAGCGCAAAACCCATGGATTGAACTCCCCGTGAGAGGCGCGTCGAACGAATGTCATCGAGCGACAGAGACACGCTTGCTCCAAACGTTGCGGCCGTCCGCTGACCTTCCCACGAAGGCCGGCCAAGAGCGCCGGCGGAGTTTTAGCGCGGCGGATGTGTCGATTGCGTGCGCCGGCGCATGTCTTCGTGGGCGCTCAGCGCGGTCTCCACCAGCTTTCGAGCGTCGGACCGAACATTGGCGACCCGTAACGCGGCACATGCGGCGGCCGGGCGATGTCGGTCGAATGCGCGATCCATTGTTCGGACGCATGGAAGAGCGGCACGAGATAAAAGCCGGACAGCAGCACGCGGTCATAGGCGCGCACGGCGGTGACGAAATCGTCGTGGCTCGTCGCCGCGAGCAGGGCGGCGATGAGCGCATCGATCGCCGGCGACGCGGCGCCGGCAAGGTTGAAGGAGGATTCCTGATCGGCGCTGGCGGAGCCCCAGCGCATGCGCTGCTCATTGCCGGGCGAGGCCGAGGCGATCCATTGACCGAGCATCATGTCGAAATCGAATTTCTGGCGCCGGCGCTGATACTGCACCTCGTCGACGAGACGCACGCGGGCGTCGACCCCGATTCGCTGCAAGGAGGACGCGTAATTGAGCGCCAGCCGCTCCTGATTGCGGTCCTTCACCATGATCTCGAAGGAAACCGGCTCGCCGTCCTTGCGCAAGGCGCCGCCGTCGATGGTGTATCCCGCGCTCTCGAGCAGTGCGAGCGCGCGCTTCGCCATTTCGCGGTCGCGGCCGGACCCGTCATTGACCGGCGGGCGCCAGCGGCCTTCGAGAATGTCTTCGCGCACGGCGCCCGGAAATGGCGCCAGCAAAGCGCGCTCGGCGGCCGACGCCGGCCGGCCGGAGGACGACAATTCAGATTCATCGAAGAAGCTTTTCGTGCGCGTATAAAGTCCGGCGTAGAGATTGGCGTTGACCCATTCGAAGTCGAACATCATGCCGAGCGCTTCGCGCAGGCGGATGTCTTTGAACAAAGGTCGGCGGGTGTTGAAGACGAACCCCTCCATGCCCTTGGGATTGTCGTTCTTCAGCGTCTCCTTCACGACGCGCCCATCGGCGATCGCCGGGAAATCGTAACCGCTCGCCCAGCGCGTCGTGCTGGTTTCCTCGCGATAGTCGAGAAGGCCCGCCTTGAAGGCTTCAAACAGCGAATTGCCGTCGCGAAAATATTGGATGTCGACCTCGTCGAAATTGTTGAAACCGCGCTGGCTCGGCAGGTCGGCGCCCCAATAGTCCTTGTTGCGGCGCAGCAAGACGCGTTCGCCGACCTTGACGTCGGCGATCACATAGGGGCCCGAGCCGATCGGCTTGGCCAGCGTCGCGTCGGAAAAGCGCTCGACGTCGGTCGCGTGTTTGGGAAGCACCGGCATGATCGCGAGAATGAGCGGCAGCTCGCGGTCGCCGACGCCGGAAAGATCGTAATGAACGGTGTGCGCGTCCGGCGCGTCGATCGATTTGACCAGCCCATAGGCGACGCGCTGCTGCGGCCGGCCCTTGGTCTTCAAGAGGTCGAAGGAAAACAGCACGTCGTCTGCGGTAATCGGAGCACCGTCGGAAAAGCGCGCCTTCGGGTCGAGATGGAAGGTCACCTGAGAGCGCGCCGGATCGATGTCGACCGACCGAGCGATCAGGCCGTAAAGCGTGAAGGGTTCGTCCTGCGAGCGGGCCATCAGGCTTTGGAAGACATTGCCGACGAGCCCCTGCGCCGCGCTTCCCGACTTGAGATTGAACGGATTCAAGCTGTCGAAAGCGCCGGCCAGGCCGACGCGAAGCTTGCCGCCCTTCGTCGCCAGCGGCTCAGCGTAAGGGAAGTGATCGAAATCGCTCGGCAGAGCGGGCGCGCCGTGCATCGCGATCGCATGGGTCGGGCGGGGCGCGTCGGGCCGTTGCGGGGAGGGGGCCGCCCCTGCGCAAGGGACGGACATCAAGAGCGACAGGGCGAAGCAGAGCGCACGGCGCCCCCGCATGCGCTGTTCGGCGCCGCCGGCGGGGTCTCTCGCAGGAATCGGGCGAATCTTCATTGGCGGGCCATATTCCACAACATGGCCGGCAGAAGCGAGTCGCGCTCAAGTCTTCGGCCATGTTTTGCGACGGTTTTGCGAAAAATGCCCCCTCCCCAAGCGTTGTACGCCCCGTTTGGCTGGAATTTACTGCGGCGACCATGTAAGAGCGTTGCCGTCGCCTCATCGGCGTCTCGCGATCGCGCTGGAACACGGGCTGGGCAAGGTTCCACGGCTTGGGCGCGAAGGCGGCCTCCAGTCGTGACGCGACGCTAAAAACGATCCGGAGCCGGAGGACGCCGGCCGCCAGGAGAATCGAAAGGAACTTCCGATGTCGACCCATTTTTCGCGCTCTTGCGCGATCGTCCTTGCGGGAGCGTTGCTGTTCATGAGCGGCGCCGCATGGGCTCAGCAGGCGCCCGCGGCCGGCGCGGCGCAACAGCAGCCGCAGGGGCCGATCGCCGCCGATCTCGTCGCCGTTCAGCCGGACTGGACCAAAGTGTGCGGCTCCGACCCCCAGACCAAAAAAGAACTGTGCTACACGACGCGCGACTTCGGGGTTTCTGCGAAAGAGGGCGAGGCGCCGCAGCCGCTGCTCGCGCTCGCCGTTTACGATCCCAAAAGCGAAGACCAGAAGATCATCCGCCTGCTCCTGCCGCCGGGCCTTATGCTGAAGCCCGGCTTCCGCTTTGCGATCGACAAGGGAACGCCGGAAAGCGGCGCCTTCGAAATCTGCTTCCCGAATGGCTGCTTCGCCGAAGCGAAGGTCAAAAAGGCCGTTGTCGACAGCATGAAGAAGGCCGAAAAAATGTCGGTCGTCGTCAAGAATCAGGGCAACGCCGAAGTCACCTTCTATCTCCCGCTCGCCAATTTTGGCAAAGCCTTCGACGGCCCTGCGATCGACCCCAAGGTGCTTGAGGAGCAGCAGAAGAGGCTGCAGGAAGAACTGCAGAAAAAGGCCGAAGAGGAGCGCAAGCGTCTCGAGGCGCAAAAGGGCGCCGCGCCGGCCGCGCAAAGCGCCGCTCCTAAGAAATAGCGTAGAAACAAAACGCCTTAATAAAGACCCGCGCCGGATCCTGTTCGGCGCGGGTCTTTTGCATTTTTGCGGGACTCGCGCGGGACCGCACCGGCGCCGGCGCGACACTTTGACGCAAAGCAAATCGCCGGTATATAAGGCCGTCCGCCAACTCGCGGTGAGGTCAGACAGCGCATGTATATCGCTTTCGTAATGGTCCTGGTGGTCGCCGGCTCGATACTGTTCCATGTTCTGAGCCCGTGGCGGATGACGCCAATCGCTTCCAATTGGGGCTTCATCGACGACACGATGGGGCTCACCTTTCTGGTGACCGGCACGGGTTTCGTCGCCGTCATTTTGTTCATGTCCTATTGCCTCTATCGCTTCCGCCATGTGCCGGGCCGGCGCGCCGCCTATGAGCCCGAGAACCAGAAGCTCGAAGCCTGGCTCGGAATTGTCACGACGATCGCCGTCGTCATTCTTCTCGCCCCGGGCCTGCTGGTTTGGGGCCAGTTCATCACCGTGCCAAAGGACGCGATGGAGATTGAAGCGGTGGGGGCGCAGTGGAACTGGAGCTTCCGCTTGGCGGGGGCCGACCATCAGCTCGGATCGAGCGACGTTCGCTACATCGATACGACCAATTCGCTGGGTCTGAGCCCGGCCGATCCCAAGGGACAGGACGATCTGCTCGTCACCAACGGCGAACTGCACGTGCCGCTCGGCAAGCCCATCAAGGTCCTGCTGCGCTCGATCGACGTGCTGCATGACTTCTACGTCCCTGAAATCCGGGCGAAAATGGACCTCGTTCCGGGGATCGTCACATATTTTTGGTTCACGCCGACCAAGATCGGCGAATACGAGATCCTGTGCGCGGCTTTTTGCGGCACAGGGCACCCCCAGATGCGCGGCAAGATGATCATCGAATCGGAAGCCGACTTCGAGGCGTGGCAGGCCGCGCAGCAGACGTTCGAGCAGTCGCGCAAGAGCGCCGCAAGCCAGAACAAGCGGGCTTCGGCGCAATGACACTCGCGAACTCTCATCGTCGCGCCGCTTTGACATTCCTCGCCGCCGAGAGAGTCCCGCTGCGGCGGCGCTCGATCAATCGCCGAAAGCGCTGTAGGGGCGAAAGGAGGATCGCTTAATGACCGACGCCACCGTACCGCAGAACGTCGCGCCGCCGCCGGCGGAAGTGGAAGACGTCGAACTCTATCACGCGCACAGCTGGATCACGAAATATGTGTTCTGCCAGGACGCCAAGGTCATCGCGATTCAATACGCCGGCACCGCCATAACCGTCGGCATCTTGGCCCTGGTGCTGTCATGGCTGATCCGCCTGCAGCTCGCCTTCCCTGGCGCGATCCCGTTCATTGACGCCACTGTCTATTATCAGTCGGTGACCATGCATGGCATGATCATGGTCGTCTATATGCTCACCGCCATCTTTCTCGGCGGCTTCGGCAATTATCTCATTCCGCTGATGGTCGGCGCGAGGGACATGGTGTTCCCTTACGTCAATATGCTGAGCTACTGGGTTTATCTGATCGCCACGCTCGTCCTTGTGGCGAGCTATTTCGTGCCTGGCGGACCGACGGGCGCAGGCTGGACCCTTTATCCGCCGCAGTCGATCCTGACCGGCACGCCGGGCCATGAATGGGGCATCATTCTGATGCTCGTCTCTTTGGTCCTGTTCATCGTCGGCTTCACGATGGGCGGACTGAATTACATCGTGACGGTGCTGCAGGCGCGCACCCGAGGCATGACGCTGATGCGCATGCCGCTCACGGTGTGGGGAATCTTCGCCGCGGCGGTGATGGCGCTTCTCGCCTTTCCCGGACTCTTCGTCGCCGGCGTCATGCTGCTCCTCGATCGCACGCTCGGCACGAGCTTCTTCATGCCGTCGCTCGTCGAACTCGGCGAGCGCAAGGACTATGTCGGCGGCAGCCCGATCCTGTTCCAGCATTTGTTCTGGTTCTTCGGCCATCCGGAGGTCTATATCGTCGCGCTGCCGGCCTTCGGCGTCGTGTCCGACCTCATCAGCGTGCACGCGCGCAAGAATATTTTCGGCTACAGGATGATGGTCTGGGCGATCATCGCCATTGGCGTGCTCAGCATGGTGGTCTGGGGCCACCACATGTATGTCAGCGGCATGGATCCCTGGTTCGGCTTTTTCTTCGCGGTGACGACGCTCGCGATTGCGGTGCCGACGGCGCTAAAGGTCTACAATTGGGTGCTGACCCTCTGGCACGCGGACATCCATTTCACGACGCCGATGCTGTTCGCGCTCGGCTTCCTCGTCACCTTCGTCAATGGCGGCATCACCGGGCTTTATCTCGGCAACGTCATCGTCGACGTGCCGCTGTCGGCGACGCTCTTCGTCGTCGCGCATTTTCACATGGTGATGGGCATCGCTCCGGTGTTGGTCATTTTTGGCGCGATCTATCATTGGTATCCCAAGATCACCGGCCGTATGATGGATGAGCGACTCGGCAAGATCCACTTCTGGATCACCTTCCTTGGCGCCTATGCAATCTTCTTTCCGATGCATTATCTCGGCGTGCTCGGCATGCCGCGGCGCTTTTATGAAATGGGCGAAACCGCGTTCGTTCCCGCTTCCGCGGCGACGCTCAATATATTCATCACAGTCACGGCTCTGGCGGTCGGCGTCGCCCAGGCGATCTTCTTCTACAATCTGTTCAGAAGCCTGAAATATGGCGCGCCGGCTGGCGGGAATCCTTGGCGCGCGGCGTCGCTCGAATGGCAGACCCCCGAGACGCCGCCGGGGCATGGCAATTGGGGCAAGCATCTTCCGGTGGTTTACCGCTGGCCCTACGCCTATAGCGTTCCCGGCGCGCCCGAGGATTACCTGCCGCAGAACGCGCCGCCGGTCGCTGGAGAACATTCGCCATGAGCGTGATGGGGCTCTTCTTCATCTCGATCTTCTCCTTTGCGATGCTGTGGCTGGCGCGCCAGGGCGTGTTCGCATCGCACTGGCTCGAGGAAGGCGACGTCGCGCATTATCGCCCCGACGCCGGCAAGGAGCCGCCGCCGCCCGCGAAAGTGGGACTCGCCATCTTTCTCGCCGTCGCCGGCTGTCTGTTCTCTCTGCTCGCCGCCGCCTTTTTCATGCGCGGCGATGCGCCCGATTGGCAGATGCCGCCGATCCCCGGCGTTCTCTGGCTCAACACGCTTCTTCTCGCGGGGAGCAGCGTCGCCCTGCAGCTTGCGCTCGTCGCCGCGCGCCGCGCCAACGTCGAGCGGGTAAAGACGGCATTGCTTGTCGGCGCCGCGACGGCCGGCCTGTTTCTGATCGGCCAGATCTGGGCGTGGCGCGAACTTCTCGAATTGCGGTTCTTCGCATCGAGCAACGCCGCCAACGCGTTCTTTTATCTGCTGACCGGGGCGCATGCGCTGCATCTGATCGGCGGCCTGGCGGCGCTGGCGCGAACAACCGACAGGGTTCGCGGCGCGGGACGCGTCACCCGAGAGCTGACGACGAGCGTCGAGCTTTGCGCCATCTACTGGCATTTTCTGCTGTTCGTCTGGCTGCTGATGTTCGCGATGCTTATCGGTTGGGCCGATGGGTTTGGCGTCATCTGCAGGCGTTTGCTTTCATAAGAGGGAATACGCCATGACGGCGGAGCATGTAACGACCGAGCACGCAATGACTGAACAAACCCTCAGGAGCCGCCTGCTCGGCGTGGTCGCCGACTGGTCCTCGGATCAGCGCTCGTTCAAGAGCGCGTCCTGGGGCAAGGCGATGATGTGGATCTTCCTCGTCAGCGACACCTTCGTCTTCAGCTGCTTTCTGATTTCCTACATGACGGTGCGCATGTCCACGACGGTGGAATGGCCGCATCCAAGCGAAATCTTCGCGCTCGACATCGGCGGCAAGAAGATTCCTCTCATCCTCATCGCCATCATGACCTTCGATCTCATTACGAGTTCGGGAACGATGGCGATGGCCGTCAACTTCGCCTATGCGCGCGAGCGCAAGAAAGCCGCAATCCTGATGTTGGTGACGGCCTTTTTCGGCGCCGCTTTCGTCGGCATGCAGGCCTTCGAATGGAGCAAGCTCATCCACGAGGGCGTGCGGCCGTGGGGCAATCCTTTCGGCGCGGCGCAGTTCGGGTCGAGCTTCTTCATGATCACCGGCTTTCACGGGTTCCACGTGTCGGTCGGGGTGATCTTCCTGCTGATCATCGCGCGCGCCGTCTGGCGCGGCGATTATGACGTTGGTCGCCCCGGCTTTTTCACGAGCCGCAAGGGCCGGTATGAGATCGTCGAGATTATGGGCCTATATTGGCACTTTGTGGATCTCGTCTGGGTCTTCATCTTTGCGTTCTTCTATCTGTGGTGAAGTTTTCGACAGGGAGAAAAGAATGACGGCGATGACGGACAATACGACGCATGCCCATGCTCCTGCGGCTCAGGCGGCGCAACCCGCGGCGCATGCGCATGGCCAGCAGCATCCGATCAAGCTCTATCTTCTGGTCTGGGCGCTGCTCTTCGTACTGAGCGCCTGCTCCTATCTCGTCGACTATTTCGATGTGCAGGGCTATTTGCGCTGGTTCCTGATCGTCGTGTTCATGCTGCTGAAGGCGGGATTGATCGTCGCGATCTTCATGCATATGGCGTGGGAACGCCTGGCGCTCGTCGTCGCTATTCTACTGCCGCCATTGGCGGTTCTCGTGCTGATGGCGATGATGGCCTGGGAAGGCGAATACACCAACTATCTGCGCGTGTTTTTCTTCGGCGCGTGACGGACCGGCGAGCCCCGCCGCGCGAAAGCCGGAAAGAGCCGAGAATGAGAGAAAACGGTCGGCGCGCCGCCAATAAGGCGATCCTCATCGTCCTGTCGGCGCTCTGCGTCGTCATGATCGTTTTTCTGGGCGCCTGGACGGTCGTCGCGCATTTGCGTTAACGCGCGCTGCATTTGGGCGGGCCCGCGCAAGCGCAACAGGCGTGAGCGACGCCAAAACCGGAAGCGCTCCGCGCCGGGACAGACCCGTCCCTATTCCTCCAGCGCGCCCTCTTCATTGACCGCATGCGCAAGGCCGGCCGTCGCCATCAGTCCGGCGACGCTGACGGCGACCATCGCCGCGACGACGCCGACGAGCCCCCAGGCATCCTGCAATTGCGGCACAACAAATGTGCCGAAAGTAGCGCCGATTTTGGCGCACGCCGCCGCGAATCCGCTTGCCGAAGCGCGGATCGCCGTCGGGAACAGCGTCGGCGCGAGGGTGAAAGTCGTGGCGTTGGGTCCCGCGTTCATGGCGAAATTGAAAAGAACGAAGCCGCCGATGACGAAGGCGAGATGTTCCTTCGCGCCATTGTCGGTCATCGCGGCAAAGAGTAGCAGCAGCATCCCGAGCGCCATGCCGCTGAAGCCTGCGACCTGCATGGTGATGCGGCCGTAACGCGGAACCGCCCAAAGACTCGCCGCAAAGCCAATGACGAGAAAGGCGTCGACGATGGCGCTGCCTTCCGCCCCGACACAGTCCGCCGCGATCGGGCCCGCCCCGGCGCCGCCGAAATGCATAGCCCCCAGAATGACGGGCGTGAACAGGCCGACGCCATAGGTCGCGACGTCCATCAACATCCACGGCAACGAGACGAGCATCGTGCGCGCGCGATAGGCCGCGGCGAACAGCGCCGAATAGCCGACATCCTGCGCGCGCGCCTTCACATCCGGCCTCCAGCTCGTCAAGGCGATCGCTTCGGCGCCGATCTTTGCCGGCTTCTCGCCGAACTCGATCGACAAGGTCTTGAGCAGGGCCGTCGCGTCGCCGATGCGCCCCTTGGTCGCCAGCCAGCGCACGCTTTCCGGCGCCCAGATGCGCGCGCATAAGAAAAGCAGCGCAATCGCGCCGCTTGCGCCAAAGAGCAGCCGCCAGTCCGCGGTCGACGGCCGCAGCGTCAATATGGCGAGGCCGGCGAGAGCGGCCGCCGCCATGCCGACCGACTGCAAGGCGATCGTCGCGACGGTCATCCGGTTGCGCGCCTTGCGGGGCATGAGTTCCGACACATAGGAGCCGCTCGTCGGGAAATCGATGCCGACGCCGACGCCGAGAAGAAACTGCGAAAGCAGGATCAAGCGGGCGTTCGGCGCCAGCGCGCCGATAAAGCATGCCAGAGCGATGATCGCCATGTCGGCGATAAAGGTGCGCTTGCGGCCGAATTTGTCGGCGCCGATCCCGCCGATCGCCGAGCCCAGGACCGCGCCGAGCACCAGAGCCGATCCGATAAGTCCGACGAACAACGGGCGGATGGCAAAATCGCGTTTGAGCAGCGGCAGCGCGACGCCGAGCGCCGATACCGAAAACCCGTCGAGAAACGCGCCCCCGCTCGCCGCGAGCCAATAGGCGTAATGGCGCCATGTCATCGGCGCTTCGTCGAGCGCCGAAAAGACCGAGGCGGCGCGAACGGGCGACGCCGTCACTGCGCCTTGCTCCCTTTCTCCTCGACTTTGGCTTGGTGATAAAGCTTGCGAATCTGTTCGATGTCCACGGTCGGCTTCGGCAATTTCAGATCGAGACCGTCCAGCGTATCGGCGATGATGTTCGATACGGCGAGATTGCGAAACCATTTGTGATTCGACGGAATCACAAACCATGGCGCATGTTCGGTGGAGCAGCGCGACAGCGCCGCCTCAAAAGCCTTGATGTAATCGTCCCATTTCTCGCGCTCGGAATAATCGCTCGCGCTGATCTTCCACTGATGCGCCGGATCGTCCAGTCGCTCCTTGAAGCGCTTGAGTTGCTCGTCCTTGGAAATATAGAGAAAGAATTTCAAAATTGTCGTCCGGTTCTCGACCTTGAGCAGCTTCTCCCATTCATTGATGAAGTCGTAGCGCGGCTTCCAAACGTCCTTGGGCGCAAGCTTATGCACGCGCACGACAAGCACATCCTCGTAATGCGAGCGATTGAAGATCGAGACATAGCCGCGGCGCGGCGCATGCGGGTGAATGCGCCACAGGAAATCATGCTCCTGTTCTTCGGGAGTCGGCTGCTTGAACCCCGTCACTTCGACGCCCTGCGGGTCCATGGCGCCGATGACGTGCCAGCATGTGCCGTCCTTCCCCGCGCTGTCGATGCCCTGCAGGACAATCAGCAGCGAATGCGACCGGTCGGCATAAAGCTTGCGCTGCAATTCGGTGATGCGCGCCAGATTGCGCTTCAGCTCCTGATCCGCTTCGGCGTCATTGGCGAAATCGCCATGGAACGCCGGATCGATCGATCCGAGATCGACAGTCGAACCCGGCTCGACTCGGAACTTTTTGAGGAAATTCATATGCGCCGCCTCCTTTGTCGCATTGCTCCGCGTCAACCGGCGAGAGCGGCGCTCCCCGCCATCAAATCTCTTTCGCGCCTGTCAGCCAGACGCCAGTAGATGAACTTCACGATTTCCACAGCGATGACCCAGAGCAGGCAGTAAAGCCATACGCCGACGATCGCCGCGCCGGGAACGGCCTCGACGCCGACGCCGTAGAGGCAGAGCAGCACCGCCGCGACCTGAGTCGCCGCGATCGCCCAGAACAGCCTTGCGCTCGGATAGGGCGGCGCAAAAATCGCTTTCTTCGTGCGCACGCTGAAGAGCAGCAGATGGCCGCCGACGGCGAGTTGCAAGAACAGCAGAGTCCGAAGCTGGCCCGGGTCGATCGGAATGATCGTCTGCAGCGCATCATCGAGCGTCCAGCGCATGCCGATCAGCAAGAACCCGAAGGTTTCGGCGACCGCGAGCAACCCCATCAGCGAAGCGAAAATGAAGATGCGATGCATGTCCCATTTCACCGGCTGCGGCGCGACCGGAACATTATCGTAGGCGATGGTCATGATCGGAATGTCGTCGAGGAGCGCGAGCGCGACGATCATGATGGCGGTCAGCGGCTGAAAATCCAGGAACACGATCGAGGCGACAACGACGATCATGATGTCGAGCGTCATCGCGATCCGATAATGGACATAGCTTTCGATGCGCTGGAAAATCTGGCGCGACACGCGAATTGCATTGATGATGGTCGAAAGCCCGGGCGCCGTGAGGATCAGCGCCGCGGCCCTTCGGGCGGCGTCGGTCGCGCCGCTGACGGCGATGCCGCAATCCGCCTGTTTGAGCGCCGGCGCGTCGTTCACGCCGTCGCCGGTCATCGCGACGATGTGGCCGACCGACTGAAGCGCCTTGACGATCTCATATTTGTGTTCGGGGAACACCCTGCCGAAGCCGTCGGCGCGTTCCACCGCTTCGACGACGCCGTGCGGCAAGGCGTCGGCCTTCACGCCGCTTTTGAAGACGTCGCTTGCGACAAGAAGATGCGCGCCCATGCCGAGCTGGGCGGCGATCTCGTCGCCGATCGCGACGTCATCGCCAGTCACCATCTTGACGGTGAGTCCTAGCGCGCGCGCGTCGGCGATCGTCGCCTTGGCGTCGGCGCGCGGCGGATCCATGAGCGAGATCAGTCCGACGAGCGCCCATCTGGCGCCGTCTTCCGACATTGCGACGCCGAGCGCGCGCTGGCCTTTGGCGGCAAGCGCCGCCACTTCCGCCTGGTAGCGTTGCAGAGTCTGGGAGTCGGGCCGCACGAGCGCGGAAATCGCCTGGGGCGCGCCCTTGGCGTAATGACGGATGCCGCCGGCGCCGTCGGCGACCGTCGAGATCGTGCGCTTGCTGACAGGGTCGAAAGGCGTGAAGGCTTTCTGCTTGAAGCCGTCGAGCGCGTCGTGGGCCGGCAGCGCCGCCATCACCGCGAGGTCGATGGCGTCCTCGCTGCTTCTTTGCGTCGCCAGCGCGGCGAAGAGCAGCACGTCGTCGCTCTTGAATGCGCCGTAGGGAATCGCGCTTTGCACCGTGAGCCTGTTCATCGTCAGCGTGCCGGTCTTGTCGCTGCACAGAACATCGACTCCGGCAAGCTCCTCGATCGCGCTCAACCGCGAAACAATGGCCTTCTGCAAAGAAAGAACATAGGCGCCGATCGCCATCGTCACGGACATGACCGCCGGCAAGGCGACCGGGATCGATGCGATCAGCAGCACCAAGACATATTGTGCGATGGAGCCGACGCGGTCCCAGCGCCAGACGTCCGGCGCGATGACTTCCCGATAGAGCTGCGCGCCGACGAGAACCAGCGCCAGCAAAAAGGCGAGCAACAGCAGAAAATCGCCGACCTGCGTCACCGCGCGCTGCGAATGCGAAACCGCGCCGGCGGCGCCGACAAGCTTCGCGGTGCGGCCGAAAAAGGTGCGATCGCCGGTCGCCGTCACCACGCCGGTCATGGCGCCCTGTTTGGCGATCGCGCCGGAATAGGCGTCGTCGCCGACCTTCTTGGAGACCGGCAGCGACTCGCCGGTGAGCGCCGCTTGATCACAGCTCAGATAATCGCCTTCGGTGAGCAACATATCCGCCGGGATGATCTGCCCCGCCGCGACGCTGACGATATCTCCCGGGGTCAGTTCGGCGGCGGCGATCGTCGTCCAGGCGCCGTCGCGCAACACGCGCGCCCGCGGCGCGAGATTTTTCTTCAATGCCGCGAGCGCGTTCGCGGCCTTGTTGTCCTGCCAGAAGCCGACGACGGCGTTATAGAGGAGAAGACCTGCGACGACGCCGAAATCCGGCCAGTCGCGGCGAAGGGCGGAGATGATGGCCGCCGCTTCGATAAGAAACGGCAGGGGCCCCCAGAAATAATCGAGCAGCCGGCGCCATTTGCTTTCCGTCTTGTCCTCGATCGCGTTGCGGCCATATTCGGCGAGACGCTGCGCCGCTTCGGCCGAGGTCAGGCCGTTCTCGCTCGTCTTCAGCGCCTCAAGTCGCTGCGCGATTTTCACTTGCGTCGGGTCTAGGGAAAACGCTGACGAATTCGCGCTGGCGTCCGGCATGCTGTCTCTCCCAAATCCGCGACGTCAAAATATCCGCGCCGGATGTTACGGCGTGATCCGACGCGCGCCAATAGCGGCGCCCAAAATGGCGGACGCAAATCGACGTCGCTCGACATTTTATTGGGCGGGCGTACAGACCGCGCCGGCGACGGACGCGCCGGCGACATTGTCCTTGACGATTTTTTCCGCGCGCGCCTTCGCGTCCGCGAGATCCCTTTCATAGATGTTGGTCAGATATTCGTTCGCCGTGGTCTTCACGATTGATTGATTCGGCGATTGCAGCGGCCCGGACACGTCGATCGACGCCACGGTGGATAGACCGGGTCGCAAGGGCTGCTTCTCGAGTTCGTCCGTTCGCAATGCGATTCGCACCGGAATGCGCTGAACGATTCGGATGAAATTGCCGGTGGCGTTGTCGGGTGGAAGAGTCGCGAAGACGGCGCCGGAACCCGGGACGAGCCCCACCACTTCGCCATGGTAGATCTGCTTCGATCCGTAGAGGTCTGCCGTGATGATCGCCGGCTGCCCGGGGCGAACCCGGGCCATTCTGTTTTCCCAGAGGTTCGCTTCCACCCAGAGATGGTCGAGCGGCACGATGTTGAGAATAGGATCTCCGGGGCGCATACGATCGCCGACCTGGACGCGGCGTTTGGCGACAAAGCCGCTTGCCGGCGCGCGAATGTTCTGGCGCGCGAATTCAATGTAAGCGTCGTAGTATTTGGCTTTGGCGGCCTCGATGTCGGGATGGTTCATGCGCGTCACGCCGCCGACTCGCGCCTCGACCGCCTGATATTCCGCTTGCGCTTCGCGCAGATCGGCTTCCAGCGCGGCGAGCTGGTCCTCGGCGTTCTGCAGCACCTGCCGCGATGACGCGCCGCTCTCCGCAGCCTGCCTATATCTTGCGAGATCGTGTCGCGTTCTGTCGCGAAGCGCGGCGCGCGCGATGACCCTTTGGCATACTTGATTGCGCTGGGCGTACAGGGCCCCGACGGCGCGGACGGCGCGACCGAGATCGGCTTCGGCCTGCGCGAGCGCCGCTCTGGCGCGCTGTCCGTCGAGGCGCACGAGCACCTCATCTTTTTTCACGAACTGGGTTTCTTCCGCCAGAACGGCCGCGACAACTCCCGTCGCGTCCGCCTGCACGGGAATAATGTTGCCGGCGACATAAGCGTTGTCCGTCGTCACCCAATGCCGCTCGTAGAAAAACCACTGCAACAGCGCAATCGCCGCGCCGATCGCGACCGCCGCCATGACGATCTTGAGCAGAAATTCCCTGCGGAAGCGGATGTTTTTGCGGGAAAGCGGCATCGACCGGGTTCGCGTTCTTCTGCTTAAGTGAGGCTCAAAGTGAGGCGCTCAGCCGCCACCAAGCGACTGGATCGCCTCAACGGTGGGCGTCAAGGGGTCGGTTTCGGGCGCCGGCTTCGGCGCGTCGGGCGGCGGACCGCCGGCATAGCCGCCGCCGAGCGTCTGATAAAGGTCTACGGCGGCGATAAGCCTGTCGCCTTCGAGCGCACGTTGCGTAAAGCCTGATTCGAACAGATCGGCGCGTTCGACGACGATTTCGCGGCGATCTTTCAGCCCGTCGCGCAGGCGCGTTTGCGCGAGATCGTATTGCGCGCGCGCCGCGCGCAGAAAGCGGGTCTGCGCCTCATATTCAGTGCACGCGCGTTTGAGATTGGCGCTTGCGTCGGCGACCTGCTGCGCGGCCTGCAGCAGCGTCTCATTATAGGAATCGACGGCCTGGTCATAATCGGCGTGCTGAACCTCGAGATTTCCGCTGAGCCTGCCGCCTTGAAAAACCGGCAGCCGCAGGGTGGGCGAGACGGCGTAGCCGATCGCCGAAGGCGTGAAGAGATAGCCCGCGAGCTTGCTGATTTTCGTCGAGGTCACCGAGCCTTCGAAGCCGCCGGAAATCGCAAGGTCGATCGAGGGAAGAAACAGCGTCTTGGCGACGTGAACGCGGGCCGCCGCCGCCTCGGCGCGGCGCAAAGCGGCGGCGAGATCCGGGCGGTGGACGAGCAGTTCGATCGGCAGGCTGCGCGGCAGCGCCGGCGCGGCGGGCGACGGCGCTCTTCGTCCGGCGTAAAGATCGTGCGCGGCGTCGGGTCCCTCGCCCATGAGACGGGCGAGCGCATCCTTCTGGAGCGTCAGAAGCGCCTGAACGGCCGCTTCGCGCCGTACGGCGTTTTCAAATTCGGCGCGGGCGACCTGCACCCCGTCCAAGGAGTCGAGGCCGGTACGATAACGGGTCTCGGCAAGCGACACCAAATCGCGCCGCATCCGCGTCAGGGCTTTCGCCACCTCAAGTTGGCGCGCGGTGGCGTAGCCGCGCAGATAGGCGCGCGCGACCGAAGCGGTCAGCAGCAGGCGCGCCTGCTCCAGTTCGGCCTCCTGGGCCGCAGACTCGCCGATCGCCGCATCGAGCAACGCACGGTTCTTCTGCCAGAAATCGAGCTCATAGCTCATCACCAGCGGATTGATGAAGGCCATGGTCTTCTCCAATCCGCCCTGCGCCGGATTGTAGGAGGCCACGACGCCATGCAGAGGGTTGCGGGATTGCCGCATGCCGAAGGTCGCCTGAACTTCTGGAAGAAGCCTTGCGCCGGCGACCTGCGCCAATGCGTCGGCGCCGCGCAGCGCATCTTCCGCCTTTCTCAGGCTTTGATTGTCCCGCAACGCCTTATCGATGACGGCGTCGAGCTCGGGGCTGCGGAAGGCGCGCCACCATTCTTCGCGCGGCCAGGACGTTTCGTCGGCGACCCTGAGCCCGGATCTTGCAATCGTGCGCTCCATCGCCGGCGGGCCGAGAAACTGCGCGCGCTCGTCCTGCGCGGTCGGCGCGCAGCCGGCGAGAATGACGGCGAACGGGAGTCCGCAAAACAGGCGTCCGCGCCGCGCGCCGAATCGCATCGCGCCGCTGCGCCGGGCGACGGTTAACCCGTTGCTGGGGCGCAAGCCGGACGGCGCACGACAAGCTACGGGCTGCTGGTGCACGAAACGCTCCTACCCTGCGCCAACATTCGGTGAACGCGGCGACGAGTTCGTAGGAGTCATCAGCCTTTCGGCGGTTATCGGGGGAACCCCATCCCCATCCGTCAATATTTAGTTTACAAGAGCTCCGCCGGTCAATAAGTCCAGACCGCGCCCGCGCTATCCCCACAGCTTTGCGTCCGGCGGCGTGAGCGTCGAACCCTCATAAAGCAGTCGGGGAATGCGGTCGCGGGCGAGAAGCAGCGGCCCGTCGAGGTCGACGTATTTCGCCATCTGACCCACAATGACGGCCGGCGCCATGGCGAGCGAGGTCCCCACCATGCAGCCGGCCATGATTGAAAAGCCCATGTCCTGCGCCGCACGGCAAAGCGCCAGCGCTTCGGTCAGCCCGCCGGTCTTGTCGAGCTTGACGTTGACCGCGTCGTAGCGACCCTTGAGCGGCGCCAGCGACGCCCGGTCATGCACGCTTTCGTCGGCGCAGATCGGCACGGGCGACCGAATATCCGCAAGCGCTTCGTCTGCGCCGGCCGGCAGAGGCTGCTCGACGAGCGCGACGCTGTAATCAGCGCAGGCGGCGAGTCGGCGGGGCAGCGATTCCTCGCTCCATGATTCGTTGGCGTCGACGATGAGCGTGGAATCAGGCGCGCCGTCGCGCACGGCCGCCAGACGCGCTTCGTCGCCTTCTCCGGCAAGCTTGATCTTCAGCAGAGGCCGGTCTGCCGCCTTTTTCGCAGCCTCGCGCATTTCCTCTGGCGCGCCCACCGAGAGCGTATAGGCCGTCACGAGCGGCGAAAGCGCGTCGAAGCCGGCCGTCGCATAGGCCGGGACGCCCGAAAGCTTGGCCTCGAGGTCCCACAGCGCGCAGTCGAGCGCGTTACGCGCCGCGCTGGCGGGCAGAAGACGCTGCAAGGCGGCGCGGCCGACGCCGGCCTCGAGAGCGTCGCGCGCGCGCTCGATCGTCGCGACGACGCTTTCGACGCTTTCCCCATATCGGGCGTAGGGCACGCATTCGCCCCGCCCCAGGCCGCGGTCCTCAACCAAAGTCGCGGTCACGACTATCGCTTCGGTCTTGGCGCCGCGTGAAATCACGAAACGGCCGGCGATCGGATAAGTCTCTACCGCTACGGACAATTTCCGCGTCAATTGGCTCTCCGACGTCCACATTGCGTAAGCCGCGTTCGACAAGCTGTGCGTCGACGCGCTTGCTGGCGTCAATTCACGGGGTTATCACGTTTTTCATGCGGCCGCGCCTGCCGGCGTCGGCGGCGCGCCACAATCGGCGGATAAGATGACGCCATTCATGAGCCGATCGTCGACGGTAGAGCGCGCTGCGAAAAAGTGGAATCCGGTTTTTCGCATAAAGCGCGCTCTAATCTTTTGGAATCGATCACGTTATCTGCATTTGGGCGATTCCGCCCAAATGCAGCGTGATCTAGCGCAGAGCGAAATCCGATGACCGTCGCAGCGACGGAGCGTCCGCCCAAACTCATGCGCCAGTCTTCGCCGGAGGGCGTGCGGCTGTCGCTTTCGGGCGACTGGACTCTCGTCGCCTCTCATCGCCTCGAAGAGGAGGCGCGACGGATCGTCGAGGAGGGCCACCGCAACCGGATGATCGCCATCGATCTTTCGCAGGTCTCGCAGCTCGACACCGCCGGCGCCTGGCTCATCAATCGCGCGCGGCATGATCTCGCGCATAGAGGGGTCGCGGTTGCGATCGAACATGTGCGCCCGGAATATTCGACCCTGCTCGACGAGGCGCATTATCGCGACTTCGAGGCGCCGGCCCGGCCGCGCTTCAATCTGGTCTTCGTCCTGCTTTCGGACCTCGGCGAATCGACCGTTGAGGCTCTTCGCGAATTCTATCGTGGGGTCAGCTTTCTCGGCGAATTCGTTGCGTCGATGATCTATGTGGCTGGAAATCCGCACAGATTCCGGTTCACGTCGCTTGTCGCGCAAATCGAGCTCATCGGCTTTCGTAGCGTTCCGATTATCGTTCTCATCAACGTGCTGGTTGGCGGCATCGTCGCGCAGCAGGGCATCTTCCAGCTGCTCAAGTTTGGCGCGTCGAGCTACACCGTCAGCTTGATCGGCATTCTGGTGTTGCGAGAACTCGGCGTGCTGCTCACCTCGATCATGATCGCCGGCCGTTCCGGCTCGGCGATCACCGCCGAACTCGGTTCGATGAAAATGAGAGAGGAGATCGACGCGCTGCTGGTGATGGGACTTTCTCCCATCGAGGTGCTGATCGCGCCGCGCGTGCTCGGCCTCATCATCTCCCTGCCGATTCTGACCTTTATCGCCGACATGGCGGCGCTCTTTGGCGGCATGATCGTGTCCTGGTGGTATGGCGGCATCAGCCCCGTGGCTTTCGCGTCATTGCTCAAGGAAGCGATCGCGCTGCACACGTTCCTCGTCGGCATTATCAAGGCGCCCTTCATGGCGCTGGTGATCGGACTCATCGCCTCGATGGATGGGCTCGCGACGAAGGGGTCCGCCGAGTCGCTTGGCCGCCAGGTCACGTCCTCGGTGGTTAAGTCCATCTTCATGGTCATCGTGATGGATGGCTTGTTCGCCGTATTTTTCGCGTCGATCGACTATTGAGCGCGGGTATGAGCAGCTTCTCGACCTATGCGAACGGCGCCGCGGATCAGCGGCCAAATCGCGATGTCGTCATCAGCGTGCGCGATCTCGTCGTCGGCTTCGGCGACAGGACTGTCGTCAAAGGGCTCAATCTCGACGTCTTCCGCGGCGAGGTGCTCGGCGTCGTCGGCGGGTCCGGCCAGGGCAAATCGGTGCTGACCCGCACGATACTCGGACTCGTGCCGGCCCGGGCGGGCGCCATTCGGATTTTTGGAAAGGACCGGGACGCCCTGGGGCCGGTTGAACGCCGGGCCCTGGAGCAGCGCTGGGGCGTGCTGTTTCAGAACGGGGCGCTGTTCTCCGGCCTCACGGTCAAGCAGAACATTCAAATGCCGATGCGAGAAACGCGCGACCTCTCGCAGCGATTGATGGACGAGCTGGCCATGTTCAAGCTCGAGCTTGTCGGCCTCAGTCCAGACGCCGCCGACAAATTTCCGTCAGAATTGTCGGGCGGCATGGTGAAGCGCGCGGCCCTGGCGCGCGCCTTGGCGCTTGATCCCGAGCTCGTGTTCCTGGACGAGCCGACATCGGGACTCGATCCGATCAGCGCCGCCGAATTCGACGAGCTGATCGGCACGCTGCAGCAGACCCTCGGGCTGACCGTGTTCATGGTGACGCATGATCTCGATAGTCTGTATTCGATCTGCGACCGGGTGGCGGCGCTTGCTGAAGGTCGGGTGATCGCCGCAGGGCCGTTGGAAACCTTACTCGAATCCGACCACCCGTGGCTGAAAGCCTATTTCCACGGCGTGCGCGGCGGCCGGCTGACCGCTACGCGCATCGAGCACAAGGACGAAGAATGGAAACCCGCGCCAACTACGCGCTGATCGGCGCTTTCACGCTGGCGGTGGCCTTCGCCGCCTTCCTTTTCGTCTACTGGTTTTCTGGACCCAGTCAGCTTGGCCGGCAGGAAACTTACCAGATTGTCTTCACCGGGGCGGTTTCCGGACTGACCCGCGGCTCCTCGGTGCTGTTCAACGGCGTGAAAGTCGGCGAGGTCACGCATCTTGGAATTTCCGAACAGGATCCGAGCAAGGTCGACGTGCTGGTCAGGATCGACAGCAGAACGCCGGTCAAGACCGATACGCGCGCGCGTCTGGAGACGCGGGGATTCACGGGCGTCTCCGACGTCCTGCTCGTCGGCGGCACGCATGGCGCGCCGCCCCTGACGGCGCAGAAGGATCAAAAATATCCTCAAATTCAGGCCGAGCGTTCCGAAATCCAGAATCTGCTCGGCAATGTTCAGAACCTGTCGACGAAGGCCGCCGAAGTCCTCACCAAGCTCGACAAACTGATCGACGACAATGGTCCGTCCATCACGGCGACGCTCAAGAACGCCGAGACGGTGAGCAAGACTCTCGCCGACAACTCCGCGTCGATCACAAGTTTCATCCGCGACGCCTCCGATATCGCGCAGTCGATGAAGCCCGTAGCGGCGCGGCTCGACAAGGTTCTCGCCGCCGGCGAGAAATTAATCGCGGCGATCGACCCCAGACAGATCAAGTCGATCACCGGCAACATCGCGGGAGCGTCGGAACGCATCAACCGCTTCGCCGCGACGGGGCTTCGCGAATATGAACAGCTTGCCGTCGACGGCCGCAAGGCGGTCGACACATTCGACCGCACGCTGCGCTCGGTCGAGAAGAACCCCTCGCAATTCATCTTCGGACCGTCTCAGTCCGTGCCGGAATACCAGGGCCAGTAGCGCGCGGCTCGCGAAAAGGCGGATGCCGGTTTCGCGTTAAGCGCGCTCTAAGCTTTGAGAACGATCATGTCATGCGCATTTGAGCGATTGCGTCCAAATGCAGCGTGACCCAAGACCTCCAAGCGTGGCTTTGAGTCGCAGCGCGGATCGGATAGAAGGACGAAGCCCGACTCGGCGCGCGGGCGAGATGGGGCGACGGGTCGGCATGAAACTGAAGGCGTCCACGTCGACGCAACGGGAGGCGACGCGGACGACAGCCCTCGCATTGCTGACGCTGTTCGTCGCGGCCTGCGCCTCTGCTCCGCGCGAGACGTTCGATCTGACTGCCGACACCGGCGCATTGCGCAGCATCGCCTTGCGCGGCGGTCCCCCAATCTATGTTCCTGAGCCTGCCGCGGTCGCTCCAACCTCCTCCGATCGAATCGTCGTACGTGCGGCCGGCGACAGCGTCGCCGTTCTTCCCGGCGTGCAATGGTCCGATCCATTGCCGCGCCTTTTTCAGCGCCGCCTGATCGAAGCGCTACAGCGATGCGGTCTATCCGCCTCTTCCAATATTGGCGCCCAAACGAAATTGGGGACGGACGTGCGGCGCTTCGAGATCGACATCGCCCGCAATCTTGCCGTCATTGAAGTTTCCGTCGAACTCGTGGATGGCGGCGGGCAGGCGCGGTCGGCGCGAATTTTTGTCGAAGAGGGTCCCGCCCCGGAGCATGTGGGCTCTCAGGCGGCCCGGTCGCTCAGCGACGCCGCCGCGCGCATCGCGCTGCGTATCGGGCAATGGACAAAGGCTCGGCTGTAGCGCGTGAAGGCCGCTCGCCTTTCAGCGGACTGACCCGTCCCACAGCATGATGTTGAGGCACGCGAGAAACGCGCCGCTTCGGCAGGCCGCTTGCGTCGCCTCTCGCCAGATTTTCGCCTCCGCTTCCGTCAACGCGCCCGCCGCCACGCAATTGTCCATCACGCGTTGAAGGTCGAAGATGATGTCCGCCGCCTCCCCGCTCCTTACGGCGAGCGCATGCGTCCGGCAGCCGATGTTCTCGACGCCGCAGCGTTGGAGCAGAACGCCGGCTTCTCGGCCGATGTAAGGATTGGCGAACGACTTTTCCCAAAATCCGGCGATCGTGGCGCCGGTTTCGAAATTCCCGTTGTAAACGAAAAACGTTCCCCAATCTGGTTCGGCGACGACGATTTTCCCGCCCCGGCGCGTCACCCGAACCATTTCACGCAGCGCGTCGTCGGGGCCGCCGATGTGCTGCAGGGAGCGGTCGATCCGCACGGCGTCGAAGCAGCCGTCCCCGAACGGCAAGCGGCGCGAGTCGCCGCCGACAAAGCGCGCATTCGCAAGGCCCTGCGCCCGTTCCCGCGCCAGTTCCAGAAAGCCCTGCGACGGATCAAGCCCATAGACATTGGCGCCTGGGATACGCCGCGCCAGTTCGATGACGTCAAAGCCGACCCCGCAGGCGACATCCAATATGCTGCTGGCTCCCGATTGTTGCAGGGCGTCCCAGGTCTCCGTCTTGTAGCGCTTGAAAAAAGGCGTCCCGTTCATGAAATCGAGGCAGCGGGTGAGGTCGGCGCGCATCGCGCCGTCGGCGTCGCGGAAGCTCAAAGCGATGTCCGTCATCAGCGCGCCTCTTGCGTCTGCGAGCCGCTAGACCGCTGGAATGTGGCCCAGGGTCGCGCGCGCTTGGAGGGGCTAGCGCCGCAAACGGACGGGTGGTAACTGGACGGCGACGATTTAGGCGCCCGCCAGCGAACCGCGCGCGGCGTCGACGAACAAGGACCATGGCGTTCCGCCCGGCGGACATCGGAAGCGCCGCGAACACTGAGCATGGACGAGGAAGAGACAGGCGTCATGGCGAAGATGGGCTTTGAGGATGCTGCGACCCGCTATGGCGCAGAGCCGGGCGGCGGCGCGCCGACAAAGGTCAAGATCACCTTCATCGATTCGCACGGTCAAGCCCGCACCGTCGAGGGCGAGGTCGGCTCAACCGTCATGGAGACCGCGCGCCGCAACGACATTCCCGAGATCGCCGCCGAGTGCGGCGGCGCCTGCGCCTGCGCCACCTGCCACGTCTATGTCGATGAAAACTGGACGGAAAAGACTGGCAAGGCGTCGCAGATGGAAGAGGACATGCTCGACTTCGCATTTGACGTGAAGCCGAATTCCCGGCTTTGCTGCCAGATCACCGTCAGGCCGGAACTCGAAGGGCTCGTCGTCACGACGCCAGCCCAGCAGGGCTGATACGCAATTCTTCCAAATCGCGCAGGTTTGAATCTCTCGACAAATGCGATAGACGAACAAGGACAGCGCCGAGTTTCGAGAGCGGCGCGAGACGGGCCCCGCTTGGGCGGCGTCGGTCGCGACGCTGCGGCGACGACGTCTTTCCTCTCCATGGGTTTGGGGATTTTACCGGGAATTGACCATGAACCAGCTTAAGGAAGCCGCGATCGAAACCGATGTCGTCATCGTCGGCGCCGGTCCCGCGGGCCTTTTCTCCGTGTTCGAACTTGGCCTCTTGGACATCAAGGCGCATGTCATCGACATTCTTCCGCGCGCCGGCGGCCAATGTTCCGAGCTCTATCCCGAAAAGCCGATCTATGACATTCCCGGCCTGCCGGTTTGCACCGGCCAGGAGCTGACGGACAATCTCCTTAAGCAGATCGAGCCGTTTCATCCGACCTTTCACTTCAATGAAATGGTCGAAACGCTGGCGCCGCTTGGAACCGCTGAAAAGCCGGAATTTCGTCTCAGCACGGACTCCGGGAAAATCTTCCACGCCAAGGTCGTCTTCATCGCCGCGGGCGGCGGATCTTTCCAGCCCAAGAAGCCGCCGATTCCCAAGATCGAGTCCTATGAGGGCAAGTCGGTCTTCTACGCCGTGCGTCGCATGGAGGATTTCCGCGACAAGAACGTTGTGATCGTCGGCGGCGGCGATTCAGCGCTCGACTGGACGCTCAACCTCCAGCCGGTCGCGAAAAGCCTCACGCTCGTGCATCGCCGCGACCAGTTCCGCGCCGCGCCGCATTCAGTCTCGGCGATGCAGGAGCTTACGGCGGCGGGCAAGATTGACTTCAGGCTCGGTCAGATCACCGCAGTCCACGGCGAAGACGGCGAGTTGATGAGCGCCACGCTCAAAGGCAATGACGGCGTCGAAGAAAAGCTCGCCTGCGAGCGGCTGATGCCGTTCTTCGGCCTCACCATGAAGCTTGGTCCGGTCGCCGATTGGGGGCTTCAGCTCAATGAAAACCTCATTCCGGTCGACACGGAAAAATTCGAGACGAGTCAGCCGGGCATTTTCGCCGTCGGCGACATCAATTACTATCCGGGCAAATTGAAGCTCATTCTGTCGGGCTTCCACGAGGTTGCGCTCGCCGCGCAGAAGGCGCATCGCTACGTCTATCCCGACAAGAAGCTGCTGTTCCAATACACGACGTCCTCGACCAATCTTCAAAAGAAGCTCGGAGTTTCCTGACGCCGGCCGACGCTGCTCACGAGACGTGCGCCGTCGATGTGTCGTTCATCGACGTTGCGGCGATCGCCGATGACGAATGGCCAAAGCTCGCTGCGCTTCTCGATGAAGGCGAAGCGGCGCGGGCGAAGCGTTTCGCTTTCGACGATGATCGCCGCGCCTATGTCGCCGCGCATGCGCTGTTGCGCGCGCGACTTTCCGAACATTCGAAAAATATCTCGCCCGGCGAATGGCGTTTTGGCGCGACGCCGCATGGCAAGCCCTTTCTGCTTGCGCCCAGCGTCGGCTTCGACGTCAGCCTCTCGCATACGCGCGGCATGGCCGCGGTGGCGATCGCTTCGGGACGCGCGGTTGGCGTCGACGTCGAATCCTTTCTGACGCCTCGAGACGCGCTCAAAGTCGCCGAACGCTTCTTCGCGCCCGATGAAGCGGCGCTTTTGCGCGCCGAGTCCGATCCGATCGCGCAGAGCGAAATTTTCTTTGCGATTTGGACTCTCAAGGAGGCCGTCTTGAAAGCCGACGGTCGCGGCCTGGCGCGCGGGCTCGACAGCTTTGTCGTCAACCTGTCGCCACTCGCCGTTAGCAGCGGCTCCGGAGAGAGCTATGGCGTCGCGCAATGGCGGCGCAGCGGATTCCTGATCGCCGCGGCGACAAGCGGCGGCGACGTCAAATTCCGTCTCGAGGAGACGCGCGCGGCGACGCTGATTGGCGCGTAAATAATTTGAAGCCCGAGCCCTGCGCGCTAGTTGTCTCGCGGGCTCTTGGCGGCGCAGGCATTGGAGGAGATTGATGTCCGGCTTGCTGTTACTCGTGATCTGCTACGGCGCCGCTTTGCTCGCATTGGCCGTTTATCTTCAGCCGGATCGTTTCGTGGTGCGACGCGAGGCGGTTATCGACGCGCCGCCGCAACAGGTTTTCGCCGCGATCAACGATCTACGCAATTGGATGTTTTGGTCGCCGTGGGCGAAGCTCGATCCAGGCGCCGAAACGCGTTACGATGGACCTGCCGCCGGTCCCGGCGCGGTTTTCGAATGGTCCGGGGACAGAACGGTCGGCGCCGGACGCATGACCATCCTGGACAGTCAGCCAGGCGAGCGCGTGCACCTCAAGCTCGATATGCAAAAGCCGTTTGTGGCCGCCAACGACGTGACCTTTTTTCTGACGCCCGTCGGCAAAGCGACGAAAGGTCGATGGCTCGCGAGCGCTCTGGGTTTTGGCGGCGACTCCGCCGCCCGTAGGACTCATGTCGTATGGAGCATGTCCGGCGACGCCGGCCTCATGAGCAGGGCAATGAACATTTTTGTCAGTCGCGACAGGATGATCGGCGATCAGTTTGTGAAGGGCCTGGAAAATCTCGGCGCACATTTAGCCAAATAGCGTCTGGCCAAGAAGCGTCAGCGGATGGAGGGAGACGACGCTTGCGCCGCTTCCCCAGAAACGCCATCTCCATGGCGCGGGCGGCGCGCCTCATGCATCGCCGTGATCGGCCCTCCGAAATCGACTCGCCATTATAAACTTGCCATGATCACGCCATGACTGAAATGCTCCAAGCCGCTTTGGCGGCGCTGCGCCAAATCATGACGCCGCCATTCCGCGCGGTGCTCGTCAAGAGTCTTGGCATGACCTTCCTGTTGCTTGCGCTGGCCTGGGTCGGTCTCGACAAGCTCGCCATGTCCTTCGTGATGGTCGACCATCCTTGGCTGCTGACGGCGCTGGCCTATTCGACGGGCGCGGGGCTGTTCTTTCTGATGGCCTTTCTTATTGCCCCTGTGTCGGTGCTGGTTGCGGGACTGTTTCTCGACGATCTCGCCGATCATGTCGAAGCGGACCTTTATCCGCCAGGACAGCGCGGGCGCGCCATTCCCGCGACTCAAGCGATGTTCATGGGACTGCGCTTCGCGCTCGTCTCGGCGATCGTCAATTTCTTCGCGCTGCTGCTGCTGTTCGTGCCGGGAATAAACGCAGCGGCCTTTCTCCTCGCCAACGCCTATCTCTTCGGTCGCGAATATTTTCTTTTCGCCGCGACGCGCTTTCGTTCACTGCAGGCATCGGAAGAACTGCGCCGCCGTCACGCGCTGTGGCTCTTCGTCGCCGGACTGTTCATCGCGGTCTTCGTCGCGACGCCAGGACTGAATGTGCTGACGCCGCTCTTCGCCGTCGCCTTCATGACCCGCATCCATCGGATGCTGTCGCCGCATCCATGCGAGGAAATGGCGCAGAGCGCGCGCTCGTCAAAGACTATTCGCTGAGGAGACGGCAGATCGAATCGAGCTGCTCAAGCGATTCATATCTGATCCGCACTTCGCCCTTTTCGCCGTTCGGCCGCAGCTCGACTCGCAAGCCGAGGGCGTCGCTCAGCGTCTTTTCGATCGCGCGCGCGTCGGCGTCCTTGGTGGAACGCGCCGAATGTTTCGGCGGACGAACTTTCTCGGTTTGCGCCTGAGCCAGCCGTTCGACGTCGCGAACCGTCATTCCCTGTTTGACGATGCGCCGCGCGATTGCGGCGGGGTCGGCGACCGCAAGCAGCGCGCGCGCATGACCGGCCGAAATCGCGCCTTCGCTCACGAGCTTTTTCGCCTCTTCCGGCAGATTCAGCAGACGTATGGTGTTGGCGATGTGAGACCGGCTCTTGCCGATGATTTTGGCGATCTCGCCATGCGCATAGCCGAACTCGGCGCCGAGCCGCTCGTAACCCTTCGCTTCCTCGATGGCGTTGAGGTCGGCGCGTTGCACATTTTCGATGATGGCGAGTTCGAGCGCTTCCTTGTCGTCAGCCTCATGAATGACCACCGGCACATCGGAGAGTCCCGCCATCTGCGCCGCGCGCCAACGCCGTTCTCCGGCGATGATTTCATAAGCGTCGGCGACGCCGGCGACCGCGCGCACGACGATCGGCTGGATCACGCCCTTTTCGCGGATCGACGCGGTCAGTTCGGCGAGGTCCTCCTCGCGAAAGGATGTGCGCGGATTGCGCGGATTGGCGCGCAGAAATTCGATCGGCGCCTTTCGCGGACCGCGCGGGCGCTCTACGGGAGCGGCCTCGGCGGCGGCGTCGCCGAGAAGCGCCGCCAATCCGCGGCCGAGCCGGCGACGCGAGTCCTCCGCCATCTTCTAAACGCTCCTCTTTCCGTTAAGCCGCGCGCAGCCGCTTCTCGCGCTGGATCACTTCCGAGGCGAGCTTGAGATAGGCCTGGCTGCCCGAGCATTTCAGGTCATAGAGCAGCACCGGCTTGCCATGCGACGGCGCCTCGGAAACCCTGACGTTGCGCGGTATCATCGTGTCATACACCTTCTCGCCCATGAACCGGCGCACATCGGCGGCGACCTGATTGGCGAGGTTATTGCGCGGATCGTACATGGTCAGAACGACGCCGTGGATAGACAACTTATGGTTGATAGTTTGCTTGACCTGTTCGACAGTTGAGAGCAGCTGAGACAGACCTTCGAGCGCGAAAAACTCGCACTGCAGCGGCACAACGACGGCGTCGCTACTTGCTAGAGCATTGATTGTAAGTAGATTTAGCGAAGGCGGGCAGTCGATCAGAATATAGCTGTAGCGCCGCTCCGCATCGTGCTCAACCGCAAGTTCGGCCAGCGCCCGCTTCAACCGGAAGGCGCGATCCTTGTCATTGGCGATTTCAAGCTCGACGCCGAGGAGATCGAGCGTCGACGGCGCGATCGACAGCCGCGGCACGACTGTTGCGACGATGGCGTCGGCGAGACTCGACTCGCCGAGCAGCACGTCATAGGTCGAGATCGGCCGGTTCTGGCGGTCGATTCCAAGGCCAGTCGACGCGTTGCCTTGCGGGTCGAGATCGATGACTAGGACATCCTCGCCGACCGCGGCAAGCGCGGTGCCGAGATTGATGGCGGTGGTGGTCTTGCCCACGCCGCCCTTTTGATTGGCCAGCACAAGGATGCGCGGCGAAGTCGAAGCGGTCACGATGGGGAAGCCTTGCGCTTGATCACGACGATGCGCGCGCCCCTGCGGGTGCGGCTTTCTGCCGATTCGCAGCTAAAGCTACCCAGCGCCTCGACGGCGGTCAATTCATCTCGCCATTCTTCCCCCTTAAAAAATACGCCGACGGCGCCTTCCTTTAGCGCCGTTTCGGCCAATTGCAGGAGGCGCGGCAAAGGCGCGAGCGCGCGGGCGCTGATCCCCTCGATCTGCCCTGCCAATTTGGGCAGAGCGGTTTCAATCCGCTCGACGTGAATTATCGCCGGCGCCGTTGTTTCACGTGAAACAGCGCGCAGGAAGCTCGCCTTCCGCTGATCGCTCTCAATCAGATGGACTACGGCTCCAGGCGTCGCCTTCAGCAGCAGCGCCGTCACCATTCCGGGAAAGCCGGCCCCGGAGCCCATGTCCGCCCAGCGCACAATGTCAGGCGCCGCCGCATGGACCTGCGCCGAATCGGCGAAATGCCGCAGCCAAATGTCGTTGAGCGTCGCCGCCGACACGAGATTGATCTTCGCCTGCCAGCGCTTCAACAGGGCGGCGTAGATGTCCAGCTCAGTCTCGATGGCGCTGAGTTCGGGGAAAAGCCTCAGCGCCTCGTCCCGGCCTGAAGCATCCCTCACGCCCGGCGCGCTCGCGCCGCCAGCAAGGTGAGAGCCGAAGGGGTCATGCCGTCGATGCGTTGCGCCTGGCCGATCGTGCGGGGCCGCAGATAGCTGAGCTTTCCGCGCAATTCAGCGGAAAGGCCGGCGATCGCCGAATAGTCCAGCCCCTCGGGCAAAGCCAGGCGTTCGTCGCGTCGATACGCGTCAATATCCGCCTGCTGGCGGTCGAGATAGACCGCGTAGCGCGCCTCGGTCTCCAGCCGCTCCACGCTCCTCTGATCGATTCCGCTGAGCTCTGGCCAGATCGACGCAAGGCGGTCCAGCGCGATATCGGGAAAGGACAGAAGCGCATAGGCGCTGCGGCGCAGACCGTCCTGATTGACCGGCAGCCCGTGCCGCAGCGCCGCCGCCGACGTCAGTTCGCGCGACTGCAGCAGCGCTCGGGCAGAGGCGAGACGGTCAGCGCAGTCCGCATAATGGGACTCCCGCCGGGCGCCGACGCAGCCGATCTCGATTCCACGCTGCGTCAGGCGCTCGTCGGCATTATCGGCGCGCAGCGACAGACGATATTCCGCGCGCGAGGTGAACATGCGGTAGGGCTCGCTGACCCCGCGGGTGACGAGATCGTCGATCATGACGCCGAGATAGGCCTCGGCGCGATCGAAGACGATCGCCGCGCCGCCCGCCGCATGACGCGCGGCATTGATTCCGGCCAGCAGCCCCTGCGCCGCAGCCTCCTCATAGCCCGTGGTGCCATTGATCTGGCCGGCGAAGAAAAGCCCGCGAATCCGCTTGGTTTCGAGCGTCGCCGAAAGCTCGCGCGGATCGACATAATCATATTCGATCGCATAGCCCGGCCGCAGAATGTGAGTGTTCTCAAGGCCCGGAATCGCGTTGATGAACGCCTGCTGGGTCGCCAGCGGCAGCGAGGTCGAGACCCCGTTCGGATAGACGGTGTGGTCGTCGAGCCCCTCGGGTTCAAGAAAAATTTGATGGGCGTCGCGGTCGGCGAAACGCGTGACCTTGTCCTCGATCGACGGGCAATAGCGCGGACCGGGGCCCGAGATCGCCCCGGTGCGCAGGGGCGAACGATGCAGATCGTCGAGAATGATCCGATGCGCCGCCGGCGTCGTGCGGGTGACGCCACAGGCGATCTGACGGTTCGCGATCGTCGTCGTGAGATAGGAGAAGGGCTCGGGCGTCGGATCGCCCCACTGCTCTTCGAGCGCCGCCCACCGGATGGTGCGGCCGTCGAGCCGCGGCGGCGTGCCGGTCTTGAGCCGGGCGACTCCAAATCCTGCATCGCGAAGACGTCGGCTCAGCGCGTTCGAGGGCGCATCGCCCATCCGGCCGGCCGGCGTTCGCTCGTCGCCGATATGGATCATTCCGCCCAGAAACGTGCCGGTCGCGACGACGACGGCCGCGGCCCTGATCTCTTCGTCCAGCGTGACGACCCCGCGAACGGCGTCACGCTCAATGATCAGATCTTCGACCGAGGCTTCGATGATCGTGAGGTTTTCGGTCTCTTCCAGCGCCGACTGCATCGCCGCGCGATAGAGCTTGCGATCGGTCTGGGCGCGCGGACCGCGCACGGCCTGGCCCTTGGAGCGGTTGAGCACACGGAACTGGATGCCCGCCGAATCGGCGACGCGGCCCATCAGACCGTCGAGCGCGTCGATCTCTCGGACCAGTTGGCCCTTGCCAAGCCCCCCGATCGCCGGATTGCAGGACATTTCGCCGATCTTGTCGCGATTTTGGGTGACGAGCGCGGTGCGCGCGCCGAGCCGCGCCGCCGCGGCCGCGGCCTCGCAGCCGGCATGTCCGCCGCCGATCACGATCACGTCAAAATGTTTCATGGCTGAACCTGTTTCACGTGAAACATATCATTTGCCAATACAGAATCGCGAGAAAACCGCTTCGAGCACCTCCTCGACATCGACGGCGCCGACAATTCCGCCGAGCGCCCGCGCCGCCCGGCGCAGCTCCTCGGCCTGAAACTCCAGCCCTCCCCCATTGCGGATTGCGGCTTCGAGGCTTGCCGCCGCAACTTCCAACGCCTGGCGGTGCCGATCCCTGACGATCAGCGCTTCCGCTCCGTCGCCGAGCCGGGCGCGGGCGCGGGCTTCTATCGCGGCGGCGAGAGTTTCGAGCCCCTCGCCGCTCAAGGCGCAGATTCCGATCGCCCCTTCCGGCGCAGGCTTCAGGTCGATCTTCGTCGCGACGCTGATCGTCTCAATGTCGCTGCGCGGCGGCGCCTCGCCCGCGTCCGACAACCACAGCGCCAGATCGGCTGTTTCGACTCTGGCCAGCGTCCGATCGACACCGATCCGCTCGATCTCGTCAGCGGCCTCGCGCAGGCCCGCGGTATCGATCACCGTGACCGGCAGGCCGCCAACGTCGAGATGGGCCTCGATCATATCCCGCGTCGTGCCGGGGATTGACGACACGATGGCGAGATCGCGCTGAGTTAATGCATTGATTAATGTAGATTTTCCGACGTTTGGTCGGCCGAGAATCATGACAATGAAACCGTCGCGCATGCGTTCCGAGGCAGGGGCGAGCCGCAGCGCCGCGCGCATATCGGCGGCGAGCGGCGCCAGCAGCGCGGAGAGAAGCGTCGGCGAGAACGCCCCGACATCGCCCTCGTCGCCGAAATCGAGTTCGGCTTCGAGAAGCGCCAGCGCTTCAATCAGAGCGCCCCGCCAGTCCTCGACCTTACGGCGCAAGGCGCCGCCTGCGACGCGCAGCGCCTGACGGCGCTGCGCCTGCGTCTGCGCATCGATGAGATCGGCGAGCGCTTCGGCCTGCGAGAGATCGAGTTTGCCATTGGCGAAGCCGCGACGGGCGAATTCGCCTGGCTCGGCTGGACGCAGGCCGGGAAGCCGCTGCAGCGCAGCAAGCGCGCCATCGACGACGGCGCGGCCGCCATGGAGCTGCAGCTCGGCGTAATCTTCGCCGGTTGACGACGCTGGACCAGGAAAAAACAGCGCGACGCCACGGTCGAGCATTTCCCCGGCGCCCGGATCGCGCAAAATCGCGAAAGTCGCCCGACGCGGCTCTGGGAGCTTGCCGGCCAGCGCTTTGAGCGCCTGCCTTGCCCCCGGGCCGGAAATCCGGATCACGGCGATCGCCGCTCGCCCAGCGCCGGTGCCGAGCGCGAAAATCGTGTCGTGCGCGGTCACGGCGCGGCGGCCCCGCTACGGCGCGGCACAGACACTGAAGTGCCCGCCAATCTGCCCACGTTCAAGAGGGCGAGGCCAAAAATGCTGCACCGCACAAAACGCTGGTTGTCGAATGCCAAGCCGATGCCCCGATGCAGGCATCGATCGATATGCGCGGAAGCCTTCCCGCCAGCCTCACGAAAGAAGACGACACCCTCGCCGGCGATGCGCATTGCAAGCGGCGCGGCGCGCTTCAGATCGCGCGCAAGGCCGACGATCGTCCATATATTGGCGATATCCTCGAACATGCGCGCCGTTTATTTCTTTAGCCGCTGGAATTCGCAAGACCTGTCCGGCAGAAAGACATATGCGAATGCGAGCAACATGTCGCCGGCTCAACGCGCAGGATGCGCAAGACTTTCAGGCGCTGCGGCTTGAGGGCTTCAGACTTGAGCCACGCGCCTTTCGCTTCGCATCGGAAGATGAAGCGCATGTCACACCAGCCGCCGTCGCCGAGCGCCTTCAGCGCGACTTCGTTGTTGGCGCATTCAGCGCCGAAGATGCGCAATTAATCGGCGTCGGCGGACTCGCATGGAGCGACGGCGTCAAGACGCGCCACAAGGCGCTGCTCTATGGCATGTATGTGAAGGCGCCTCATCGCGGATCGGGCGTCGCCGATGAAATCATGAAAAGACTGATCGACGAGGCGAGCGCGAAGGTCGAAATCATAACGCTCACCGTCGTCTCGTCGAATCTCCGCGCGCTGCGTTTTTACCAGCGATGGGGGTTTCGCGCCTATGGCGTCGAAGAACGCTCGGCGAAGAATGAAGATGGAGACTATCTCGACGAAACGCTGATGGCGCTTCGATTCAACGATTAGAATACGCGCGCGCAGAACGATGGCCGGAACGAGCCGGCCATGCTTTTGGCCTTACGTGTTCATCGAATCGAAGAAGCCTTGATTGTTCTTGGTCTCGCGCAGCTTGCCGAGCAGGAATTCGATCGCGTCGACCGTGCCCATCGGATTGAGGATGCGGCGCAGCACGTACATCTTCTTCAAAATGTCGGTGGCGACCAGCAGCTCTTCCTTGCGGGTGCCGGACCGGGTGATGTCGATCGCCGGGAAGACGCGCTTATCCGCGACCTTGCGGTCAAGGATGATCTCGCTGTTGCCGGTGCCCTTGAACTCTTCGAAAATCACTTCGTCCATGCGCGAGCCGGTGTCGATCAGCGCCGTCGCGATAATGGTGAGCGAGCCGCCCTCCTCAATATTGCGCGCCGCGCCGAAGAAGCGCTTCGGACGCTGCAGGGCGTTGGCGTCGACGCCGCCGGTCAAGACCTTACCGGATGACGGCACCACGGTGTTGTAGGCGCGCCCGAGCCTCGTGATCGAATCGAGCAGGATCACCACGTCGCGGCCGTGTTCGACGAGTCGCTTCGCCTTCTCGATCACCATTTCGGCGACCTGGACATGGCGCACCGCCGGCTCGTCGAAAGTCGACGACACGACTTCGCCGCGCACGCTGCGCTGCATGTCGGTCACTTCCTCGGGCCGCTCGTCGATCAGCAGAACGATAAGATAGCATTCGGGATGATTGGTGGTGATCGACTGGGCGACATTCTGCAACAGCACGGTCTTGCCGGTACGCGGCGGCGCGACGACCAGCGCGCGCTGGCCCTTGCCGATCGGCGCAACGAGATCGATGACGCGGGAAGAATAATCCTTCTTGGTCGGGTCTTCGATTTCGAGCTTGAGGCGCTCGTCCGGATAAAGCGGCGTCAGATTGTCGAAGGGCACCTTGTGGCGCACCTTCTCGGGATCTTCGAAATTGATGCTGTTGACCTTGAGCAGCGCGAAATAGCGCTCGCCTTCCTTCGGGCTGCGGATCATGCCCTCGACCGTGTCGCCGGTGCGCAGGCCGAATTTCCGGATTTGCGACGGGGAGACATAGATGTCGTCAGGGCCGGCGAGGTAATTCGCGTCTGGCGAGCGCAGGAAGCCGAAACCGTCCTGCAGCACTTCGACGACGCCTTCGCCGACGATTTCAACGTCGCGGCTGGCGAATTGTTTCAGAATCGCGAAAAGCAGCTCCTGCTTGCGCAGCAGAGAGGCGTTTTCGACTTCATGCTCTTCGGCGAAAGCGAGGAGTTCGGCGGCGGACTTGGCCTTCAAGTCCGAAAGTTTGATTTCCCGCATTCAGGAGGAACCTTGGGTATTGGCTAGGCGCAGGTGGAGAGGAGCCGGGATAAGCGGTGGGGCGGGGAATATGGCCTTCCCGAGCGCCGGCGGAAATTCCGGCGATGCCGCTTTAAGCAGACACGGGCCTCAGAGGGATAAAGCTCCCTTAGACAATTTCCCGACGCGAATCAAGCGCTCCGTAAAAGACGGCTCCGCCACGCCGAAATGCGCCCTTGAAAGCTGGCGCGTCCACGCTCAGGCGCCGCATAATCCGCTCCGGCCCCCTAACGGATCTGAGATGGCTGCAACCGATCCCGTTCGCTATCCCATTCACGTCGACAGCGAAACTGCCGAGGTCGGAGACGCCGAGGAGCTCGCTGTCGTCCTCGACGTTCTCAATGGCCGCCGCGACCGCGACGTGCTCGCGCAGCTGCGCCCGCATCTGCCGCAGATCGTCCGCAAACCTTCCGACCTTCCGCTTCTCATGCGCACACTCGCGCGCGACGACCAGATCTTCCTTATCGAAGCGATGGGCGAAAATCTGGCCGACGCTCTGCAGACGGCCCGTCACCTGCGCGAGCTTCTGGCGACGATCGCGGAGCCGCACGTCAAATTGACTCTCATCGACACGCTCGACGGACCCGGATTGCGCAAGCTGGTGGTCACTGCGCGCGATCTCGCAGGGACGCTGGAGTGGGCCTATGCGCAGTGCAGTCTGCGGCTCCTCGAACTTCTCGGCGAAGATTATCTGCGCCGGCTCATCCGCCACGGCGATGATCTGGCCTTCGTGCTGAACGCGATCGCCGAGGAACCTCAAAACGCGCTGCTTACAAACATCGGTTGGGCCCGCGTCGCGGAGCTGACTCGCAACGCGCGCGACTTGGCGTTGCTCCTGCGGGCGGTCCCGCCAACCATCAGCCTGACTCTGCTCGATCAATATGATCGGCGGCAACTTATAGAGATGATCGGCGACCGCAGAGCCTGGACATATCTCTACAATCGAATCAAGGCCGACGAGGCCATGCAATTGCTGCGAAAGCTTGGAGCTGACGATGCCCTATGAAGACGCGCGAACCTGGCGACGCAAGCCGGAAGAAGTCGGTTCGCTTGCCCGGCTTCGCGGCAGCAAGCGGCGGATGATCGACGCGCATCTTCACGTCGTCGATTTCATTCAAGAGACGCCGGGCGGAGCCATGCTCATCGAGCACATGGATCGCGCCAATGTCGATAAGGCTGTGATCTTTGGTCTCCCGGTGCGCAAGCTGTGGAACGAATATGATCGCGAGCCGCCGGACTATTATCTCGCCAATGACGCGCATTGTTACTACTACGCTTACACGGACGTCATCGTCGCCGAAATGGTGCGCACGCTGCCCACTGAGCAGCAGGGCCGGCTCTATCCATTGATCTGCGGCTTCAATCCGGTCGATCGTTACGCCATTCGTCACGTCGAGCGGCTATATGAGCAGTATCCCGACCTGTGGAGCGGCATCGGCGAAATGCTGTTGCGCCACGACGATCTCAGCGCCTTCACCTTCGGCGAGAATGCGCGCGCCAATCATCGCGCCCTGTATCCGATCTATGAGTTCGCAGGTCACTATGATCTTCCGGTGCTCTTGCACCAGAACGTCACAGCTGTTTCCAAGGGCGATCATCCCGTCTATCTGTTCGAACTCGAAGAGGCGCTGCGCGAATTTCCGCGCACGCGCTTCATCTTCGCGCATTGCGGCATGTCCCGACGCGTTAACGCGCCGTTCTATTATCAGATGGTCGAGCGGCTGCTCGATCAATATCCAAATGTCTGCGTCGATTATTCTTGGGTGATCTACGACGTCGCGATTTGCTCTGACGGCGTTCCAGACGAACATTGGCTCGCGCTGACCGAACGCCATAGCGAGCGCATCTGTCTTGGTTCGGATCTCGTCGCGAAGTTCGAACGCCTCGGGCCGGAACTCCAGCGCTATGACGTTTTTCTCGACCGTCTGAGCGAGCAGGCCTGCGATGATCTCTGCTGGAGAACCGCAGAGCGCGTCTATGGCGCGAACAAGGGAAAGGTGAACGCCGCAGCGCCGAGAATCGTGCCCGACTGGGAGAAGATCGTCGCCAATTAGAACGGCTTGACGATCACCAGAATAACGACGCCGACCATCAGCAGCGTCGGCAGTTCATTGAAGATGCGATAGTAGCGCGGCGAATGAACGTTGGCGTCTTCAGCGAAACGACGCATCAACACGCCATCGTGAATATGCGCGGCGGTGAGCAGCACAACCAGCGTCGCTTTTGCATGAAACCATCCTGACGAAAGCGCGCCGCCCTCGACCGCGAGATAAAGACCCGTGATCCAGGCGACGAGCATCGCCGGCGTCATGATGTAGCGGTAGAGCCGCCGCTCCATGATCTTGAACGTCTCGGACAGCGCGCCCTTGCCCGCGCTCGCGTGATAGACGAAGAGCCGCGGCAGATAGAGAAGGCCGGCCATCCATGAAATGATGGCGATGACATGCAGCGCTTTGATCCAGGCATACATCGTCAGGCTCCCGCGCGCCGGACGCGGGCGACCAGCCGTTCGACATTCTCGATCGGCGTTTGCTGCAGTATGCCGTGGCCGAGATTGAAAATATGCGGGCGCCCTCTGAACGCCGCGAGAATCGAATCTACTTCGCGATCAAGCGCCTCGCCGCCGGCCACGAGCGCCAGCGGATCGAGATTGCCCTGCAGCGGAATGTCGTCCGTCGTTTCCGCCACCGCCCAAGCGGGATCGAGCGCCGTATCGATCCCGTAACCGTCCGCGCCGACCGTCCGCGTCAGCGTAGGCAAATGCGCGTCGGCTCCACGCACGAAGGCGATAACCGGCGTTTGAGGATGGCGGGCCTTGACGCCCTTGACGATCCGGCGAACCGGCTCCGCCGACCAGCGCCGAAATTCATTGGCAGGCAAAACGCCGGCCCAGCTGTCGAAAATTTGCACGACGTCGACCCCCGCTTCGATCTGCCGCGCGAGATAATCGATCGAGGCTTCAACGACGCGATCGATAAGCTTCGCGAAAGCCTCGGGAAAACGGTAAGCGAAGAGGCGCGCCGGCGCCTGATCGGGCGCGCCCTGGCCGGCGATCATATAGCTTGCGACCGTGAAGGGCGCGCCGCAAAAGCCGATGAAGGCGACATCTGACGGCAACGCCGGCTTCACAAGCTCGATCGCCTCGAAGACCGGCGCGAGACGTTCGATGTTGAAATCGCCGAGCCCCGCCGCCTGCTCCGGCGATTCGATCGGATCGAGCCGGGGCCCTGAGCCGCTCTCGAACTCGACCCGCTGCCCCATCGCGTCCGGCACGACGAGAATGTCGGAGAAAAGAATCGCCGCATCGAAGTGAAAGCGTCGGATCGGCTGCAGCGTCACTTCCGCGGCCTTTTTCGGCGAATAGCAGAAATCGAGAAAGTTTTTCGCGGTCGCCCGAACCTCACGATATTCGGGAAGATAGCGGCCGGCCTGTCGCATCAGCCAGAGCGGCGGAACGCTTCGCGCTTCTTTGCGTAGAACTGAAAGAAGCGCCTTTTCCTTCGCCATCGCGTTCAACTCGTCCATGCCCTTGGTTGGACTCGGCGTAGCGCGAAACCGCGTTAAAACAAAATTCATTTTAAAAGGAATTGATTCTTTATTTGTGTCTTGAGTGACGCGAAGGTTAATTTTCATTAACCACTCGCCCACAAGTAAGCCACGAACGGCCGGCCGTCACGAGAAGCTGAGGAAAATAGCGGACAGTGAATGGAATCATCAACCTATCGGAAATTCTGGAGGAAGGTATTTGTGGATTGCCTGTGAATGCCTTCTGCGCCCGCCTCGTCTCGGATTCCTTCGACAGGGTCTTGCCTGTTGAGCGCCCGGCCGACCTGTTCCCGCTGACCAAAGCGCGGCAATTTTCGACGACCCTTTATCCCCGCTCTTCGGCTTTTGCGCAGGGGCTGTGGACGTGACCATTGGTTCGATCTCGCCCTTCTGGCGCGATTCGGCGCCGCTGATTCTCGCGTCGAAAAGCGCCGGCCGGCAGTTGGCGTTGTTGCATTCAGGCGTTCCTTTCGAAGCAATTCCGGCTGACGTCGACGAGCGCGCGATCGAATCGCGGCAGGAGGGGGCCGACGCCGATTCGATCGCATCGGCGCTGGCGCGCGCCAAGGCTCTCGCCATCTCAGTTCGGGGCCGGCTGGTGCTCGGCGCGGATCAGGTCGCAAGCTGCGAAGGCCGGATTTTCGGCAAGCCTAAGGATATGCGCGAAGCCGAAGCGCTTTTGCGGTTTCTGTCCGGTCGGCGGCATCGCTTACATTCGGCGATCGCTCTGGCCCGCGACGGCGCCGTCATCTTCGAAGCCATCGAGTTCGCGGATCTGACGATGCGCGACTTAAGCGATGCGTTCGTCGCCGCATATCTTGTGGCGGTCGGAGATGACGCTTTGTCTACGGCTGGCGCCTATCAGATCGAAGGATTGGGCGCGCAACTCTTCTCGAAAATCGAGGGCGATCACTGGACCATCATGGGCCTTCCGCTGCTCTCGCTGCTCGAGGCGCTTCGTCGCGAGGGAGCGCTGCTCTCGTGAGCGAACAGAAGATGCTGCGCGTCGGACTCACGGGCTCGATCGGCATGGGCAAGTCGACGACGGCCGAGATGTTCCGCGCCGAAGGCATTGCGGTGCTCGATTCGGATCAGATCGTGCATGAACTCTACAAGGGTCCGGCGGCCACGGAAATCGATCGCGCCTTTCCTGGCGTCGTCATCGACGGCGCCGTCGATCGTCAGCGGCTCGCCGCCCGCGTCCTCAACGATCCGGCGGCGCTCGAACATCTCGAGAAAATTGTGCATCCCATGGTCTGGGCCGCGCGCGACGCTCTGGTTGAAGAGCGCCGAAGCAAGGGCGACCGCATCGTTGTTTTCGATATACCGCTGCTGTTCGAAACGGGCGCCGAAAAGGATTTCGACGCCGTCGTGGTCGTCACCGCGCCCGAAGATGTGCAAAAGACGCGCGTGCTCGCCCGCGAGGGCATGACGGGGGAGAAATTTGCGTCCATCCTTTCGAAGCAGACGCCTGATTCAGTAAAACGCGCCCGCGCCGATTTCGTGCTCCATACCGACAAGGGTCTGGACGCCGCCCGCGAAGAGGTGCGTACTATATTGAAAGCGCTTAAGGCGCGTTTGGAAACGTGATACGGCGTTTGCCGAACAGTACGGATGTCATTCCCGACGCTCGCAAAGCGAGTGATCGGGAATCCAGAGCAGCGACAATCGCTATGGATGTTGCTCTGGATTCCCGGTCAGTCCTGCGGACTGCCGGGAATGACACTGCTTGAGCAAAGGGATCAGCCGGAGTTCGCTCAACATGCGCGAGATCGTTCTCGATACAGAAACGACGGGACTCGATCCGTCGAGCGGCCATCGCGTCGTCGAGATCGGCGCCGTCGAAATCTCCAATCTGATCCCGACCGGCCGCTACTTCCATCGCTATATCCACCCCGAGCGCGACATGCCGGAAGACGCCTTCCGCGTGCACGGGCTCTCTTTTGAATTTCTGGCGCAGCACAAGGTCTTCAAGGAGATCGCCGCCGAATTCCTCGACTTTATCGAGGATGTTCCGCTCGTCATTCACAATGCTGAATTCGATACGCGCTTTCTCAACGCCGAATTCGCGCTGATCAATTTGCCGCCGCTCAGCGGCGCGCGCATTATCGACACGCTCGCGATGGCCCGCCGGCGCCATCCCGGCGGCCCCAATTCTCTCGACGCTCTGTGCCAGCGCTATGCGATCGATCTCTCGCGGCGCGAGAAGCACGGCGCGCTGCTCGACGCCAATCTTCTCGCCGAAGTCTATGCCGAGCTCTGCGGCGGCCGGCAGGCGGCGCTGTCGCTCCAGACGGTGCACGCCGTCCGCATCGCCGCGGCGAGCGATCTGCTGCGCCGACGGCCGGAGCCTCTCGCGCCGCGATTGAGCGGCGCAGAAGAAGAGGCCCATCTCGCCTTTGTCGCGACAATCAAATCGCCGATCTGGGATCGCTATCTGGCAAGCGACGAACCGGCGCCGGCGCCTGGCGCCGGCTAGTTTGCCTGAGCAGGAGCCTGACCTGCGGCTTCGGCGGCCTTTTGCTGATAGAGCGCGACGAAGTCGATCGGGTCGATATAGAGCGGCGGATAGCCGCCCTTGCTCGTAGCGTCGGCCACGATCTGGCGCACGAAGGGAAACAGCATGCGCGGGCATTCGATCATCACGATCGGATGGACCTGCTCTTCGGGAATATTCATCAGGCGAAACACGCCGCCGTATTCGAGGTCGAGCTTGAACAGGAGTCCCTCTCCCTCGCCGGCCTTGCAGTCGAGCGTCAAACACACTTCAAAGTCGGTCGGCGCCAGCTGTTTGGCGTTGACGTTGACCTGTATCGAAATATTCGGCGCCTTCTCCTGGGGACCGAGCGAACGCGGCGCGTTCGGATTTTCGAAGGAGAAATCCTTCAGATATTGGGCGAGCGAATTGAGAGCCGGAGCGCCGCCCGGCGCTCCTTGCGCGCCGTTGCCATTGGTATCGGTCATGTAAGGGCCTCCAGCAAAGCCGTTGCGACGAGAATTTGCGCCCGCCTAACACGTCTGCCAGACGCGAACAAGGCGCGGTTCGCGCGCTATTTCGCCATGCTTCGCCGCGGCCTGCCCCCCGCGCTGCGCGCTTCGCGCCGCCATTCGCGAGGGTCGAGGTCGATGAGGCGCGGATCGGACGCCTTCGAGCGGGACCGCAACCGCCGAGCCAGACTTTGCCGCACCGACGGCGATTTGAGCGCCAGGCCCACGAAATCGGAGGCAAAACCCGGCAGGATGAGCAGAATCGAGGCGAGCGCCTGCATCGCGCCGTCGAGCATCGCGCCGTCTGCGAAGGCGCCGCTTGGGCTGCGCGCCTTGGCGGCGACTCTCGTACGAAAGAAGTCGAGGAGGCGCTTGATGTCGGCTAGGCCGAGCAGCGACGCGCCGATGGCCAGCAGGATCGCCGCAAGAAGCCCGACGGCCCTGACGACGAGCGCGAAAGAAAGAATCTCCAGCACGATCCATGCTGCAACGGCTGCGCCGATAAGCTTCGAATTCACATAATTCATCCGTTTTCTTGCATTTTATTGCGCTTCTTCACGCCCTCTGCCCGCGGCAATAGGACCGCCCCCTTGATTCGTGACATATCTGCGTCGACATGATAGCCGACCATAGAATTGTTCGGGAGTTGCTAATGCCGGCGTCCGGCGACCTCTTCGATCCGACCCTCATCGTTTTCGCTGCGCTCGCGGTTTTCGTCATCTGGAAGCTGCGCTCGGTCCTCGGGATGCGGGTGGATCGCGACACGCCGCCGCCTGCGCGTTTCGCGCCGCGTCCGGCCGCTCCCGCCGCCGTCGCGCCCTTGCCGAGCTCTGCGCCCCCTACAGAAGCGCCGGCGCGCCCCAACGGGGCCGAGCGCTGGGAGGGCGTCGCGGAGAAGGGCGTCGCCGCCGCTTGGAGCGGTCTCGACGCCGTCGCGGCGTCCGATCCCAATTTCGACGGCAAGGCTTTCCTCAGCGGCGGGCGCCGCGCTTATGAACTGATCGTCACCGCCTTCGCCAAGGGGGACCGCGAGACGCTGAAGCCGCTCTTGTCGCAGGAGGTCTTTGACGGCTTCTCGGCGGAAATCGCACGGCGCGAGCAGCAGGGGGAGACCATGGAGACCGCCGTCGTCGCGATCGATTCGGCGACGGTTGACGCCGCCCGCGCCATCGCCGGCCGCAATGAAGTGACGGTGCGCTTCGTCGCGCGGCTGACGAGCGTGCGCCGCGACCGCGCCGGTGAAACCATCGACAGCGGTCAGACGCGTAAGGTCGTCGAGCGCTGGACCTTCGCGCGCGATCCCAAAGCGGGCGATCCCAACTGGAAGCTTGTCGCGACCCAAGCCGAAGACTGAGCATGTCGCGGAAAAACGCGCCGCAGTTTTCCGCTTCCGATCTGCTGCAAGAAATAGCCTTTGAAGAGATCGACGGCTTTTCCGCCGACGATCTTGCTGCGGCGTTCGCCGCGTTCCGCCGTTCAGCGAAACTCATCGCCGCCGATGCGCAGGAGCAGCGCGGCGCGGTTCCGCCGCCGCAATCGCTCGTGGCGACAGCCCACGCCGCGCTCGACGGCGTCGAAGATCCCGTTCGTTTCTTTCGAAGCTGGTTCCGCCCCCACCTCATCAAGGCAAAGGGCTTCCTCACCGCCTATTATGAGGTCGAGGTCGAGGCCAGGCTGGCGCCGGAGCCGGGATTCGCCGCTGCGGTCCTGTCGCGCCCGCTCGATCTCGTCACCTTGAACGAGGCGCCGCTCGTCCTTCCTTCCGGAGAGAAACTGACCAGCGCGCGACGCCAGGCCGAGGGCGCGCTCGTGCCCTATCCCGATCGGCGCGCGATCGAAGAGGAAGGCGCAGCGCCCAGCGCGCATCCGCTCGCCTATGTTCGCGATGCGGTCGAATTGTTCCTCATCCAGGTGCAGGGTTCGGCGCGGCTGCGGCTGCCGGGCGGCGGCGTCATGGCGCTGACCTATGGCGGGCGCAACGGCTGGCCTTACACGTCGGTGGGCCGGCTGATGATCGAACGAGGCCTCGTCAAGCCGGCCGATATGTCGCTTGACCTGATGAAGGAGACGCTGCGGCGGCTTGGGGCGGGGCCTGGCGAAGCCGGCCGCCGCCTGATGCAGGAAAATCGCTCTTATGTATTCTTCGAGATCGATGGATCGGAGGAGCGGAAGACCGGCCCGATCGGCGGCCAGGGGGCGCCGCTGACGCCTTTTCGGTCGATCGCCGTCGATCGCTCGATCTGGAGCTACGGTCTCCCGTTTTGGGTTGCGGCGCGCATTCCCTGGCAAAGCGAGGCCGAAACGGAATTTCGCCGACTGATGATCGCGCAGGACACGGGATCCGCCATAATTGGGCCTGCGCGGGCCGATCTGTTCTTTGGCGCGGGCGAAGCGGCGGGCCGCCGGGCCGGCGACATTCGGCACGGCGCCGAAATGATCGTGCTGCTGCCGAAGGATGTTGGAGACGGTCCGTGAGCGAGGAAAATTCTCGCCGATACGCCCGCCGGCTGTCACAGGCCGAAGCGGAGCTATGGATGACGGTCACAGCCGACGTCCGCCCATCCCGCGCGCGTTCGCAAAAGCCGGCGCCATCCTCGGCTTCAGTCGAAGCAGGCGCGTCGCCGCCGTCCGCGTCAATCGTTCACGATCGCCCGCCCCCGCCAAAGCCGGCGCCGCGGCCAGTCGACATTGATCCTCGCACATTCACGAAGCTCAAGCGTGGGCGGCTTGAGGTTGACGCCAAGCTCGATCTTCACGGCATGCGACAGGCCGAGGCGCAGCGCTCCCTGACCGCGTTCCTGCGCCGCTGTCAGGCGAATGGCGCGCGCGTCGCCATTATCGTCACCGGCAAAGGGCTGACGCGCGACGAGGGCGGCGTGCTGCGCCGCGTCGTGCCGATGTGGCTCGAAGCGCCGAACCTGCGCGACGTTGTCGTGGGTTTCGGCGAAGCCGCGCGCCACCACGGCGGCGAAGGCGCGCTCTATGTGCGCATCCGGCGGGCCGACCGCGTGCGATAAAACGCTACCGCCCAGAAATCTCGCGGCCTTACTCGCCGGCGGCCGACTCCTGTGAGACATCGGCGGAGGGCAACGCGACGGGTTCGGCGGAGCTGGTCAAAAAGGCGGCCGGAATATTCGGCTTGCCTTCCTCGGTCAAATGCTGCGCTGAATCCGGCGGCGGTTTCCATTCGAAGGCGTCGAGCCTGCCGGTGACCGGCGACATCGGCAACCAGGTCTTCGAGACCACGCCGTCGGCGATCCAGACCGGATCGCGCGGCGCGCGCGAGCCGCGGGCGAGCCATTCGCGCACCGGACCGGAGGGCCCCTGCTCTCCGTCTTCGATTTCCGCCATCAACAGGCAGGTGTGGGCGGTCGGATGCCGTCCGCTGGCGACGAGCGGCGCGAGCGCCTCACGGGCCTTGGCGAAATTGCGGTTCGACAGCGCGACCTCGGCGACGAGATGCCGGCTCTCCGCCGCATGGGGCGCAATCCGCGCGAACTTCTCGACGCGCGCGAGCTTCGCAGAGTTGGGTTCGCCCGAGAGCGCCTCGAGATAAGCGGCGCCGAGATCGGGATGAGGTTTTGTCGCCCACACCGTCTCGATCAGCTTGAGCGCCTGCTTGCGGTCGCCGTGGCGGGCGAGCACGCGCACGGCGGCGACGGCGGCCGGGGCGAAGCCCGGCCGGCGCTTCAGCGCCTGGCGCGCGAGATGCAACGCGTCATGCGGATGGTCGCGCTCCTTCTCCATCGCCATCGCGGTTTCGACGACGGCCCGCAGATTCTGGGCCGTCTGCGCGTCGAGCGCCTTGGCGGCAAGGCTGGCTTCGATGGCTTCGCGCGCCTTCTGCCAGTCGCCCTGCGCGGCGAGATGTTCGAGCATCGCCGCGCCCGCCCAGGGCACCGGCGCGATGGCGTGCGCCTCCTTGGCGAAATGATGCGCCGCGTCGGCGTCTTCGCGCCGGCGCGCCTCGATATGCAGTCCGCGCAGTCCGAGAAGCTTCGTTTCCGGCTTCAGCGTCATCTTATGAAATGTCTCTTCGGCGACCCTCCGGTCGCCGGCGAGCTGCGCGGCCTGGGCCTTCAGAAACTGCGTGAGCGGCTCATTCGGCAGCAGCCGTTCGGCGACATGGGCGGCTTTGCGGGCGCGGGCGGCGTCGCCGGAGCCGACCGCGATCAGCCCCTGCGAGAGCGCGTCGAACCCCTTGTCGCGGCGTTTCAACCGCGAGCCGCCTGTCCAGCGGCCGGGCATGCGCAGCACCGCCATGACGATCGCCCAGAGCACGATCGTCGCGGCGATGATGAGCAACAGTCCTGCGACCGCCACCGGGATCGACGCCTCGAATTGATAGCCGGCGAAATCGAGCGTGAGCGAACCGGGCTGTTCGATCAGCAATTCGAGGCCATAAGCGACCGCCGCCAGCGCAATGATGAAAAAGAAGAGAAACAGCATGGCGATTGATCCTGCTCATTCCTTCGTTGCGACGAGCGCGGCGATCGCGCCATGCAAGAGATCTTCAGCCGCCCGCGCCGCATCGATGCGCGCGCGCAGCGCGGCGCCGAAGTCCTTGGCCTCGTTCTGCGCCGCGTCCGGGAGCGCAGCGAGAAATCCGGCGGCCTGAGCAAGGTCGCCATGAGTAAGCGCCGCTTCAATGTGAGCGACCTTTTCTTCGACTGTCTGGGCCTCGGTCATTGGCGCCTGACCCGATGGACGAACGCGCACGAGTTTGCTCGCGCCCTTCATCAAATGCTCTGTGAGGTCGCCGGAAGCATTCTCAAGAGCGCGAATGCGCTTGGCGGCGGGCGCGAAGTCGGCTTTCAGCTGCGCCGCGGTCGGCGCGCCTTTTTCGGCGAAGGGCGAAAGAGCCGCCAGCGCTGCGGGATCGGCGCCGAGCCGCGTCATCGCCTTCGCCTCGACCGCATAGGGCCGGCCCGCATCAAGCTCGCGCTGAAGCGCATAGGCGACGACGACCCGGGCGGCAGGCCCCTCCGGCGTCTTGGCCGCTGAAGCCTCCGGCGCCGCGCGCGTTTCGCTTTTCGGAGACTCAAGGCGCTCTCGCAGCGCCTTAATCTCATTGCCGAGTTCGTCGATGCGGCCCTCGAGCGCGGTCAGCTGATCATTGGCGGAGAGCGTGGCGCCCTCGCCGCTCCCCGAAGGAGCGGCCGCCGGACGCGCCTTCTCAGCCGCTTCCGCGGTCGCGCGGGCTGCGCTGGCGGCGCCCTCCGCAGCCTCGGCGGCGCGTAAGGCTCGCTGCGCCAATGCTTCGGCTGAATCGACGCGGCTCTGCAACGCCGCGACGGCCGCTTTTTGCGACTCGATCGCTGCGTTCTGGGCTTCGACGGCGGCGTTCGCGATCGGCTCCGGGCGCCGCTCGTTCGGCGCCGGTTGCGTCGCCGTTTCGGCGGGTTGCGGCGGGGTTATTTGGGCGGGCTCGAGCGGCCGGGCGGGCGGGGCCTCTTGTGGGGCCACAGCCGTTTGCTTCGGCGCTTTCTCGCCGAGGAGCGCGCTGATCTGATTCTTCGCCTCGTCGAAAGCGCCGCTCGCCTGATCGACATATGGCTCCGCGTAGTCGGCGACGACCTTCAGACGCTCGTCCTTGTCCTTGAAAGCGATCGCCGCATAGAGGGCGGCGCCTGCCAGGAGCAGAAGAAGCAGCAGCGTCGACAACAGCGAAGCGAAAAAGGAGCGACGCTTGCGTTTGACGGGGGGAAGCGGTTGAGGGGGCTGCTCCGCAGATTCGCGCGGCGCTTCGGAAGGGTCTATGCGGTTTGATTCTTCGTCGATCGGCGAGACCATCGGCTAATCCTTACTCTCCCGGCCTCTTATAGTTGATGGATTCGGCGCCCGCAAAACAGGCGGTCGCGTCAGCCCGCCGCCTCGACAAGCTGCAATGTGCGCCTCGCGATGTCGAGATGCAGACGCTCGACCATTTTTCCGTCGATCTGCACCACGCCCTTGTCGGCGTTTTCCGGCTCGTCAAACACGGCGATGATCCGGCGCGCGAAATCCACCTCCTCGTCGCTCGGCGCGAAAATTTCGTTCACCGGTCCGATCTGGCTCGGATGAATGAGCATTTTCCCGTCGAAGCCGAAGTCGCGGCCCTGCTCCGCCTCGCGTCGCAGCCCGTCGAGGTCGTTGAAGTCGTTGTAGATGCCGTCGATGATCTCGATGTTGTGGACCCGCGCCGCAAGCACGCCGGCCGAAAGCCAGGACAGCAGCGACTGCCGTCCCGGCGTCAATCGCGCCCGTGTGGATTTGGCGATGTCGTTGGGTCCGAGGATCAGAACTTCGAGGCGCGAGGCGGGATCGTCGGCGGCGCTCGCGATCTTTTCGATGTCGAGAACCGCCCGCGCGGTCTCGATCATCGCCCAAAGCCGCGTTTTGCGCGGCGCGCCGGCGGCGACGATATCCGCGGCCGCCTTCAGAATCTCGTCGCGCGAATTGACCTTGGGAATGAGGATGGCGTCCGGCCCGAGCGGCGCGATTGTCGCGACGTCGGGCTTGTACCATTCGGAGCCGCGGGCGTTGACGCGCACGACAAGCTGGCGCGCGCCATAGCCGCCCCCTGCGACCGCCGCCGCGACCTGTTCGCGCGCGGTCGCCTTGGCGGGTTCAGCCACGCCGTCTTCGAGTTCGAACATCAGGACGTCGGCCGCGAGCGTCTTTCCTTTCTCCAGCGCCCGGGCGTTCGAGCCCGGCATGGCCAGCACGCTGCGCTTCAGTCGCGAAATCATTCAAAACTCCAACGTCGAGACGATTTGCCTCTCCTGGCCCGTCGCTCGGCTCTCTTGACCCCGCCGCGTGATCTACACAATAACCGCGGGGTCCGCCATCCGCCTGGACAAGGCGAAGCTGGTTGAGGCGCAGGAAGGAAAAGTTAAATGGCGGATCACGAGCCTTCGTCCGGCGCGACTGGTCTGCCGGAAGCGCTGATGGAGGGCTACAAATCCTTCCTTGGCGGGCGTTTCCTCGCCGACCACGACCGCTTCGAGGAATTGTCGGTCAAGGGCCAGAAGCCCAAAACCATGGTCATCAGCTGTTGCGACTCCCGGGTCGCGCCGGAGGCGATTTTCACCGCCGGCCCCGGCGAACTTTTCGTCTTGCGGAACGTCGCGGCGCTCGTGCCGCCTTACGAGCCTGACGATCATTATCACGGCGCATCGGCGGCGCTCGAATACGCCGTCATGGCCTTGAAGGTTTCCGATATCGTCGTGCTCGGCCATGGCCAGTGCGGCGGCGTTCGCGCCTATGCCGAAATCGCGGCGGACCCCCATGCGCCGCGGCTGAGCCATAGCGATTTCATCGGCGACTGGATCAAGATGCTTGGCCCGGCCGCGGATCGCCTGGGCGTTCCGCCCAATCCAAAGGATGGGCGCTATGTGGAGCGGCTCGAATTCGAGGCGGTGAAACAGACGCTGCGCAATCTGCGCTCCTTCCCGATGATTCAGGTGCTCGAACATCACCGGCACCTGCGGCTGCACGGCGCGCTCTTCCGGATCATGGATGGGCGCCTGTTCTTGCTCGATGAATCGACCGGCGCGTTCAATCCGGTTTGCGAAAAGGCCTATGCGGCCGCTTTCGCCGAGGCGCGCTTTTGACGGCCGACTCAAGCCGCGTTTCCCTCATCGCCGGTCTACGCGACATCGCTGACGGCTATGACGCCATTTTATGCGATGGCTGGGGCGTGCTGATCGACGGAAGGCGCCATTTTCCGGAAGCGGCCGAGGCGCTCAGGCGCTTCCGCGCCAAGGGCGGCGCGGTCGTGCTCATCACCAACGCGTCGCGCCCCGACGATGAGGTCCGCCGCCAGCTCTTGGGCCTCGGCGTTCCGCAGGATTGCTTCGACGATCTGGTGTCGGCGGGGGAGCTTGCGCTGCGCGAAATCATCGCGCGCGACGGGCAGGCGGTCTATCACCTTGGGCCGGCGCGCGACGACGGTCTGTTCCGCGAGGCGGCGCGTCGTCTCGGCGCGCCGGTGATGCGCGTCGGACCGGAAGCTGCAGATTATGTCGTCTGCACCGGCCTCTTCAACGACCGCAACGAAACGCCTGCGGACTACGACGAACAATTGGCGACGCTGAAAGCGCGCGACCTGACGATGCTGTGCGCCAATCCGGACATCGTCGTCGCGATCGGCAATGATCTCGTCTACTGCGCCGGCGCCCTGGCCGAGCGTTATAAGGCGATGGGCGGCCGCGTCCTGACCTTCGGCAAGCCCCATGCGCCGATCTACGCCGCAGCCAGAGAGCGGCTGAGAAATCTGCGCGGCGATCTCGACATATCGCGCATATTGGCGATCGGCGACGGCGCCTTCACCGATCTCGCCGGCGCTGGCCGCGCCGGGCTCGATTTGCTCTTCATCATGCATGGGGTGCATCGTGAAGAGCTGCAGGCGGAAGGCGGCGCGCTCGACGAAGCGGCGCTGGAATCGCTCTTTGCGCGCGCCGGCGCGCGTCCAAAGGCTTTGGCTCGCGAGCTTTTCTGGTAAAAGGGACTGCGCGGGCCTCTCTCCTGCGGCTACGCTCAGCAACGCAACTCCGGTGCCTCCGATGTCGACGCCGTTCAAAATCTATTACTTCGAAGATCTGAGCGTCGGCATGCGCGAGACGCTGATGAAGGCGGTGATGGACGACGACGTGATCGCCTTCGCCGATCTTTCCGGCGACCGCAATCCGATTCACCTCTCCGATCACTTCGCGTCGAAGACGCGCTTCGGCGAGCGCATCGTTCACGGCCTCTACACGGCCTCGCTGATTTCGACGGTCATCGGCATGTATCTGCCCGGCCCCGGCGCCGTCTATCTGTCGCAGACCCTGAACTTCCGCGCCCCGGTGAAAATCGGCGACGTCATCACCGTCATCGTCGAGGTCGTCGAGCTGATTGAAAAGGGTCGACGCGCCAAGCTCAAATGCGAATGTCTCGTCGACGGCAAGGTCGTGCTCGACGGCGAGGCTTTCGTCATGGTGCCGAGCCGCGAACAGGTCGTCCGCGTTGCGGCGCCAGCGCAGTTGGAGGAGAAGCCGGCCTCCGCTTGAACATCCGGCCCGCGCCTTGTCCGCGTTCTTCATCGTCGCGCGCGATCCGCAGGCGCCGCCGCCGGGCCTCGAAGGCGCCGTCGCGGCGATCGGCAATTTCGACGGGCTCCACAGGGGCCACCGCGGCGTCATCGCCCGCGCCCAGGCGCTCGCCGCGCGACTTTTGCGCCCTTGCGTTCTTTTGACCTTCGAGCCTCATCCGGCGGATTTTTTCGCCGGGCGAACGGTGATTTTTCGATTGACGCCGCCCGACGCAAAAGCGGCGCAGGCGGCGCGACTGGGGCTCGACGGCATGATCGTGCTGACCTTCGACAAGGATTTCGCGCAAAGCCCGGCGCGCGTCTTCACCGAAGACATATTGCACAAGCGCCTGCGGCTGTCGGCCGTCGTCGCCGGCTATGATTTTCGTTTCGGGATGGGCCGCGAGGGCGGGCCGGAATTCCTGCGCGCCGAAGGCGAGAGGCTCGGAATGATCGTCGAGATCGTTGACCGCATCACCCAGGACGAAGAGGGCAGCCTCGACGCTGTCTCCTCGACGGCGACGCGCGAAGCGCTTGAGCGCGGCGACGCGGCATTGGCGCGACGCCTTCTCGGCCACCCCTATTTCATTCGCGGCGTCGTGCGTCACGGCGACAAGCGCGGGCGCTCGCTCGGCTTTCCCACCGCCAATATCGCGCTCGATCCCGCCAATCGCCTTAAGCATGGCATCTACGCCGTGACGATCGAAGTCGACGGGAAGCTGCGTCAGGGCGTCGCGAGCTTCGGCCGACGGCCGACCTTTGACAATGGCGCGCCGCTCCTAGAAGTTTTCGTCTTCGATTTCGACGGCGATCTCTACGGCAAGGAAGTCGAAGTCGCCTTTTATGGCTTCATAAGGGGCGAAGCGAAATTCGACAGCGTCGACGCGCTCGTCGAACGAATGCGCGTCGACGCGGAGGAGGCGCGCAAAATATTGGCCGTATGCGGCGCGGCAGGGTCGAGCTCATGATCTGTTGCCATAATCGGCGGCCGATCTAGCTTGAAGACATCATCCTCGACAGGAGGGAAGCGCCATGAACGAAGAGCCCAAGGGACGGGTCGAAATCATCTTGCCGGGCGAGGAGACGGACGCTTCTCGCATCTGGGTCGCGACCGGCGCCGGCAGAGTCAGGGTCGTCAAGCTATCGCCGTTTCAGAGCCTCATTGTCACCGCGGCGCTGCTGCTGTTTCTGTTTATTGGGTTCACGCTGCTTTCAGGCGCATTTCTGGTGCTGCTGCTCATCGCCGTCGTGGCGGGCGGCTTCGCCTATCTTGCCGGACTGCTGGGATTGAGGCGGCCGCGCTAAGTCGCGGCCGAGCCTTTTCCAGTCTGGCTTGCGCTGCTATTGAGGAGCGGATGCGTTTCTTGACCGCCATTCGAATTGCCGGCCCGGCTTGCGCTTGGAGCTGATGGTTCGCGCAGGTCCGGAGCGGCGCGATTGGCGCTCTTTCCTCAAATCCTCTAATCAGCGCGGACCCGCCGGCTCCCGCCGCGCGTCGCCCGAGGCGGTTTTCACGACGATGAACGACGACAGCCCCAACGGGCCGGATTATTCCAAGACCCTCTATCTGCCCGAGACCGATTTTCCGATGCGCGCCGGCCTGCCGCAGCGCGAGCCGGAACTGCTCAAGCGCTGGGAGGCGATCGGGCTTGAGAAGAAAATGCGCGAAGCGGGCGCCGGCCGTCCGAAATTCACGCTGCATGACGGGCCGCCCTACGCCAACGGCAATATTCATATCGGCCATGCGCTCAACAAAATTCTCAAGGACCTCGTCACGCGAAGCCAGCGCATGACGGGCAAGGACTGCGTCTATGTGCCGGGCTGGGACTGCCACGGCCTGCCGATCGAATGGAAGATCGAGGAAGAAAACTACCGCGCTTTAGGAAAGCAGAAGCCTGATTTCGCCCATCCCGACGCGATGATCGCCTTCCGCCGCGAATGCCGCGCTTACGCCGAACATTGGCTTAAGGTGCAGCGCGAGGAGTTCAAACGATTGGGCGTCGCCGGCGAATGGGACCATCCCTATTCGACCATGGCCTATCACGCGGAAGCGACGATCGCCCGCGAGATCATGAAATTCGCGGCGAACGGCCTGCTCTATCGCGGCTCGAAGCCGGTGATGTGGAGCGTCGTCGAAAAGACCGCGCTCGCCGAAGCCGAAGTTGAATATGAAGATTATACCAGCGACCAGGTCTGGGTCGCGTTTCCGATTCCGCGCGGCGCAGAAGGCGAGTTGAGCGACGCGCGCATTATCATCTGGACAACGACGCCCTGGACGCTTCCCGGCAATCGCGCGATCTCCTTCTCGTCGAAGATCGATTATGGACTGTATCGCGTCACCCATGCGCCCGAGGGCAATTGGGCGCTGCCTGACGCGACCTTCGTCATCGCCGACAAGCTTGCGAGCGACGTGTTCAAGGCGGCCAAAGTCGACGGCTACGAGCGGCTCCATGATGTGCCGGCGGCGATGCTCAGCGAACTGATCTGCGCGCATCCGCTGGCGCATCTCGGCTATGATTTCGACGTGCCGCTCTTCGACGGCGAACATGTCACCGACGATACGGGCACGGGCTTCGTGCATACGGCGCCGGGCCATGGCCGCGAAGACTTCGACATCTGGATGTCGAACGCGCGCGAACTGCAGGCGCGTAACATCGACACGCGCATTCCCTATACGGTCGACGAGGACGGCTTCTATACGAAGGACGCGCCGGGCTTTGAAGGCAAGCGCGTCATCACCGACAAGGGCGACAAGGGCGACGCCAACGAAGCTGTGATCGCCGCGCTGGTTCAAGCGGGCAATCTCATCGCGCGCGGAAAATTGAAGCATCAATATCCGCATTCGTGGCGCTCGAAGAAGCCGGTCATCTTCCGCAACACGCCGCAGTGGTTCATCGCGATGGATAAACCTTTCGGCGCGCCTTACCTCCCCCTGGCGGGGAGGTCGGCCGCCGAAGGCGGCCGGGTGGGGGGACAGGAAACCTCACCTCACACCGCATCGCTTCGCGATGCGACCCTCCCCGTCGAGGGGAGGGATAGCGCGAGCGCTGCGAGTGCGCGCGTAAACGCCCCCACGCTCCGCGACATCGCGCTTGAAGAAATCGCGCGCACGACTTGGACGCCGCCGGCGGGGGAGAACCGTATCCGCGGCATGATTCAAAATCGTCCCGATTGGGTGGTGTCACGCCAGCGCGCCTGGGGCGTGCCGATCGCGGTCTTCGTCAAGAAGGGAACGCACGAGCCGCTCGTCGACGCGCGCGTCAATGCGCGCATCATCGAGGCTTTTGAAAAGGAAGGCGCCGACGCCTGGTATGAAGCGAGCGCCGCCGAACGTTTTCTTTCGCCAGACTATAGGGCCGTGGACTACGATAAGATTTCCGACGTTCTCGACGTCTGGTTCGATTCAGGCTCCACCCACGCCTTCACGCTCGAAGACCCGCAGCATTTCCCGATGCTCGCCGGCATCCGTCGCATGCGCGACGGCGGCGACGACGAAATCATGTATCTCGAAGGCTCCGATCAGCATCGCGGCTGGTTTCATTCCTCGCTTCTCGAAAGCTGCGGCACGCGCGGCCGCGCCCCCTACGACGCCGTGCTGACGCATGGCTTCGTGCTCGACGAGAGAGGCCGCAAAATGTCGAAGTCGCTCGGCAATGTCGTCGCGCCGCAAAAAATCATCGCCGACTCCGGGGCCGACATTATGCGGCTCTGGGTCGCGGCGTCCGACTATGCCGACGATCTGCGCGTCGGGCCGGAAATTCTCAAGACCTTCATCGAGCTTTATCGCAAGCTGCGCAACACGCTGCGCTGGATGATCGGCGCGCTGGCGTACTATGAGCAAAACGACGACGCGGCGATGCTCGAGGCGGGAGAGCTCGAACGGCTCATGCTCCATCGCCTGCATCAGCTCGATGAATCAATCCGCGCCGCCTACGCGGCCTATGACTATAAGCGCGTCGTCGCGCTGCTCACTCACTTCATGACGAGCGACCTTTCGGCCTTCTATTTCGACGTGCGCAAAGACGCGCTCTATTGCGATCCGCCATCGAGCGTCAAACGCAAGGCGACGCTTGCGACCATCGATCGCATTTTCCGCAGCGTCACGACTTGGCTCGCGCCGATCCTCGTCTTCACGGCGGAGGAGGCGTGGCTCTCCCGCTATCCGAACGCGCAGTCCGTGCATCTGGAGCATTTTCCGGCCATTCCCGACTCTTGGCGCGACGATGCGCTCGCCGCCAAATGGGAGAAGATTCGCAAGATCCGCTCAGTCGTCACCGGCGCGCTCGAAATCGAACGCGCGCAAAAGCGCATCGGCTCTTCGTTAGAGTCGGCGCCGATCGTTTACATTGCAGACGACACCTTGCGCGCGGCGTTAGAAGGCGTCGATTTCGCCGAAATCTGCATTGTGTCCGACATTCGCGTTGTGGCGGGCGAAGGCCCATCTGACGCCTTCCGCCTGCCGGAAGCGCCCGGCGTCGCGGTCGTCCCAAACCGTGCGGGCGGCGTCAAATGCGCGCGCTCGTGGAAATATTTCGATCCCGCGACGGCGGATAGCGATTATCCCGACGTGACGCCGCGCGACGCGCAAGCGTTGCGCGAACTCGCGGCGCTCGGGCGCTGGAGCGGAGCAGGCTCTTAAGTGAACGTTCTTCTCGCCTTTCTCGCCAATACGATCGTCAATTTCGTCATCGGCCTGACGGTGGCGAAATTTCTTGGCCCCGAAGAATACGGCCGTTTCGCGCTTGCCTTCTCCATCGCGGTCGTTGTGCAGACCGCGCTTTATGACTGGCTGCGCCTGTCAGCGACGCGCTTCTACTCCAAGCGCACGCGCGACAAGGAGCCGGTCGTGCGCTCGACTCTCGATGCATCCTTCATCGGCGTCACGCTTTTCCTCGGAACCGCGACGGGAATTTACGCGCTTATCGGTCCGCCGCTCGATTTCGAAACCAATCTCATTCTGCTCGCGCTGCTGACCGCGGTCGCCAATGGCCTCTTCGACTATTGCACCGCGCTGGTCCGTGCGCGCTTTCATGACAGCGCCTATGTGCGGCTGATGCTTGCAAAAAATGCCTTTGCGTTGGTTCTGATCGGCGGCGGCGCCTTTATTTTTCAGTCGGCGGCGGTGGCGCTTGCCGGCGGCGTCGCCAGCCTTTTCGGCACGGTCATGCTCGGTCGCGGCGCGCTGCTTGATCCTGGCGCCGACATTCGCGCCGCGTCGAGTCAGAGCGCTCGCTCGCTCGCCGCCTATAGCGCGCCGATCGTCACCGCGCATCTTCTCTATCAGGCGATGCCGCTCACGGCGCGCTCCATCGTCGCGAGCGTCTTCGGCTTCGCCGAGACCGGCCAGTTCGCGCTCGCATATGATCTCGGCCTGCGTGCGGTGCAGGCGCTCGGCTCCGCGCTCGACGTGCTGTTGTTTCAGATCGCCGTCGCCGCGCATGAGCGACATGGCGCAGACCGAGCGAAAGAGCAGGTCGCGCGCAATTTGGGAATCGTCGTCGCCTTTCTGCTGCCGGCCTGCGCCGGTCTCTGGTTTATCATGCCGTCGATTGAAGCGTTGATCGTGCCGGCGCAATATCGCGGTCCTTTTGGTCACTATCTCGGCTTGCTGCTGCCGGGACTTTTCGCGATGGGCGTCATTCTCTTCGGCCTCAATCCGGTGTTTCAGATCGACAAGAAGACGACGCCGCTCATCGTCGCGGCGCTCGCCGCGGTGGTTTTTGGCCTCGTGCTGCTCTTTGTCCTGCCACGGGGCGAGGACGCCTCCAATCTCGCCATCGCGCAAGGCGGCGCCTATGTCGGGGCGCTTGCCGCGACGGTCTATTTCGCGCTGCGCACCCAGCCGGTCTGGCCGTCGTTCTGGGACATGTTCGCGGCTCTCGTGGCGACGGGCGCGATGTCGCTCGCACTTGCGCCTCTGCGCGAGATGACGCCCGGCATTCTCACGCTGATCGCGCAAATCTTGGTTGGCGCTTCCGTCTATGGGCTGCTGACCGTGGCCTTCGACATCGCCGGGCTCGGCGATCTGGTCGCGAACCGCTTTGGCCGGCGCTTCGTCCGCCCGTGATGCCGCCTGTCGGCGTCGCCATATGTTAGGCTTGCGATCGAAGGGAGCGCGCCAATGGTGATGCCGATTTATGATGACGCGCCGCTGCGCTATCTGCGCTGGCCGATCGTGAACTGGACGCTGATCGCGCTCAATGTCGTCATCTTCCTTCTCGTGCAGAGCGAAATGTTGGGCGATCCGCTGACCGTCGTTCGCGGCTTCGCGATCATTCCGCGCGTGCTCTTCGGCGAGGCCGAGCTCGCCGACTGGATCGTCGGACCGCCGCCAGCGTTGACCCTCGTCACCGCGCTGTTCTTTCACTCGTCGCTGATGCACCTCGGCTCGAACATGCTGTTCCTTTACGTCTTCGGCGACAATGTCGAAGACGCGATGGGCTCGTTCCATTATCTGCTGTTCTATCTCTCCTGCGGCGTTTGCTCGGGCGTGTTCTATATCTACGCCACGCCCCATTCGATCACGCCGCTGATCGGCGCATCGGGCGCGATCTCGGGGGTTTGCGCGGCCTTTCTGCTGCTGCATCCGCGCGCGACGGTCGCTGGAATCTTTCCGCCGCTCTCCCTGGCGCTCGCGCCGATCTGGCTCGGCGCGTGGCTCTCGGGGACGCGCCTGAAGTCGATCCTAGGGCTGCGGGCGCCGCTGTTCTCCTTTGTCGCCTCCGGCTGGCTCTTCGTCGGCGTCTGGATTTTGATGCAGCTCATCAACGCCTTCATCGGAGAGGGCGGCGCCATCGCCTGGATGGCGCATGTCGGGGGAATCGCGGCGGGCCTCGTGCTGACGCCGCTGTTCAAGCGCCGTCGGCACAGGCTTTTCGACCGCGGCGGCTCGCTGGCGTCCGCGCCGCGCCCGCAGGACGCTGGCGAGGACGCGCCCTGATCGCGCGGTTTCCCGCCACGATCGCTTGGTTTGACTTGCGGGCGCGCCCCCGCTACCAGACCGCGCAACGGCTTTAGCCAGATTGGAGCGCGCGCTGGCGGCGCTCCCTACCGTTTCGCCAAAGGGTCAAAAGACCTAAGGGGTCGCGCGATGAAGATTCTCGTGCCCGTCAAACGGGTCGTCGATTACAACGTCAAGATCAGGGTCAAGGCGGACGGGTCCGGCGTCGATCTCGCCAATGTCAAAATGTCGATGAACCCCTTCGACGAGATCGCCGTCGAAGAGGCGCTGCGCCTGAAGGAAGCCGGCAAGGCGACGGAAGTGGTCGTGGTCACGATCGGCCCCGCCAAGGCGGACGAAACCTTGCGCACCGGCCTCGCCATGGGCGCTGACCGCGGCATTCTGGTCAAGACCGATGACGCCGTCGAGCCGCTCGCCGTCGCCAAAATCCTCGCCAAAATCGTCGCCGAGGAACAGCCGCAGCTCGTCATCATGGGCAAGCAGGCGATCGACGATGACTGCAATCAGACCGGCCAGATGCTCGGCGCGCTGCTCGGCTGGGGCCAGGGCACCTTCGCCTCAAAGGTTGAAATGACGGACGGCGCCGTCGACGTGACGCGCGAGATCGACGGCGGCCTTCAGACCGTCAGCCTGAAACTGCCGGCGGTCGTCACCACAGACTTGCGGCTCAATGAGCCGCGTTACGCCTCGCTGCCCAACATCATCAAGGCGAAAAAGAAGGAGGTCGCCGTAAAATCGCCCGGCGATTACGGCGTCGACATTGCGCCGCGGCTCGAAGTCCTAAAGACCGCCGAGCCGGCGAAACGCAAGGCCGGCGTCAAGGTCGGTTCGGTGGTCGAACTCGTCGGCAAGCTCAAGGAAGCGGGAGTGATTTGAAGATGACGATTCTGCTTCTCGCCGAAACCGCCGGCGATGCGCTCGCGCCCGCGACCGCCAAGGCGCTGACCGCCGCGAAAGACATCGGCGGCCCGATTCACATTCTCGTCGCCGGGCCCAGGCTGAAGGGCGCCGCCGAGCAGGCGGCGAAACTCGCCGGCGTTGAGAAAGTGCTCTACGCCGAAGACGCCGCGCTCGATCATGTGCTCGCCGAGACGGTAGCGGCGCTGATCGTTTCGCTCGCCGGCGCCTATGACGTCATTATCGCGCCGTCGACCTCGGCGACGAAAAATGTGTTGCCGCGGGTCGCGGCGCTGCTCGACGTGATGCAGGTTTCGGACATCGTCAAAGTCGTGTCCGCCGACACGTTCGAGCGGCCGATCTACGCCGGCAACGCGGTCCAGACCGTCCGCGCCAAGGACGCCAAAAAAGTCATCACCGTCCGCACCACCGCCTTTGCGCCGGCGCCCGAGGGCGGCTCGGCGCCGATCGAGGCGATCGCGGCGGCGGCCGACCCCGGCGTATCCGCCTTCAAGCGCGAAGAGCTGGCGAAATCCGAGCGTCCCGAGCTTACGTCGGCGCGGGTCGTTCTCTCGGGCGGCCGCGCGCTCGGCTCGGCGGAGAATTTTCAAAAAGTGCTCGATCCCGTCGCGACGCGGCTTAACGCCGCGATCGGCGCCTCCCGCGCCGCCGTCGACGCCGGTTACGCGCCCAATGATCTGCAGGTCGGCCAGACCGGTAAGGCGGTCGCGCCCGATCTCTATATCGCCGCCGGCATTTCGGGGGCGATCCAGCATCTCGCGGGGATGAAGGATTCGAAGGTCATCGTCGCGATCAACAAGGATGAGGAGGCGCCGATCTTCCAGGTCGCCGACTACGGCCTTGTCGCCGATCTCTTCACCGCTCTGCCCGAGCTTGAGGCGGAGCTGGCGAAAATCGGCCGCTGATCGCAAAAGAGTCGCAACTCCGGTTGCGACGGACATGCGCGGCGGCCGCCAAATTGGCGGGGCCCTTCGGTCTTTTGGGCGCCGCCCAGTTGCTTTTTCTTTGTTTTCCTTCCAGGGGAACGCAAGTTATATTGCACTGCGGCACGCCTCAGCGCGGCGCGCCGCAGTCTGTCCGGCGCTGGCTTGGCTGACGGTGGTCAAAAAATGGGCTTCGAGATTCGCAAGATCGGCGTCGTCGGCGCGGGCCAGATGGGGAAGGGCATCGCGCATGTCTGCGCCCTCGCCGGCTATGACGTCGTGCTGAACGACATTTCGCAGGAGCGCATCGATGCGGGCCTGGCCGATGTCGCCGCTCAGATGCGCCGCGCGGCGGAACGCGGTCAGCTCGACGCCGCCAAGATCGAGCCGGCGCTGGCGCGGATTTCGGGCGCGCCGAAAATCGGCGATTTCGCCGATTCCGACATCGTCATCGAGGCGGCGACTGAAGTCGAGGACGTAAAGCGAACCATCCTGACTGAGCTCGCCAAGGTCGTGAAAGCGGACGCGATCATCAGCTCCAACACCTCGTCGATTTCGATCACCCGTCTGGCGTCGGTCACCGGCCGGCCCGAGCGCTTCATCGGCATTCATTTCATGAATCCGGTGCCGCGCATGCAACTCGTCGAACTCATTCGCGGGATCGCCACGGACGACGTGACGTTCGAAGACGCCAAGGCGTTCATCGCCAAGCTTGGCAAGACGGTCACCGTCTCGGAAGACTTTCCCGCCTTCATCGTCAACCGCATTCTGCTGCCGATGATCAATGAGGCGATCTACGCGCTTTATGAAGGGGTGGGCTCGGTCGAGGCGATCGACACGGCGATGAAGCTCGGCGCCAACCATCCGATGGGGCCGCTGCAGCTCGCCGATTTCATCGGCCTCGACATCTGTCTGTCGGTCATGCAGGTGCTGCATGAGGGCCTCGCGGATTCGAAATACCGCCCATGCCCGCTGCTGGTGAAATATGTCGAAGCCGGCTGGCTCGGCAAAAAGACTCAGCGCGGCTTTTATGATTATCGCAGCGGCACGCCGGTGCCGACGCGCTAGATGTGAGCGCGCTTTGCGCGAAAAACCGGTTTCCACTTTTTCGCGCGCCGCGCTCTCGCGCGCTAGCTCCAGGCTGAAGCTCGGGTGAGCTGCACATTAGCTAGATCGCCCTCCGTGCCCGACCAGATGAAACATAGAGCAGAGCGGAGAGATTCAGCCTCGGCGCGACGCCTCGCCGATCCGCGGCGAGAGCAGGTCCGGCCGGCGCGCGCGGGTAAGCGCCAAGGCCTGCTCATGACGCCATTTGGCGATCCTCGCATGATCGCCGGAGAGCAGTGCGTCTGGGATGTCGCGGCCCTCGAAGTCGCGGGGACGCGTGTAATGCGGATATTCGAGCAGTCCGGATTCGAAACTTTCTTCAACGCCGGACGCTTCTTCGCCCATCACGCCGGGGATCAGCCGCACGCAGGCGTCGATCAGCGCCAGCGCGGCAATCTCGCCGCCCGAAAGCACGAAATCGCCGATTGAAATTTCTTCGAGCGCGCGCGCATCGACGATGCGCTCGTCGACGCCTTCGAAGCGCGCGCAGAGGATAAGCGCGCCGGGACCCTGCGCGAGTTCGCGAGCGCGGGCCTGAGTGAGCGGCCTGCCGCGCGGCGTCATCAGCAGGCGCGGACGCGGATCGTCGGCGGGCGCCGCCGCGTCGATCGCCGCCGCCAGCACGTCGGCGCGCATCACCATGCCGGGACCGCCGCCCGCGGGCGTGTCGTCGACGGCGCGATGGCGTCCGAGCCCGTGATCGCGAATCTGTTTCGTCTCCAGCGCCCAGACGCCGCGCGCCAGCGCGTCGCCGGCGAGCGACAGGCCCAAGGGGCCGGGAAACATTTCGGGAATGAGAGTCAGGACCGTGGCGCGGAACATGGGCAGGTTATGGCACGGCATCCCGCTCCAAAGAAGCTTCGTTCAGCTTTCCAAGCCCCTGGTATCTAATTATCTCGGTGGCCAGGGTTCGCAGAACACCTCGCCGGTGGCGTTATTTCGACAACAGCGTTCGTGTCGGCGCATCCAACACCTCCAAGTACCTCTCGTTCGATGCACGCCCGGCCAATGCGTTGGACGTAATCTGACGTCACAAGCGGAAAAAAATACACTGGAACCCATGGGCGCAGCGGCTGCGTCGAAATCCGACGATACCGGGCTAATGAGAATGAAGGCCGCAATTGGCAGACCGATTCTTAATTTGTCGAAAAGCATCTTGCTCTCCCTGGCTAATACAACTTGCAACGAGATTTGGCTAAAATATCTAATAAGCGTAACGTCGACCGTGCCCCGAGGGTTCCAGGAGAGAATCTCGCGAAAGCTTTTCCGCGTTTTATTTCGTCCGAAAATTCCGACAGCTTGGGTGCTACTGCAGGCGTGATCTCGGAACTTCGCTCGCGCGAAATTACGGCCGCGGCCGTCTCGAACCGCCGCCGACTTCGAAACGCGAACTCAAAAAGCGCGCACGCTAGCAGCTTGTCGGACTTAAACACGGCGCGATGGTTCGGTTTAGAATCGGCTCGTTGATTCCCACCGGACCACGAGCGACTGTGGATGTCCAACTTCCGAACGATAGACCGGCAGACCGGATTTTT
>VGEB01000004.1 GCA_016869435.1 Alphaproteobacteria bacterium | reverse complement strand
CCCTCAGAAGCTGGCCGCGCTCGCCGCCGAATTCGCGCGTGAGCCCTTGATCGAGATCAGCCTGCACTCGCATTGACGCGCCATATTGTCGCAATCGCAGAAGCGGCGCGAGGGTATCGAAGGAGTCTGTCCTTCGTCATGATGCAATCAGGCCGGCGGAGAAAAGTCCGGCGCAGAAGGGAGAAGCCAAATGCTAAAGCGGCGTGATTTTCTGCTGACCGGAGGGACCTTGCTGACAGGGGCGACGTTCGGGCTCTTGGCCTTGCGCGGCTCTGCGGCGGCGCATGAGTATGACGTCGGCCATTTGAAAGTGGAGCACCCCTGGCTCCGCGCCCCGGTCGACGGCGACAACAAGGCGCAGTTCTACGCGATGCTGCACAACAAGGGCGCGACGCCGGACAAGCTTATCGCGGTCAAATCGGAAAAGTTCGGCAAGGCCGAGATCCACGGCGACTCCAAGAAGCTCGACCTTATTACGCCGATCGTCATACCGCCGAAGTCGCTGCTCACGCTGGCGCCCGGCGGGGCCTATGTCGCGCTCCTCGACATCAAGAAGCATCTAGAGGTCGGCTGGGGCCTGGAGATGACGCTCGTCTTCGAAAAGGCCGGCGAAGTGGAAATCGACGCCGCGATCGATGCGCCGGATGCCGCGCATGCGCATGACGCCGAAGCCATGGAGCGCTGGCAGAAGGCGCACGGCCAGGACACCGCTGGGCCCAAGGAGGGCGGCGCCCAACCGGAACACCACCATCATATGGACAAGTGAACTCTGGTTCGCGGGCGCGGGCGGCCAACGCCCGCAAATGAAAAACCGGCCGCTCAACAGACGGCCGGTTTTTTTGCGCGACACAGCGCCTGGGGAATTGGCTCAAGCGCTGACCGCTTGATCGATCTCAAAAGTAAAAGACCGGTCTGCGGCAGAGTTCCGCCTTTGACGACTTGCGTTCGTGTTGGACCACAAAAAAGATTGCGCGCGTCGTTAGACGGTATCCCTCCGGCGTGGACCGCCTTTTCTGAATCGGGCGGAGACGCGAAGCTGCGCAGCTAAGTCGGCTTTATGAGCGAGGCAAGCTGCACGGCATGGGTCGGATGACAGTGATCACGGGCGGCGAACGCCGCCGGCGGTGGAGCGCGGAAGACCGTGCGCGGATTTTAGCGGCGATTTCTGAACCCGGCGCTGTTGTCGCCGATGTGGCGCGCCGCGAGGATATTTGCACGAGCCTCGTCTACAAGTGGCGACGCGCGGCGCGCCGAGAGGAAGGCGCCGCGACTTTCGGATTTTCGCCGGTGATCATCGCGGCCGCGCCGGCGCCGACGATGTCGCGAGACTTGGCGGCGCAAGACGCCGCGTCCGGCGTCATCGAGGTCGAACTGAAGGATGTGCGCGTGCGGATCGGCGCCGGCGCGGCGTCCAGCGTGATCGCCGCGACTTTGAAAGCGCTGCGCTCGTGATCCCGATACCGGCGGGATGCCGGGTCTGGATCGCGACGGGCCATACGGACATGCGGCGTGGCATGCAGGGTCTGGCGCTTCAGGTTCAGGAGCAGTTGAAGCGCGACCCGCACGCGGGCGATCTTTATATCTTCCGCGGACGCCGCGGCGATCTCGCCAAAATCCTCTGGCATGACGGCGTTGGAATGTCGCTTTACGCCAAGCGGCTCGATCGCGGAAAGTTCATCTGGCCCACGGCGAAGGAAGGCGCGGTTTCGATCTCGGCGGCGCAGATGGCCTATATGCTCGAAGGGATCGACTGGCGAAATCCGCAACTGACCTGGCGGCCGCAAAGCGCGGGGTGAATCTTTAAAAAATCTCTGGGCGAACGCGTTTTGGGGCGCCTCGAATCGCGCAATTTATGATTCACTTCGCGCCATGGACGCCGTCGGGCAGGCTCTTCTGGAAGAAAACGCCGCGCTGAAAGCGGAACTCGCTGTCGCGCGCGCGAAGGCGTCGGACGACATGGCGCTGATCGCCGCGCAAAAGCTTCAGATCGCCAAGTTGCAGCGTCAGGTCTACGGGCAAAAGTCGGAGCGCTCATTGCGGCTCGTCGAGCAATTGGCGCTCACATTCGAAGAGCTGGAGACGAGCGCGACAGAAGACGAACTCGCGGCGGAACGGGCGGCGGCGAAAACGACGAGCGTCGCCGGCTTCACGCGCAAACGGCCGGAGCGCAACACCTTTCCTGAGCATCTGCCGCGTGAGCGCGTCGTGATCGAAGCGCCGAAGAGTTGCGCCTGCTGCGGCGGATCGCGCCTGCGCAAGCTTGGCGAAGACGTGACGCAGACGCTGGAGGTCATTCCGCGTCAATGGAAGGTGATCGAGACCGTGCGGGAGAAGTTCTCGTGCCGGGACTGCGAGAAGATCACGCAAGCGCCGGCGCCGTTCCATGTCGTTCCGCGCGGGTGGGCGGGACCGAGCCTATTGGCGATGATCGCTTTCGAGAAGTTCGGTCAGCATCAGCCGCTTAACCGTCAGGCCGATCGTTATGCGCTCGAAGGCGCGCCAATCGCGCTGTCGACCATGGCCGACGCCGTCGGCTCCATCTCTTCGGCGCTCGATCCGCTGCGGCGCCTCATCGAGGCGCATGTCATGGCCGCCGAACGTCTGCATGGCGACGATACGATCGTGCCGGCGCTGGCGAAGGGCAAGACCGATACCGGACGGTGTTGGGTCTATGTGCGCGACGAGGCGCCCTATGGCGGCGCCGGACCACCCGCGGCGATGTTTTATTACTCACGCGATCGCAAAGGCGAACATCCGCAGCGGCATCTCGCGGAATACACCGGAATCCTGCAAGCTGACGCCTATGACGGATACAACAGGCTGTATCTCGCCGACCGCAAGCCCGGCCCGATCCTTGAGGCCGCGTGTTGGTCGCATGGCCGGCGCCCGTTCTTCGTCATGGCGGACATCGAAGCGAATGCGCGGCGCAAGGCGGCGAGGAAGAAGGAAATCCCTCTGTCTCCGATCGCAATCGAAATCGTGCGCCGCATCGACGCACTGTTTGAAATCGAACGATCGATCAACGGCAAGAGCGCAGATGAACGTCTCGCCGTTCGGCAGGCGTCGAGCCGCCCGCTCGTCGACGCGCTCGAGAGCTATATGCGTGAGCAGCTACCGAAGCTGTCCCACGGACACGACCTCGCCAAGGCGATGCAATATATGCTCAAGCGCTGGCCCGCCTTCACGCTGTTCCTCGAAGACGGACGCGTTTGCCTCTCGAACAACGCGGCCGAACGTGGCCTGCGTGGAATTGCCCTTGGTCGTAAATCATGGTTGTTCTGCGGCTCCGACCGCGGAGGCCAGCGCGCCGCCGCCATGTACAGCCTCATCATCACCGCGAAGATGAACGGCGTCGATCCGCAAGCCTGGCTCGCCGACGTTCTATCGCGCATCGCCGCGCATCCGGCGCATCGTCTCGATGAGCTGCTGCCGTGGAACTGGCGCGCAAGCAACAACGTCGCGCCAGCGCTGGCGGCCTGACCATGCACGTCAACAAGGTCGATCACGTCACGACTATCGATCGCGTCGCGGCGCAGCTCGGCGAAAGCGTCGACTTCCTCCATGACATCGCCAATGAAATGGATATCGAAGACGGCGTCATCTGGGTCTACGGAGTTGGCGACGATGGCGTTCTGGCATTCACAGACTTCGCCGTCGAAAATCTCGTCGAGCTCATCGAAATCCACAAAGAGACGAAGTCGCACGCCAAACGCTGACGCTGCCGCAGCCCCCGTGGCCTATGCCGGATGCTTACGTTAGACGCGCGCGTCCTCCGCTTAAATGCGAAATTGCAGAACCGCTTAGCGGTCGATCGTCACCAGCCGCCCGGCGAACGCGCCCCCGTCGGTGGCCACTGGCGTGGCCTTCTGCGCGGGCGAGCTGATGGGCAGGGCGAAGCCGAGTACGAAGGCGGCCATGGCCATCGCGGCGACAAGAAGAAGTGAAACGCGGAACTGGCGACGGGCTGAATCCCGGTCGAAACTGCGCGTGAAGGCCGGTTCCATCTGATCTTCAAATTTATCAACGAGCGACATTTTCCCTGATCCTCTCGCATTCGCCCTTTTGTAACGCTTGCGCCTCTCCCCAGGGGCGCGCGCGCGATTATCTCGCGTCGCCGCGTTCTCAAGACAGAAACGAGGATGAGGTAAAAAAGTTGCATGATTCTTCGGAAATTTTATAAATTTTTAAGCTCTGGACGAAAACCAAGTTAACGCTTGGCAATATTGATTCGATTAAATTGATCCAAGACTTCGTCGTCGATTCGCGCGACTCCGACAGAAGCGCTTGATTTTCCTGATAGAAGAACAACAACACGCTTACCGTTCAAACGCGGCGCCGTGATGGCGAAGCAGGCTCCGGCGCGCGAAAGCTTTGGTCGCGCCGCGACGTTCCCGCGCGCCGGCATCGCAATACTCGTTGCGGGGCTTGGGCGCGCAAATTATGGTGCGCCGCACTCTCCCCTCCGCAGGAAGTCCGACCTCATGACTTTTCTCGCCAAAGCCCTGTCGCGCGTGAAGCCCTCGGCGACGATCGCCGTAACCCAGAAGGCGCGCGATTTGCGCGCGCAGGGGCGGGAAGTGATCAGCCTCTCGGTGGGCGAGCCAGACTTCGACACGCCCGAGCATATATGCGCCGCCGCGAAGGCGGCGATCGATCGCGGGGAGACACGTTACACGCCCGTCCTCGGAATTCCGCCGCTGCGCGAGGCCGTGGCAAAGAAATTCAAGCGCGAGAACGGCTTAGACTACAAAGCTTCGGACACGATCGTCGCCACCGGCGGCAAGCATATTCTGTTCAACGCCTTTCTCGCGACGCTCAACCCCGGCGATGAAGTCATCGTTCCGGCTCCCTATTGGGTAAGCTACCCCGAGATGGTGGCGATCTGCGGCGGAACGCCAGTCTTCGTCGAAACCAAGATGGAGGACGGCTTCAAGCTGCAGCCAGAGGCGCTTGAGCGCGCCATCACGCCGCAAACCAAGTGGCTGGTCCTGAATTCGCCGTCGAACCCTTCCGGCGCGGCCTACGCCTTCGACGAAATGAAGAAAGTCACCGACGTTCTCCTGCGCTATCCGCAGGTGCATGTCCTCACCGACGACATTTACGAGCATTTGGTCTACGGCGACTTCAAATTTGTCACGCCGGCGCAGGTCGAGCCGGCGCTGATCGAGCGCACGCTGACCATGAACGGCGTCTCCAAGGCCTACGCCATGACCGGCTGGCGCATTGGCTACGCCGCCGGCCCGAGCGCTCTGATCAAGGCCATGGACCTGCTCCAGGGGCAGCAGACCTCGGGCGCCTGCTCGATCGCGCAATGGGCCGCGGTCGAGGCGCTTGAGGGGCCGCAGGACCACCTCGCCGTCTTCCGCGAGGCCTTCCAGGAACGCCGCGACCTCGTCGTCTCAATGCTCAACCAGGCCAAATATCTGAAATGCCCGACGCCCGAAGGGGCCTTCTATGTCTTTCCCTCCTGCGCCGACGCCATCGGCCGCAAGACCCCAAAGGGGAAGGTCATCGAAACCGACGAGGATTTCGTAACCGAGCTCCTGGACATGCAGGGCGTCGCCGTGGTGCAGGGTTCCGCCTTTGGCGTCGGCCCCAATTTCAGGGTGTCATACGCGGCGTCAAACGCTCTGCTCGAAGACGCCTGCCGAAAGATCCAGACGTTTTGTGGAAGCCTTGTCTAGCCAAGACATCGTGTTGCGCATCGCGCAGGCCGTTCTAAACTGACGCTTAGCGCGTCGGGCGGCGGCCGTGCGCGAGCGCTTCGCCCTAATAGCGAAAGCTCGCGCCGGGTAGCGCGGAACTGAATTGGCGGTGCGTCGGCCTTTCGGTCCACGGGCGTCGCACTCTGCGGGAGACCTGCGCCATGACGATTTTCGCTCTCCTTTTCCTCGCTCTGCTCAGCGCGCTGATCGCCTACATCTCCTTCCTGCCGGACAGTTTCTGCATTGAGCGCTCGACGACCATCGACGCGCCGCCGGAGACCGTATTCCGGTACATCAACGACTTTCGCAATTGGGTCGACTGGTCGCCCTGGGCCAAGCTCGACCCCAATATGAAGGATGAATATGGAGGGACGCCGCAGGGTTATGGCGCGACCTATTCATGGTCGGGCAACAAGGAGGTCGGCGTCGGAAGCATGGAAATCGTCGAGAGCCGCCAGGGCGAACGCGTTCGCATCAAGCTCGAATTCACGAAGCCGTTCAAAGCCAAGCATGACGTGCAATTCGATCTCAAGCCGCTCGGCGAAGACCGGACGGAGGTCACATGGGCGATGTCCGGCCGCCACGAATTCATCGGCAAGGCGATGTATAAGTTCTTCAACGTCGACAAGGCGCTCGGCCGGCAGTTCGAAAAGGGGCTCGCCGATCTGAAGAAGGTCGTTGAGTCGCAACCCAAGCTTGCCGCCGGTTGATCCGTCACCTCTGCGCCGAAAAATAGCGCGACTCGTCGGTTAGGACGCGCCGCGCCTCACGGGGCAAGGTTCGAAGTCGAGCTAAGCTGCGTCGAACATTTCCTCGACATGCTCCCAATTGACGAGATGATCGAGAAACGCCTTGAGGTAGTCGGCGCGGCGATTGCGATAGTCGATGTAATAGGAATGCTCCCAGACGTCAGCGACGAGGATCGGCGCGGCGCCATGGATCAGCGGATTCTCGGCGTTCGGCGTCCTGCGAATGGCGACTTTTCCGTCTTTTGCTTCGAGCCAAACCCAGCCGGAGCCGAATTGCGCCAGCCCTTCCTTCTGGAATTCTTCACGGAATTTGTCGACTGAGCTGAAGGAGTCGATGATCGCCTTCTCGACCTTGCCGGGAATGGGACCGCCGCCATTCGGCTTCATCCACTTCCAATAGTGATGATGGTTGTAATGCTGGGCGACGTTGTTGAAGATCGGGACGTTGCTATTATAGGCGGTGACGATCACTTCCTCGATCGGCTTGCCTTCATATTCCGTGCCTTTGACCAGATTATTGGCGTTGGCGACGTAGGTCGCGTGATGCTTGTCGTGATGATACTCGAACGACTCGCGCGACAGATATGGCTGCAAAGCGTCGTAAGGATAGGGCAGATCTTCCAGAGTGAAGGACATTAATTCTCTCCCGAATAAGTTAGCCGAGCGTCGCCAGTCAGCCTCAGCGGCATGCGTTAAGTAGACCCCTGCGCGACATGCGGCAATATTGCGCAATCGCGAACGGGCCCGCTATGTTCGCTTTTTTACCGACAAAAAAGCATGGCTCGGCGTGGACCGAGCCATGCTGCAATCTTCGGGCCGTTTCTTTAGGCGATCGCGTCGCCAGCCGCCGGCTTTTTCCGTGCGGTCGCGCGCAGCGTCCACCACATCAGTCCGATAAGGGAGACAAAACCGACGGCATAGAGGATATATTCGATCATTCCCCAGAACGTATAAAGCCCCACAGAGAACGGAAAGCGCGAAACCCATTCGTTGCCGAGATCGTCGCGCACCGTGACGATGCCTACGTAATGGCCGGCCTTTTTGAAGTCGTGTTCGAAGGTCATGGCGCCGTTGTGATAGACCTTCGGCGCGATGTAGGCGACGGTGACCGCGTCGAGATCGACTTTCTCCTTTTCTTCCCCGACGTCCTTAACAATGCGAATGCCGATCGCCATGTCGCGCAGATCAGGCGACACGGCAGTGAGCGCGATGACGGTCGGCCCCGTGTTGGCGATGTCCTCGCAAAACTCAGCTTCTTCTCCCGAACGCTGATAGCCGATGAAATGCATTGTGTTCGGACCGATCCGCAGCACGCATTCATCTTGCTCGAGCGCTACGCCGCCGTGGGCCACGGCGGTTGTCGGCCCGGCAAATAGCGCCGCCGCCGCAATCACTGCGCCGGCAAACAGGCCGCGCATCCCACTCACACTTGCCATATTAGATTCTCCCCACGATCGCCGACGTCTTTCCGGCCCATGCCGGACGCTTCTCCCGCCGCATGCGCGTCGGCGCTTGTGAAGATGACGTTTGTATTGAATCATGGAATAACGATGCGTCATCTTGACGCATCTTTTGCAATACTTTAACATATTGAATACAAATGATAAAATATTTCACAGGCTCAAGCGTGAAAAAAAGCAAACGCTATATCTTGATGTGTAATGCGATTGAACGCATATATGTTGGTTTTTCCCTTACTGACCACCGCAGGAATTTGGCTTAGCTACATGTATTCGTTTGAGATGATTTCTTGGCGAGTTCGAAACCCGCCATCGATCGTGGCGATGAGCGCGGCTTGTGATAGGTTCCGCGCCGACCGGCATTCCAAAGGACAACGATGAAGCGTCACGGTTTGGGCGTGTTTTTTCTCGGGCTCGCGCTTGCGCTCTCCGGCGTCTACGGCATGTGGACGGGCTGGGATTACATTCAGCTCGAGCGTGGTTGGAGCCTGTTCATGGGCGGCGCGACGGCGGTTTCGGGCGGGGTAGTAACGATGGCGCTTGGGCGAGCAATCGGCGTCCTTGGGCGCATTGCCGATAGCGCCCCGGCGACGATGTCGGCGCCCGCTCCAGAAAAGTCGCCAGCGGCTGAGGTCGGCGAACGCGCGCGGTCTCCAGACCAGAGGCCTGCCGTCGCCTATGCGCCGGCAAAACCTCCCGTCGAAGTCGACCGTTACGCCGCCGGCGGCTCGGTCTATGTGATGTTTTCCGACGGCTCGGTCGAAGTGCAAACGGACGGCCGCGCGCAGCGATATCCGTCGCTCGCGGCTCTGCGCGCAGACACCGGCTTCGGCGGCTGAACAGGCTCAACTGCGGGCTGCGCTCCATAGCAGGAACAGCGCCGCGTCGCCCGGCAGGCCTTCAGGAAAATCGATGATTTGCGCCGCGATGCGAAAGCCGCGAGGGTGCAGTTCGTTGCGCCAGCGTTGGAAGACGTCGGCCGGCTCCCCGCGCAGTGTCGCCGGCCATTTGGGGTCGGGCGCATTGATCGCGCGTCCGCCGTCCGTGCACAGCTGGGACGGGAAGCGCATCAGCAAATGTTCGGAGAGCCCGGCCGCCGCGCTTCGCCGCGCTTGTTCCAGCATGTCCCGCCATTGAGCCTCCGTCAGCCGCTGGCTCGCGAGCTCGCGGATGCGCTGCTCGCGCAGATCGGTCGCCGCGCGCCGACGCTCCACACGCTCGCGATCGAGCTGACGTTCGTGCTCGGCCACCAATTCGCGAAATTCCTGCGCCGTCGCTATGGCGCAGTGGTCGCCGGCCTGTTGCGGAATGGAGATGATCGGCCGGCGGAGATGCGCCTCCAGCGCCATGGCGGGAAAGCCGCCCTTCATCGCCTCTAAGACTTCCTTGCGGAGCAGGAGGCCGATGATCCTATGGCCTTCGACGACAGGCATGCGTTTGAGGCTGTGACTCTCCATAATTCGCGCAATGTCGGGAATTTTGGCGACGTCGGAAATTGAGATCGCCGGAGACGTCATCACTTCGCGCAGCGCGCGTCCATTGGCGCGGAACGCGGGTTTCGGCCTGTCGCGCAGAAGAAATGTCGGAATTGCGCCGAGGTCGGGCAGGGGCCTGGCTCGGGCCCGTTCGAGATTGCTGCGGGTCACGATGCCGATGGGCGTCAGGTCGTCGTCGACGACCGGCACGGCGCCAAGGCCGCAGTCAGCGAGAAGCTTCGCGACGTAATCGAGGTCTGCGTCCGCCGTGACATAAGGAAAGTCGCTGTTCATCAGATCGCGCGCGATCATGCCGCCGTCTCGCCTCCCGATCCTTTTTGTGCGCTCAGCCCGACAGTTCGATCGTCACCGGCACATGATCGGACGGCCGGGTCCAGCTGCGCGCGTCGCGCAGCACGTCCAGACGCTTCAGCCCGCCGGCAAGCGCCTCGCTCACCAGAATATGATCGAGCCTGCGCCCCCGGTTCGAGGCCTCCCAATCGGCGGCGCGATAGCTCCACCAAGTATAAAGCTTTTCTTCGGCCGGCACGAAATGCCGCATCGCGTCGACCCACGCGCCGGCCCGGAATACTTCGGTGAGCTTTTCCACCTCGACGGCCGTGTGGCTCACGACCTTCAGCAGCGCCTTGTGGCTCCAGACGTCATGCTCGAGCGGCGCAACATTCAGATCGCCGACCAGCGCCACACGTCCACGCGACACGCCGTCAGTGGCGATCCAGTGGCGCATTTCATCGAGGAAATCGAGCTTGTGCTGAAATTTCGGATTGACGTCGACGTCAGGTTCGTCGCCGCCCGCCGGAACATAGAAATTATGAAGCGCTATCGGGCCGCCTTCGGCGTCGAACTCGACGCAGATATGGCGCGCATCGCCCTTTTCACAAAACGCGCGCTTCTCGACGAAACGCAGGGGCCGTTTCGAGATGACGGCGACGCCGTGGTAGCCCTTCTGACCGTTAATCGCGATATGCTCATAGCCGAGCGCGTGCAGATCCTTCATCGGGAATTCGGCGTCCCGACATTTCGTCTCCTGCAGGCAGAGCACGTCCGGCGCCCGGCTCTTGAGGAACTCGGCGACGAGCGGCAGGCGCAGCCGCACTGAATTGATGTTCCAGGTGGTGATCTTCAGGCTTGCAGGTTTCAAAGATGATCAGCTCTTGGTCTTGTCGCCACGGAAAAGGAAAGGCGCGACGTCGCTGACGCCCGGCTGTTTCTCGGCGATGAACGGCGTCGGTCGGCAGACGGCCATGGCGGAAAGACCGACTCGCGCGGTGAGAAGCCCGTTTAACACGCCTTCGCCAAGCTTTGCAGAAACTCGCGCGGCGATCCCGTGGCCGAGCGCCTGCTGGAGCAAAGAATCGCCGACCGCCACGCCGCCCGTGATCGCAAGATGCGCGCCGACCGAGCGGGCGAGCTTGAAGAAGCCGAAAAGACCGGGTCGGCCGCCATAAATCTCAGCGATTCGCCGCATCAGCACGATCGCCTGGCCTACGACGAAAAAAACGTCGAGGAGCGCGCGCGGGCTGATCGCCGTCACGACGGAGACCCGTTTGGCGGCGCCGGCGATCTCTCGCCGCGCCGCTTCGTCGAGCGGCGCGACGAGATTGCGTTCGGCGAGCGCGATCAAATCGCGTCCGTCGATAATCTGCTTCAAATAATCCTTCAGCAGCGCGCGCGCCCGGCCGGTGTCGGGACGATCCTCATAGAGCTTGCACAGGTCGCCGACGCGCTCGCGCGCGGCTTTCCCGTCGTCGCTCGCGTGCGCCTCAGCTAGCGCAACGTGCAGTTTGGCGATTCGATTCTGACGGCCGATGGCGCGAAATTCGCGCGTGAGGGAGATGGTTGCCGCGACGGCGGCGACGCCTGCAAGACTCAGTCCCAATGTCCCGAGAATGGCCGAGTGCCGAAACAGGTCTTCGACGACTGCCCATATCCACATCGTCAGCGCCAAAGACAAAAGTCCGCTGACCGCCGACAGAAAGACGCCGCCCCAGGAAAAGATGTAACGGCGCAGCATGCCGTTCGCCTGCGCCGCTTCGACGGCGGCTTCGTCGCCGGTCATCCCGTCGGCGAGTTCGGCGGCCTCGCGAGCGAAAGCGTCAAATTCGGCTTCGACAACCTCGACGGACGCCCGCCCTGTCTCGGCTTGCGTCGCCGACTTGGCGGTGACCGTCTGGTCGCCTTCAAGGCGGAAAGCCCGTGGGCGCTGCCTTCGTTGCTGGGTCATGCGGCTCCTGATCCTGGCCTTCCTTACCCCCTCGCCTGCGAAAAGGCGAAGCGCATCTTTTTGACAAGGCTTCGAGGAAGCGATTTTTCTGTAGAAGCTCGCCGCCACGTCCTGACGGCCTCAATGCAGGCGAAGCGGGAGCCGAGAACGCTGTTGCGGCGCGATAGCGCCTCCTTTAGCATTCCCGCGCCCTTCGCTGTCGGAAAGTATCGCGTTTTCACGCATGAACTCCATCATTTATGACCTCCTCGCCCTCGCGATCGGCTATTTGCTGGGCTCGATTCCTTTCGGTCTGTTGCTGACGCGCCTGGCGGGCACGATCGATCTTCGTTCGATCGGCTCGGGCAACATCGGCGCGACCAACGTATTGCGCACTGGTCGAAAGGACTTGGCGGCGGCGACGCTGCTGCTCGACGGGCTCAAAGGAACGGCGGCGGCGCTTATCGGCGCATCGGTATCGCCTGAAGGCGGCATGATCGCCGGTCTCGCCGCCTTTATCGGCCATGTCGCGCCGGTTTGGCTGCAATTCAAGGGCGGCAAAGGCGTTGCGACCTTTCTTGGCGTGCTCTTTGGCCTCAACTGGCCGACAGGGCTGATTTTCTGCGCCGTCTGGCTCTCGGCGGCGGCATTGTCGCGTTACTCTTCGCTCGGCGCGCTGACGGCGAGCGTGGCGGCTCCGCTTGCGCTGTTGATGTTTGGCCACAGCAGCGAAGCCTTTGTCGTCGCGATCATGACGGCGATTGTCTTCTACAGACATCGAGACAATATCGCCCGATTGCGCGCCGGCTCCGAGACGAGGATCGGACAAAAGGCGTGAGCGAAACTTCGCCAGCAGGACGGTTGAGCGAGGAACAGCTCGTCGACTGGCTGAGGCTTATTCGCAGCGAGAACATCGGGCCGCGCACCTTCAGGCAATTGATCAACCGTTTTGGCGGCGCGGGCGCAGCGCTGGAAGCCTTGCCGTCGCTCGCCGCGCGTTCTCTGCGCGGACGGACAATCCGCATCGCCACGCGTGACGACGCGCTGCGCGAGGTCGAGGCGTCGCGCGCGCTCGGCGTGCGTTTCGTCAGCACCGGCGATCCTGATTATCCACCGCTGCTCAAGGAAATTGCCGATGCGCCGCCGCTGATCGCGACGCGCGGCGTGTCGTGGGCAGGACAGCGCGACAGCGTCGCCATCGTCGGTTCGCGCAACGCTTCGGCCGCCGGTCTCACCTTCGCCGAACGGCTTGCGCGCAGTCTCGCGCTCGAAAATTACGTCATCGTGTCCGGACTTGCGCGCGGCATCGACGCGGTCGCCCACCGCGCCGCGCTCGAAACCGGAACGATCGCCGTGCTGGCCGGCGGCCATGCGCGCCCCTATCCTTCCGAACATGCGCGGCTTGTCGAAGAGATCGCCGAAAGGGGTCTGATCGTCTCTGAAATGCCGTTGGAATGGGAACCGCGCGGGCGCGATTTTCCGCGCCGAAATCGGATCATTTCGGGACTGAGCCGGGCGACGATCGTCGTCGAGGCGGCGCGCCGCTCCGGGTCTCTGATTACGGCGCGATTCGCCAATGAGCAGGGGCGAGAGGTATTCGCCGTTCCGGGCTCTCCGCTCGATCCGCGCGCGGAAGGCGTCAACGATCTCATCCGCCAAGGCGCGACGCTTTGCGCTAGGCCCGAAGACGTGATTTCGGTCCTTGCCGAAAACGCCGGCGCGCCGACGCGTAAGGACCTCTTCGACGACGACGCGCTCGGAGGAGAGGAAACCCTGATCGATGAATTGGATCTGTTCTCCGACCTCGACGATTCGGCGTTCGAGGAGCGAGCCGTTGCAACGCGCTTCTCCGCGTCGAAGCCGCCCGCGGATTGCCGCCCCGATATCGACGCGCGCATGCAAGGCGAGGCGCCGTTGCGTGCCGATGCGCATGAGATTGTCGTTTCTCTGCTCGGGCCTGCGCCCGTTTCGGTCGATGATCTCATCCGAGTCGCCGGACTGACGGCGCGGGAAGTGCAGGGCGTTCTCGTCGAACTCGACGTTGAGGGACGCTTGCAGCGCCACGGCGCCAATCGGGTTTCGCTTGTTTACAACCAGAAGGTGTAATTTAGGCGGATCGATCGATCGGATAGCCGCCAAGCTCCCGCGCCCGCATATCCGCCTCGGCGCGCGCCAAGTTCAGGAAATAGCAGAGCATCGGCATGTCGCAGCGGGTGGCGAGTTTTGCCATTTCATCCGCCATATCAGCGATGTATGATGCGATTGAGGCCGCTTCCTCATTGGCTTTGGCGCTCTCCGCAGTCGTTCCGCGGAGCTCCTTGGAGTGGCTCTTGGAGGCGTCAGGCCGGGACATCGCATCAGTCTCCACGGACCATGAGGCGGTTATGAATCAGTTAAGCGCCGGACTTTCTTATATTTTTCTTCCATCACGGCTATCTCGTGTCAAGGACAAAATTCTATCGAAAGTTGTGGTTGTTCCGACGGCGGCGGCCTACAGCCGTTTGAGTCGGTCAAGCGCGCCCTGCAGAATATAAGCGGCGGCCATGCGGTCCACGACTTCCGCGCGCTTCGCCCGCGACGCGTCCTGCGCAATGAGCGCGCGGGTCACGGCGGCGGTCGACAGGCGCTCGTCCCAGAAGGCAAAGGGCAGCGACGACGCGAGCTTCGAAAGATTGCGCATGAAGGCGCGCGTCGCCTGCGCGCGCGGCCCCTCCGCGCCGTCCATATTGAGCGGCAGTCCGACGATCAGCGCGCAGACCTCGAAATCGGCGGCGCGCTTGAGCAAGCTGGCGGCGTCCTGAGAGAATTTCGTGCGCGCGATCGTATCGAGCGGCGAGGCGAGCCGGCGCTCAACGTCCGAAAGCGCCAAACCGACGGTTTTGGTCCCGAGATCCAGGCCCATCAGCCGGCCTTTCGGCGGAAGAAGCGCTGCCAATTCTTCCAAAGTCGTCGCGCGCATGGTCACCGCGCTGTCGCTATCACGCCGCAGGCGTTCCTCAAACCGGACGGATTGAGCGTCTGCCCTTTTTCGCCCGCGACAGGCCGCCATCATTGCGCCGGGATAGACCAGGCGCTATAGCGCCCCGTCGAGACCTTTCTTGCGGAGCCCCAATGTCCGTTGATTCCGCGACCGTCCGCCGGATCGCCCATCTCTCGCGCATCGCCATCGAAGATGGCGAGGTCGAGCGCCTGCGCGGCGAACTCAACGCCATTCTCGCTTTCGTCGAGACGTTGAGCGAGGTTGACGTCGACGGAGTCGAGCCTTTGACCTCAGCCTTGCCGATGCAAATGAAGAAGCGCGTCGACGTCGTGACGGACGGTGGCATCGCCGACGATATTCTCGCCAATGCGCCTTTGCGCGAAGATCATTATTTCGTCGTGCCCAAGGTCGTCGAATAGCCGTTTGCGGCGCGGCCGTTGCGCATGTAGCGGCTTCACAAACAAAGGGACAAATGTCTGATCCCACGCATCTTTCTTTGGCCGAGGCGCGCGACGCTCTCAAATCCAAACAGCTTTCCGCCGTTGAGCTGACGCAGGCGCATATCGATGCGATAGAGAAATCGCGGGCGCTCAACTGCTTCATTACCGAGACGCCGGAACTTGCGCTTGCGCAGGCGCGCGAAAGCGATGCGCGCCTCGCGCAGGGCGAAGCGCGTCCGCTCGAAGGCCTGCCGCTTGGCATAAAGGATCTTTATTGTTCGAAAGGCGTGCGCACGACGGCGGCGAGTCGCATTCTCGACGACTTCACGCCTACATATGAATCGACGGTCTCGGCCAATCTGCTGCGCGACGGCGCGGCGGCCTTGGGCAAACTCAATCTCGATGAATTTGCGATGGGCTCGTCAAATGAGACGAGCGCCTTCGGCCCCGTGGTTTCGCCGTGGCGGCGCGCTGGCGATCCCGACGCCAAGATTGTGCCGGGAGGTTCGTCCGGCGGCTCCTCCTCGGCGGTCGCGGCGCATCTTTGCCTCGGCGCCACCGCAACCGACACCGGCGGTTCGATCAGGCAGCCTGCCGCCTTCACTGGGACTGTGGGGATCAAGCCGACCTATGGCCGCTGCTCGCGTTGGGGCATCGTCGCTTTCGCCTCTTCGCTCGATCAGGCGGGTCCGATCGCGCGCACCGTGCGCGACGCCGCCATCATGCTCCGCTCGATGGCGGGACACGATCCGAAAGACACGACCAGCGTCGACGCGCCTGTGCCGGATTATGAAGCAGCCATCGGCGCTTCCGTGAAGGGTCGCCGCATCGGCGTGCCGAAGGAATATCGTCTCGACGGCATGTCGGCGGAGATCGCCGCTTTGTGGGATCAAGGCGCCGCATGGCTGAAGGACGCCGGCGCGGAAGTGGTCGAAATTTCCTTGCCGCATACCCGCTATGCCTTGCCCACTTATTATATTATCGCGCCGGCCGAAGCGTCGTCCAATCTCGCGCGCTATGACGGCGTGCGCTATGGCCGTCGCGAGCGGGGACGCGACATTATAGAAATGTACGAGAAGACGCGCGCGAGCGGCTTTGGTCCCGAAGTGCGGCGGCGCATTATGATCGGCACCTATGTGCTGTCCGCCGGCTACTACGACGCTTATTACGTGCGCGCGCAGAAAGTCCGCAGCCTAATAAAACGCGACTTCGACGAAGCCTTCGCTGCGGGCGTCGACGCCGTCCTGACGCCGGCGACGCCGTCGACCGCCTTCGCGCAAGGAGAGAAGGGCGCGGCCGACCCGGTCGAAATGTATCTCAACGACGTGTTCACTGTGACGGTGAACATGGCCGGTCTTCCAGGCGTCGCGGTTCCGGGCGGCCTCGCGGCGAATGGTTTGCCCCTGGGCTTGCAGCTCATCGGCAGACCCTTTGACGAAGAGACGTTGTTCTCTCTTGCCGCGGCGATCGAGCAGGCGGCGCCGAAGATCGAACGTCCTCAGCCGTGGTGGCGCGAGGACTGACGATGACCACGCCGCGCGCTCAAAAAGATGTTGCGGAACGCTCCGAGCAGGAGCTGCAGGACGAAATGTCCGACGTCCGCCGTTTGATCGACGAATTGGACGAGGAGCTGGTTACGCTGCTCGCGAAGCGCCAAAGACTGATCGAGCGGGCGGCGAGGGTCAAGCCAGCTCTTGGGATTCCCGCCAATGTGCCCGAGCGCGTCGATGAAGTGTTGGCGCATGTGCTTGGGGTCGCGCGCCGGGAGGGACTATCTGTCGAAGTCGCGATGAATTTATGGCGGTCGCTGATCGACTGGTCCATCCAATATGAAGAGCGACTGATGGGCGACCGCGCGCCCAAGCGCGATTCTCAGGCCTCTTCGGGTGGCGGTCCGACCTCCTGATCGTCGTCGCGCGTCTTTCTCTTGACGCGAACGAAGCCGTTGCGGATGGACCAACGCAGGAACTTGATCGACCACCAGTGAAAGCGTCGCGACAGTCTGTGCGCCCCGGGAGAGTGCGGAGCGAGTATCGCGAGGCCGATCGGAAACATCCAGACGCCGAAAACGGGAAGCGGCGCGAGAATGGTGCCGCCGAGGATCAAACCCACGCCGACGGGAATGCTCACATGGCGGGGCGCGTTACGCATGCGCGTAACCAGCCCTTTCCCACGCTTGTCGTCCGAATTTCCGCCCGTGGCCATTTCGTCGCCTTTCCTTTGCGTGACGCCGGCCGTTCCGCTCCTGCTACGCGTGGTTTATATGGAAGAAACAAGTTTAGCGAGGCGGATATGGCGACAGAGGCGGCTCCAACCAAGCTCATCAAGGGCGCGACCGGCGACTGGGAAGTTGTCATCGGCATGGAAATCCACGCCCAGGTGACGAGCAGCGCCAAGCTTTTCTCGGGCGCATCCGCCGAATATGGCGGGGCGCCCAACGATCACGTCTCACTCGTTGATGCGGCTATGCCGGGCATGTTGCCGGTGATCAATGAGGAATGCGTCAAACAGGCGATCCGCACCGGCCTCGGCCTCGAAGCCAAGATCAACCTGCGCTCGGTCTTCGACCGGAAAAATTACTTCTATCCCGATCTGCCGCAGGGCTATCAGATTTCCCAGTACAAGCACCCGATCGTCGGCGAGGGCTCTGTCATTGTCGACGTATCGCCCAGCGAGCGCATAACCGTCGGCATCGAGCGTCTGCATCTCGAGCAGGACGCCGGCAAGTCGCTCCATGATCTTTCGGCGACGGAAAGCCACGTCGATCTCAACCGCAGCGGGGTGGCGCTGATGGAGATCGTCTCCAAACCGGACATGCGTTCGGCCGAGGAGGCGCGCGCGTATGTATCGAAGCTGCGAACGATCTTGCGCTACATCGGCTCCTGCGACGGCAATATGGAGCAGGGCTCGCTGCGCGCCGACGTCAATGTTTCGGTGCGCCGACCCGGCGCGGCGCTCGGCACGCGCTGCGAAATCAAGAACGTCAATTCCATCCGCTTCATCGGCCAGGCGATCGAGGTCGAGGCGCGCCGTCAGATCGGCATCCTCGAAGACGGCGGCAAGATCGATCAGGAGACGCGGCTGTTCGATCCCGGCAAGGGAGAGACGCGCTCGATGCGCTCCAAGGAGGAAGCGCATGATTATCGCTACTTCCCCGATCCCGATCTGTTGCCGCTTGAGTTCGACCAGGCCTATGTCGACGCGCTGAAGGGAGAGTTGCCGGAGTTGCCCGACGCCAAGCGCGCGCGCTTCATTGCGCAATATGGCCTGCCGCCTTACGACGCGGGGGTGCTGGTGATGGAGCGGGCCGCAGCGGACTATTTCGAGGAGACGGCAAAGGGCCGCGACGCCAAGCTCGCGGCCAACTGGGTGATCAATGAATTGTTCGGCCGCCTGAATAAGGAAGGAGTCGACGTCACGCGCTCGCCAGTGTCGTCTCAGGCTTTGGGCGCGATCATCGATCTGATCTCGCAGAACGTCATTTCTGGCAAGATCGCCAAGGATCTTTTCGAGATCGTCTGGACCGAAGGCGGCGATCCGAAGGAGCTCGTCGAGACGCGCGGCATGAAGCAGGTGACCGACGCGGGCGCCATTGAAGCGGCGGTCGACGCCGTCATCGCCGCCAATCCCGACAAGGTCGAGCAGGCGAAGGCGAAGCCGACGATGCTCGGATGGTTCGTCGGACAGGTGATGAAGCAGACCGGCGGAAAGGCGAATCCGCAGGCGGTGAACGATCTCTTGAAGCGCAAATTGGGCGTTTGACGCTCGCCTTTCGCCGCCAAAACGAATCAGTTCGAGACGTGCGCTGCGCGATTCTTCTCCAAGAGGAGGCATTACGCGGCGATTTTTTTTCGATCCAGCGGCGCTAGCCACAATTTTTTTTCTCCCCACGCGTCTTCGATACACGTCTCTTCGGCGCGTTCGGCTCTCGCGCCGTTTGACGAGCTCCGCCTCTCCACAGACGTTGATTGGCGCACGCGGCGAGCGCGCGCCCAGCCGGTATTGATCGTGTCTCGACATAATTCGCGATGTGCGATCGCCGTCAGCGCGGACGACTCGCTGACGTTCGCGGATATAAAGGTAAATCAAGTAATTGAAGACCCGGCGCGGCGCGGCGCGCGGCGCCCATGCGCAGTTCTTGAGGCGCCTTCGAGCAGATGTCGCTAACAGATTCCGAAATTGAATCGTCGTAACAAAACGAGAGATGCAAACCTATTTCGATAGTGTCGTCGACGTGTTCGCAAAGCAGCTTCAAGATCGGTTTGCTTGTCGCGCGATGGCGCTCAACATGCCTCGACATGCCTTCCGTTGATCACTTCTGCGCGCTTACCTCTTGAACGACTGATTAACCGCGTTACGCTATTTGGGCGTATTGTCGGTCGAGCAAAGTTCCGGCAATTCGGATCAAGGGGACTTATTATGGCGAGAGCTACAATTAAGCGTAAGCCGGCCAAGAAGGCTGCGGCGAAGAAGGGTGCGCGTAAAACCACGAGGAAGGCCGCGACGAAGAAGTCGGCGGCAAAGAAAGGCGCCCGCAAGGCTACGCGAAAGTCCGCTGCGAAGAAGACGGCTCGCAAGGGCGTCCGCAAGGCGGCGACCAAGAAGCGCGGCGTGAAGAAGGCCGGCGCTAAGAAAGGCGCTCGCAAGGCGTCCGCGAAGAAGCGTGCGCCTCGCAAGGTAAAGGCGCCGGCGCCATCCGCTCCGCCGGAGGCCATGTAAGGCGAGGCGCCTTCGCAAGCGCGATCACTCTTTCGCGCCTTGCGTTTGCGCTTCATGCACTCATCGCCCGGGGGCGCGCGTCTATCGAGACGCGTCCCGGGCGATAGCAATCTCCACTGACCAATAATTGTTGGGCGCCCATGCCGCGCCAGCTCGTTTAAGACGCCTATCGCGTCAGGCATTTCGTCGCGAAGTCGCGCCACATCGGCAACCCTCGATTCGACGCCCGCTTCATCCTGTCCCATTCCTCGGCGCAGGCACGCATCTTCTCGCGCGGCGCGCGGGGAAGCGACGGCGGCGGCTGACTCGTATCAACAAGAGGCGGCGCTGGCGGCGGCGGAAGCGCGCCGATCGCAGGCGGCTGAGGAGCTTGCGGAGCAGGCTTTGCGTTTGGCGTCGCAGGAGTGGCGTCTTGAGCCGGCGGCCGCGCGGGTTGCCGGACATTCCGTTCAGGCGCGGGCGCGCTTGGCTTTTGCGGCGGAGGCGCGGAGCGCGTGGGTGGCGTCGGCGTTGCGGGTTTCACCTGTGCGACGGCCGCGCTCGCTGTGACAAGCGCGACGGCGCCGATCGCCGCACCGCGCGCCGATCGGCGTAATGAAGAGTTGCGCGAGCCGATTTTCAATGGTTTTTCCTCGCGCAAGCGCAATGGCCGTCGACCCTCTATAGCCTGAAGTCCATTCGCCTCGAAAGCGGATGGAGGAGACGACCGGGGAAAGAGCGCTGGAAGCGGAGGCCCCATGAATGAGGCAGAACGGCAAATCAGTGCGGCGGCGCGGCTGAGCTTGCTCCGGCGCCCGCGCCGAAACCGCAAGAGTGAATGGACGCGTCGCCTTGTCAGAGAAAACGCGCTCGAAGTCTCGGATTTGATCTGGCCGATCTTTCTGATCGACGGCACGGATCGACGCGAGCCGGTGGCCTCGATGCCGGGAGTCTTCCGCTACTCGGTCGACGCAGCGGTTGAAGCCGTAGGGCAGGCCGCCGCGCTCGGCATTCCCGCCGTCGCCCTCTTTCCCTATACCGATCCAGACTTGCGCGACGAGCGCGCGAGCGCGGCGCTCGATCCGGAAAATCTCATCTGTCGCGCATGCCAGGCGATCAAGCGCGCCGTTCCCGATATTGGCCTGATCACCGATGTTGCGCTCGATCCATATACGAGTCACGGGCATGACGGCCTCCTCGTTGGCGAGGAGATTGTCAATGACGCGACCGTCGCCGTGCTCGCGCGACAGGCAGTGATACAGGCGCGCGCCGGCGCGGACATCATCGCGCCCTCGGACATGATGGACGGACGGGTCGAGGCGATTCGCAAGGCGCTCGACGCCGATGGTTTCGAGAATGTCCAGATCATGAGCTATGCGGCTAAATATGCGTCCGCATTCTACGGGCCGTTCCGTGACGCCATTGGAACGAGCAAGACGCTTCGCGGCGATAAACGAACTTATCAGATGGATCCGGCTAACTCCGACGAGGCGTTGCGCGAGGTGGGGCTGGATCTCGAGCAGGGCGCCGATATGGTGATGGTGAAGCCCGGCATGCCTTATCTCGACGTGGTGCGACGCGTTGTCGACGCCTATCGGGCGCCGACATTCGCCTATCAGGTGTCGGGCGAATATGCGATGCTGACCGCGGCCGCGCAAAACGGCTGGATCGACGGCGAGCGGGCGATGCTGGAAAGTCTGCTCGGGTTCAAGCGCGCCGGTGCGGCCGGCGTGCTGACATATTTCGCGGTTCGCGCCGCGCAGGCGTTGCGGAAAAGAGAGTGACGCGCGAAACGCCTCTCTCTTTCAGCCACGCTTCGTCAAGCCGCGTCGCGCAGGCTCCGGACGCGAGCGCGTACGCGTGCTAAACAAAAGGCGGATTGCTTTGTTCCGAAGGGTTGCGCCGCGGCGCGCGCCTGGCGAGGCAGGGCCTCGACTGCGGCAGGGTGGACAAAGCCCCCCAAGCATGGTTTGCAGAACTGCCTGCGGCGCCGACCCCCGCGCCGGCGCCGGCGCCCCGTCTTCAGCCCCTCCAGGCCTCGCCAAACCTATGATGAGACGCGTCCTTCTTGTTGCCGCCGTATCTTTCTGCGCCGCCGCGCCGGTCCGCGCGGACTTTCGTCTGTGCAACAATACCAGCGCCCGCGTCAGCGTCGCCATCGCCTATACCGATGGGCGCAACTGGTTGTCTGAAGGCTGGTGGAACCTTCGGCCGAGCATTTGCGAAACGCTCCTGCGGGGACCGCTCGCGGCTCAATACTACTATGTCTACGCCATGGACGAGCGCGGCGGCGAGTGGAAGGGCAAGGCGTTCATGTGCACGCGCGACCGCGAATTTCGTATCGATGGACGAGAGGATTGTTTCGCGCGCGGATTTGATCGCACCGGATTCTTCGAGATCGACACCGGACGGGATGCGAAGAGTTGGACGGTTCAGCTTACCGATCCCAACGCCGCGCCGACGCAATAACTTAAGCTCAGGAACTCTTCCCCATGAGAAGGTCGCGGCGCGTCAAGATCATCGCAACGCTTGGACCGGCGACGGTCGACAAGGCGGTCATCGCGGGCCTGGTGCGGGCGGGCGCCGACGTTTTCCGCATCAATATGAGCCACACGGATCACGCGGGCCTTGCGAGCTATGTGCGGATGATCCGCGAGATCGAGAGCGATATGTCGCGAGCGATCGCCGTGCTCGTCGACCTTCAGGGCCCGAAGCTGCGCATCGGCGCCTTCGAGGAAGGTTCGGTGCATTTGCGCAAGGGCGACGTCTTCGTCTTTGACAGCGATCCGAAACCGGGCGATGCGACGCGCGTGCGCTTGCCGCATCCTGAGATCCTTGCGGCGCTCAAGGTCAACGATTCGATCCTCATCGACGACGGGCGTGTGCGCCTCCATGTCGTCGAAACTGCTCCCGAGCGGGCGCACGCCGTCGTCGACGTCGCCGGGCGTCTCTCGAATCGTAAGGGCGTAAGCCTGCCGGATACGGAAATTCCCATCACGTCGATGACGAACAAGGATCGCGCCGATCTCGACGCCGCGCTGAAAGAGGGCGTCGACTGGGTCGCGATCTCCTTCGTCCAGCGGCCGGAAGACGTCATCGAGGTCAAGCAGATCACCCAGGGCCGGTCGCTGGTCATGGCGAAGATCGAGAAGCCTCAGGCGATCTCGAGGCTTGAGGAGGTGATTGAAGTTTCGGACGCGCTGATGGTGGCGCGCGGCGACCTCGGCGTCGAAGTGCCGCTCGAGCGCGTTCCCGGCCTTCAGAAACGCATCAATCGTTCGGCGCGACGACTGGGCAAGCCCGTCGTCATCGCGACGCAAATGCTCGAGTCGATGATCCTTTCGCCCCTGCCGACGCGCGCCGAAGTGTCCGACGTCGCGACGGCGGTGTTCGAGGGCGCTGACGCCGTGATGCTTTCCGCCGAAAGCGCGGCGGGGCAATATCCGCACGAAGCCGTCGCGACGATGAGCAGGATCGCGGAGGAGGTCGAGACGGATGCAGTCTACCACTCGATCATCAACGCCCAGCGCGGCGAATTGCCCAATCCAACCTCGGCCGACGCCATCGCCGTTGCGGCGCGCGACGTTGCGCAGACGCTCCATTCCAAAGCGATCATCGCCTGGACGTCTTCCGGCTCGACGGCGCTGCGCATCGCGCGCGAACGGCCAAAGTCGCCGATTCTGGCGCTGACGCCGAAGCGCGACACTGCGCGCCGTCTGGCGCTGGTCTGGGGCGTGCATGCGCTTGAAACGCGTGACGCCGTCGACATTGAAGACATGGTCGGGCGCGCCTGCGAATATTCTGAGAGCGAGGGGTTCGGCGTCGCCGGCGATCGTGTCATCATCGTCGCCGGCATGCCGTTCGGCACGCCGGGCGCGACCAACATGATCCGCATCGCGCATTTGGGCGAGCAAGGCTGCCCGCCGAAGAGCTGATCGCGCAGGCGCAGAGCTCAGCGGACGACCCCGCCATGACGCTCTACGACTGTTTCAGCGACGCGGTCGCCATTCCATCATGATGGTTTCGCGGCCGGACAAAGTATTCGCGCCACGCCCAACGCGCGAGAATCCGTCACGCTCGTAAAAGCGGACGGCGCGAAGATTGTCCGCATTGACGTCGAGCCGGATCACGCTCGGGGAGACATCTCGCGCGGCGGACAGCAACGATGCGCCGAGACCCGCGCCGAACAGGTCCGGCGCGACGCAAATCTGATCGAGCCAGCCGTCAGCCGGATTGATTACGACGAAGCCGGCAAGCCTGGATTCCGCGTCTAACAGGCAGAGCGTCATTGCGCCGACAGATTCGAGGTCGCGAACGTGGCGAACGAGCCACTCGCGGCGCTCTTCGAAGTCAATTTCCGGATAGGTCGCTCGCCATGAGGCGACCCAGACATCGAGCATCGACGGCCAGTCCTCGTCGATGCGAAGGCGCAATCTCGTCGAGACAGGCGGGGCAGGGGCGTTCACGCCTTCCTCATCACGTCGAGCAGTTGGCGATGAATTATTTCGTTGCCTGCGCATATCTCGCCCTTCGCCAGCATGTCGGCGCCTCCCGAAAGGTCGCTCACGAATCCGCCGGCTTCGCGCACCAGAACGATTCCCGCCGCGACGTCCCACGAATTGATGCCGCGCTCCCAATAGCCGTCAAATCGCCCGCAGGCGACCAGCGCGAGATCGAGCGCGGCGGCGCCCATGCGCCGAATATTGGCGATCTTTCCCATGCCGGCCGCGAGCTCGCGCTTGAAGCTCTCATGGTCGCGCGAACGCGCCAGCGGCGGAATTCCGCAGGCCACCATGGACTCGGAAAGCGAGCGCCGCGCCGCGACCCGCATGCGGCGATTGTTGAAGTAGGCTCCCTGGCCGAGTTCGGCGACGAACATGTCGTCGGAGGCGGGATTGTAAACGAGGCCGGCGACCAGACGGTCCTCGCGCTCCAGGCCGATGGAGATGGCGAAGACCGGAACGCCGTGGAGAAAATTCGACGTGCCGTCGAGCGGATCGATCAGCCAGCGGTGGCTCTTGTCGGAGCCTTCGACGAGGCCGCCTTCCTCCATAACGAAGCCGTAGCCGGGGCGCGCCTTCGACAGCTCTTCAAACAGGGTTTTCTCTGCGCGCTTGTCGGCCGCGGTGACAAAATCGCCCGGACCTTTGACTGAAACCTGAAGGTTCTCCACCTCGCCGAAGTCGCGCTTAAGGCCGCGACCGGCCTTCAAAGCGGCGGCGGTCATCACATTCATCAGGGCGGAGCGAATCATTCAGGGAGCCTAGGGGGAGAACTGCGGAAGGTTCAACGCATTAAGCGCGGCGGGACGTTCGGAGGCGGGAGTTCAATGCGCCAGATTGCGCCCCGGGGCCAGTCTCTTTTTTGGTTCGCGGACCGCGTCTTGGCTCAGTCCGGCGCCCGGCGTCGCAGGCTTCGCAATAACGCGCCCGGCAGAGTTCACTTTTTTGGCGCGTTCGCCCCGAATAATTCGTGGAAAGCGACGGTTCGATCTGTGCGTTAACCTTATATTAATGTTTATCGTTTTAGCTTGAATGCGTCCCTTCAGTGGGATTCCGAGTGGCTTCTTCTCCACTCGTCCTTGATGCCTCCCTGTCAAGAAGCCTTGAGAGCCGCTTTGCGGCTCTCTTTTTATGCGTCAGTCGGGGCGCTTCCCATTAAGGTTAAGGAAAGGCTAAGCGCGCGCCGCCCCGCCGCCTGCGTTACTGTCCACGCATCAGAGGCGCTGTCGCGCCGAATATGCGTGAAGGTCGTATGGCTCGAGTCACAGGCGGCGCCGGAGAAAAGCCGCAGCCGGTCTCTTTCATCGAAAGGCTCGCGGGGTCCGAAGGATTTTGCGCGCTGTTTCGCGAGGGCATGAGCCTCGTGGAGGAGGCGGCCTCATACCTCGACGGGGCGGGGCGGCTAGAGGCCAAGGAGCTGGCGAAAGCCGAAGCCCTCGCCTATGCGGCGGAGAGCATGCGGCTGACCACGCGGCTCATGCAGATTGCGTCCTGGCTGCTGCTGCAGCGCGCGGTAAATCAGGGCGAATTGACGCGTCATCAGGCGGCGAGCAATCGCCATCGCGTGAAGCTTCGGGAGCAGGAACTCGCGTCGGCCGCCGACATTTTCCAACGACTGCCCGAGCGCCTGCGCGATCTTGCGCTGCATTCGTTGCGCCTGCAGGCCCGGATCATTCATCTCGACCGGCTGATCTATGCGCCAGAACCAGCTCTCCCCGAGCCAGTTCCGGCCCCGAGTCCGGTCGAAGCGCAGATCGCCAGACTGCGCGCCGCTTTCGCCCAGTGATATCCTTCAGGCGAACTAACTGAGGCGGCGGCTCGACCGCCGCCTCTTTTTATTTCTTGCCGAAGGAGAGGTTGCCGAAGCGCGAGTTGAAGCGCGACAAGCGGCCGCCGCGGTCGAGCAGCTGGGTCGAGCCGCCCGTCCAGGCCGGATGCGTCTTGGGGTCGATATCGAGATGCATCGTATCCCCTTCCTTCCCCCAAGTGGAACGGGTCGTAAATTCGGCGCCGTCGGTCATCACGACTTTGATCGTATGATAGTTCGGGTGGATGTCCTTTTTCATGGCGACGCATCCTTCCTGGGATGGAAACGGCTGAAGCCCCGCGCCGCGGCGGCGCGGGGTCGGCCGATCGAAACAAGCGAATTTGCTGGCGCTGATAACGCAATGCGGGCAAATGGGCAAGTTGCTCTTGGGGACGGCGCGTCGAGGCGTGGAAATCATGGAATGGAGCAAATGGCCAAATACCGAGCCGATCTGCCGCAGTTGAAGCCGGGCCTCTTCGTCAGCGACGGCGGCCTGGAGACGACGCTCATTTTTCACGAGGGCGTCGACCTGCCGCACTTCGCGTCATTCGTTCTGCTCGACAGCGAGGAGGGGCAGGCGCGGCTGCGCAACTATTACGAGCGCTACCTCGTGATTGCGCGCCGACATGGCCGCGGTCTTATTCTGGACAGTCCGACCTGGCGGGCGAACCGGGACTGGGGGGCAAAGCTCGGTTATGACGCGGCAGATTTGAAGCGCATCAACCAGGTCGCGATCGCGCTGCTGGAAGAAATTCGTGAGGCTGCGGAGACGGAAAAGACGCCGCTCGTCGTCGCCGGCGTCCTCGGCCCTCGCGGAGACGGCTACGCCGCGGGGCGCATGAGCGCGGAGGAAGCGGAAGATTACCACGCCCCGCAAATTGAGGCGTTTGCCGCCACGGCCGCTGACATGGTCGCGGCCTACACCTTGAATTACGTTGAAGAGGCGATCGGGATCGCCCGCGCCGCGCACGCGCTCGATATGCCCTGCTCGATTTCCTTCACATTGGAGACCGATGGCAAGCTCGTCGGCGGGCGCAGCTTGCGCGACGCGGTCGAGACGGTGGATCGCGAGACTGGCTCAGCGCCTGCCTATTACATGGTCAACTGCGCACATCCGACCCATTTCGAACAGGCGCTGTCGGTCGACGAGCCGTGGATGGGGAGGCTTTTCGGCGCCAAGGCCAACGCCTCGACGAAAAGCCACGCCGAACTCGACGAATCGGTAACGCTCGACTCAGGCGATCCGCTCGATCTCGGCCGCAGATACCGGAAGTTGCGCGAGACCTATCCGGGCCTACGCATCTTGGGCGGCTGTTGCGGAACGGACGATCGCCACGTGGCGGCGATCTGCGAAGCCTGCGTCTAGATCTGGTCTGGCGGAGTCAGGCCGCCAGCATCCTCTGCACCTCAGTGACCAGTTCCCTCAAGTGGAACGGCTTGGAGAGGATTTTCGCCTGCCGCGGCGCGTGATTGTCTGGATTGAGCGCGACGGCGGCGAAGCCGGTGATGAACATGACCTTGATATCGGGATCAAGCTCGGTCGCGCGGCGCGCCAATTCGATTCCATCCATCTCGGGCATGACGATGTCGGTCAGCAGCAGTTCGAAAGGCTCGACCCGAAGCTGATCGTAGGCCGAGAGCCCATTGTCGAAAGACGTGACCGAAAAACCAGCCTGCTGCAACGCTTTGACCAGGAAGCGCCGCATGTCGTTGTCGTCTTCGGCAAGCAAAATTCTTGCGGCCAGCCTATCGTTCATCGCCATCCTCGCGTGTTTTCGCCATATCGCCAGAGCTTCGTAAATTTCAGGTGAAACCGAGGTGGCGGCGCGTTAACGTAACGCCCTAATATAGCGAGTGGCGCCGTCCCTTTCGAGCGCCTATCCTCAGCGCCGGCGCGACTTTGGACGCCTCTGCGACGTGGAAGCGAGACGAGCGAATGACTGACGGCATGCGCGAGCGGCGCGAAACAGATGCGGCGGCGCCCAGCTGCGAACCGGAATTCGAGCGCGCCTTCGACGTCGTCGAGCCGGACGAGCTTGCGTCGCCGCTGGTTTTTTCCTCGCCGCATTCGGGCCGCATCTATCCCGCGCGTTTTCTGGCGGCGACGCCGCTCGACACGGCGACTCTGCGCCGTTCGGAAGACGCCTATGTCGACGATCTGTTCGCGGCGGCCTCATCCATCGGCGCGCCTTTGCTGCGGGCGCGCTTTCCTCGCGCCTATCTCGACCTCAATCGCGAGCCATATGAACTCGATCCCAGGCTCTTTGACGGCGCCTTGCCGGCCTTTGCCAATGCGCGTTCGCTGCGCGTTGCGGCGGGATTGGGGACAATTCCCCGAGTGGTCGCCGACGCGCGCGAAATTTATGAACGCCGGCTTTCGCTCGATGAAGGCCTGCGTCGCATCGACAGCCTCTATAAGCCCTACCATGCGGCGCTGCGCGATTTGATGGAGCGCGCCGCCGCCCGTTTCGGCGTCGCCGTGCTGATCGACTGCCATTCGATGCCCTCGACCGGCGCGCGCGACCCCTTGCTCGCGGCGCGGGGCGACAAGCGGCGTATCGATTTCGTCATCGGCGATCGCTACGGGGCGAGCGCTTCGACGGGCCTCGTCGACGTCGTCGAGGACCGTTTGCGCGGCTGCGGCTATCACGTCATGCGCAACCGCCCTTACGCGGGCGGCTTCATCACCGAGCATTACGGGAAACCCGCGGCCGGCTGGCATGCTCTGCAGATCGAAGTGTCGCGCAGTCTTTACATGGACGAATCGACGCTCCAGAAAAACGAGCGCTTCGACGCCGTCGCCCGCGATCTCGGAGACGTTCTGGCGGCGGTGGCGCGGCACGAAGATTTGGCCGAGATTCTGGGCGGCGAGCGACAGGCGGCGGCCGAGTAGCTGGACGACCGACCGCACGGCCCTGGAGCTCGTATGACCGCCGTTGATTTCGAAAAATTCGTTGACCGTCTCGCCGATGTTTCGGCGGAAGCGATCATGCCGTTCTTCAGGACCGCGCTCGCCGCCGACGACAAGGCGCATGGCGGGGCCTTTGATCCCGTCACCGAGGCCGACCGCGCCGCCGAACTCGCCATGCGGCGCCTGATCGAATCGACCTTTCCCGGTCATGGCGTCTATGGCGAGGAGTTCGGACCCTTACGCGAAGACGCCGAATATGTCTGGGTGCTCGACCCGATCGACGGCACAAAGAGCTTCATCTGCGGCCTGCCGTTGTGGGGCACGCTGATCGGCCTCGCCCATCATGGGCGTCCCTGCTACGGGCTGATGAGCCAGCCCTTCACCCGCGAGCGCTTCTTCGGCGACGGCGAGGCCGCCCATTGGCGCGGGCCGGCGCGGGGAGCGGAGGGTGCGCGCGGCGCCCTCGAGACTCGCAGGCTGGCGACGCGCTGCTGCTCGACGCTCGCGCAGGCGACGCTGATGACGACCTCGCCGCTGCTGATCGACCCGGCGCGACGCGAAAATTTCCATCGCGTCGAGCGCGCGGCGCGGCTTTCGCGCTATGGGGGCGACTGCTACGCCTATTGCGCGCTTGCCTCCGGCCATGTCGATCTCGTCGTCGAAACGAATTTGCAGCCTTACGACATCGTCGCGCTGATCCCGATCATCGAGGGGGCGGGCGGCGTCGTCACCGACTGGAGCGGCGGCGCGGCGGCCCAAGGCGGCGCGATCGTCGCGGCGGGCGATCCCGCGCTGCACGAAGAGGCGTTGAAGCTGCTCGGCGCGTAAATCACGCGACGAAAGCTTCTCCAGGAATGAAGGCGTCGAAGGCGCTCCAAAACTGGCTGCGGAACTCGTCGCGCTCCATCAGCAGCTCGTGCTTGGCGCCCGCGATCATCGCCAGCGCGCCGTTGTTGAGATTTTGCGCGAAACGCTCGATGGCGGCGTTAGAGACGATCATCTCCCGGCCGCAGCCAAACATCAGTATTGCCGCGCGGATTCGTCTCGCATAGTCCGGCGATTCAAATCCCCTCATGAGGCGGAAGGCGGCGTTGCTCCAGCCGATCGTCGGATCGCCGATGGCGAGCTGCGGCGCCGCCCGAAGGATCGCCGCGTTTCGTTCGAAGCGAACCGGATCGGTTGTCAGCAAATTCCCTTTGAAGGGCTTCTCGATAAAGGAGGCGCCCGACCCGCCCGGAATGTACATGCCGCCGAATCCGCACATGTCGAGCGTGTCGGCGAGCCACCGCGTCGCGCGCGGAAAGCGCAGATTGGCGAGATCGATCATGGGGGCGGTCAGCACGAAACGCTGAATCGGCGTCCTTTCGGAATGCGCCGCCTCGAGCATGATCGCCGCGCCCATCGAATGGGCAAGCGCGAACCAGGGCTGCGGCCGATCGCTGAGTACTTGAGCGATGAAGACATCGAGGTCGCGCTGATATTGAGAGAAGTCGTCGATATGTCCCTTGCGCGAATCGGCGAGTTCGCGCTCCGAGCCGCCCTGGCCGCGCCAGTCGAGCGCGACAACGTCCAGGCCGCGCCTGCGCAAATCCTCGATCGTCTCGAAATATTTCTCGATGAATTCATTGTGGCCCTGAAACAGCGCCACCGTGCCGCGCGACTTCTCGCTGCAGGGAAAGGCGGCCGCGCGCAATCTGCGTCCGTCCCGCGTCTTCAGCGCGTAAACTACGGCGCCTTCGGGGACGGGATTGTGGGGCGACGCAACAAGTTCTTGCATAGGCTCTCCTCGGCGCTCGAGGCCGATTCTCCCCTCGAAGATAGTGCATTTTGGCGAGGAGGCCGAACGGAGCGGTTTTTCAGTCGGCGCAGAAGGCGGCTAGGCGTTGGGGCTCCTCGAAGTTCAGCTTGCCGTTGACGATTGCGTCGACCCGTCCGGAAGCGCCGACCAGATAGTGAAGTGGCGTGACCACGTCGCCGCCGGCCGTCGCGCCGTAGAAGGCGCGCGCGCTTTTTGCTTTCGCCACGTCGGTTTTCGTTGAGTCGCCGACGCGGAAGATCTTCCAGGGTAGACCGTAAGTCTTGAACTTCGCGGCGTCCTTGGCGTAGTCGCTGGCGCGCGCCGAGACGAAGACGATGTTCCAGCGATCCGGGCAGGCCGCGGCGATCGCCTTGAAGCCTTTCATTTCGGCGAGACAATTCGGGCACCAATAGGCCCAAAGGCTGATGAGCGTCGGTCGTCCGCTCGCCATCAGCGCACGCAAGTCGAGAGCCGCGCCATTCGCGCCAACGAGGTCGATCTCGCGCAGGGAGGCCTTCATTTGGTCCTCCGTCGCCGTGCGAGGCGTTTGCGCGCCGATGATTTCGGCTTGCGCCGAGGCGAGTACGGCGCAAAGCGCCGATAGCGCCAAGGGAACGAAGAGACGTTTCACAAAACACTCTCCAATGAGGAGAGACGCGCATACGCGTCTCTCCTGGAAGCGGCGTGCGGTCAAAACCGAACCGTAAGGCCGGCGATAAAGTTGCGGCCGATCCCCGGCACCGGCCCGTAGGTGAGTGGATTGTTGGTGACCTTCGCCAAAGTGAAATAATGGCCACCGAGGGGTGGATAGTAGAGCTGGTCGAACAGGTTTTCGATCGCGAGATCGAAGCGCATCGTTCCCCAGTCGTAGGCGGTTCTCAAATTGACCAGCGCATACCCGCCCGTCTTCAATTCGTTGCGGGCGACGGAAACATGCGTCTTGCTGTCGACCAGCTGCAACTCGACGGCGCTCGTCCATCCGCCCAAACGGTGTTCGATGGCGCCGCGCGCGGTCAATGGCATGATATGATACAGCCCGTCTCCCTTGGCGAAGTTCTGCGCCAGCAGATAGCATGTGGCGCCGGACAGACCGCAGGCCGTGTAATTGGGCATGTCGAGGTCCTTGCCATAGACGTAGCTGATAAAGCCAGTGGTGGAAAACAGACCGTATTCTGGCGTTTCCCAAAGCTTCAGGCGGCCGGAAACGTCGAAGCCGTAGATTTCCGCTTTATGGTTGCGGAACTGTAGTATGGGAAAGATGAGTCCAGCCGGTCCCGAGAGATTGCTCACGCGATCAGCGTCTATGAAATTTTCGATGTATACCCAGTTCACGTCAGAACCCGAAAATCCTTCGGATCGATGACGCGGAAGTTGTCGGTGACGGAATCGCGAAACTCGAACCAGCGGATTGGAACGGTTTCACGTAGAAATCCCAATGTCGCTTCGGCGAACTCCCTGTATGTGGCGTAGCATTTGTTGTGCGTCAGATGCTTGTGCATGACACCCCATAGCCGCTCAATCGGGTTCAAATGCGGGCAATAAGCGGGAATGAAGTGCAACTTGATGCGTCTGCCCGGCTCCGCCAACCACTCTTGCACCAGAACGGCATGGTGATAGCGTGCATTGTCCAGGAAGACATGGATCATTGCCATCAGCGGATACATCGACTCGATCGCTTGCAGAAGCCTGATCGTTGACACCGCGTCGACGGTTTCGACGTCGACCATTCTGGTCTTGCCAGTCTCGAGGTCGATCGCGCCATGAACATTAAGACGTTGCCGCCCGCTGGTTTGCTCAATGGCCAGATTTTCCTTGGCCGGCGCCCAGCAACCGGCGGGACGCGTCGCATGCGTCGGATGCACGGCGTCCATGAACATCACGGCCTCGTCAGGGCCAAGCGCGTTCAGAAGATTCTCGTAGGCTTCGATGAAGGCTTTCTGCTTTTCCGCATCAGGCTTGCGTCCGATCGCTTCCGGCTTCCTGTATTCGAGCCCAAGCCGATGCAGGAGAGCGATGAGGCCGGAGCGGCTCTCGTAAACGACACCGCATTCCTTCTCGATATACGCGCCAATCTGACGCGTCGAAGGAGGTAAGCTTTCAGATATCCAGGACGTCAGCGCCGCTTCCTGCATCTTCGACAAGCGCGAGGCGCCGCCGCCGCTATCAAAGCGCGTTAAGCCTTCGAGCCCATCCTCCAAAAACAATGCATGCCAGCGCCGGACTGTGTCATCGTCGACAAACAGCGCCGCGGCGACCTGCTCGCAGCTCCAACCGTCATCCAGCAGCACGAGAGCATTGGCGCGGCGCGCCAAGCGATGCGCCGCAGAGCCGTCACGCACAAGGGCGATCAGGTCGGCGCGATCCTCGGGCGAAAGATAGCCAGAACGAATCATGCCCTTTAGACGAATCCATTATCCGCCCGCCGGCAACCGATTTCTTCGCCTTTCCAATGAGTCGGGGTATAGCTGTAATACGGATTGACTCTGGCTTCCCAATTTCCCGCAGGATCGATCCAAGAGCCGACAATGCCAACCGTGTGCGCAACTTCCGGCTTCAGGTCGAGATTGCCTGTGTAGCCGTTGAGGTCGCCGAACCAATTGACCATGGCGGTCGCCATCGATCCGACGCCCCACGCGTACCGCTCATAAAGATTGGGCGAGCGGGTCTTGCGCGAATAGCCGACCTCGTACGTGCTGACGGCGTCAGGTTGGTAACGGGCCCTTGCAACCATGTCAAAATTTACGTCCGTGCGGGCGTGATTGCGAGCATTGAAGATTTGCGCGGCAGTCGCATCGGGGTTCGCCATGTACATCATCATCCCCATGCCGCCCATGCCGCCGCCCATGCCGCCGCCCATGCCGCCCATCATGCCCATTGGAATGGAGCTGCGCGGATCGTAAGGATAGGCGTTGCCTGTCGTCATCCACACGACGTCATTGCGCACGCCGAGAAGCGTCGACCATTGCGGCGTCCAAGCGGCCTCCCACTCCGCATAGTGGCCCACGTGATTACGGTCGCCGTTATTGATGTTCCAGTAGGTGAACGGGCCCATCATCATCATGGTCGAGCTGTACACCGGCTCCCACCAGTCCTTGAGGCGAAAACCGTGGTACTCGCTGCCAAGCCGCAACAAGTCGTGACCGGAGAGCTGGGTGAAGGGAATCTCAGTCTTGATTGAGTAGCCGAAATCATGCGCGATGGTGTTCATCGGCATGTTCGCTGGCTGCTTGTCGTAGAGGAAGCCCATCGTATGGGTGACGTGATGCCAAAAGGCGCGCGCGTCCACGAGGCCCCAGTCGTAGGCTCCCAGATACTTGGCTTCCGCGGTGTAGCCGCGATTGCCCGTCATATCCATGCGTTGATTGGGAAATCCCTGATAGGGGATATGCTCTACAGCGCCCCTGATCGTGAAGAGATGCCCGTTATTCTGATACGCGCCGGTGAGCGAGTGCTGTTCCGAAATAAAATTTGTTGACAGCACTTTCGGTCCGTTGTCGCCCTGATGATAGTCGGTCGCGCGAGACCAGGCGCCGTTGTAGAGCACGCTCCAATGGTCGGTCGCGACATTCGTCGTGCCGGAAACGCTGATGCCGTTATTGTTTGTACGGAAGAAGGCCGAGACGACGCCGGTCGCAAGCAACTCGTTCTGATTGCCGAAGCGCAAGCCCTGACCGGTAAAGGGCAGGAACGGCGGGTATGGCGAGCCGAGCAGGAATGGTTCAACCGGCGCCACGGCGGGCGGCGGCAGCGGCGCGCCTGGGGGCGGCGCGAAGGCGGGCTGTCGCGGCGTCACGATGATCGAACCGCCGATCGAATCGCCGCCTCTGCTGACGGGCATCACGCCCGAAAAGACTTCGATTCTCTGCACGTTATTGGGATCAATATAGGAGAGCGGGGGATTCATGTGGTTGGCGCACGCTGCGGTCGGCTGCACGCCGCCCACGATGATTTTTAGCCGATCGTCGGCCATGCCGTGAATCGCCGGCAGGCGCGAAACGCCGCCGGCCTCGTACATACTGACGCCGGGGGTGTTTTCGAGGAGCTTCGTCGTGTCGGCGACAGCGGGCCTTTCCTTGTCGATTTCCTTTTGCGTGACCACGGCCGCGTCGCCGGCCTTTTCCGGCGTGGGCGGAGTCGGTGGCGGCGCGGTCGGCGCCGCAGGGCGATGCGGCGCGCCTATGACGATCTGGGGGAGAGCGACCTGGGCCTCGGCGCTTGCGAGCGACGCGAGAACCAGCGCGCAGGCGCTTGCGCCGCGCAGTAGAGCGGTATGTTGCATTGTATGAGATCTCCTGAACCGCGGCGAGCGGCGGTTGAAACAGCGCGAGTTCTTGTTTCGTCAGGAGAGAAAGGGGGGCGCGCGTGAGCGCGCTTCGCCGGAACGGCGTCGTTCTCGCGCTTCGCTAGGCCATGTGTCGAGGTAGACCAGCGCAGTCGACCATCGCTCAAGGCGCGCGACCGGTAGTCTACCGAGGATGATGGGCGCGGCCGCGGTCGTGCAAACACTGCAATGCGCGTCCGAGGCGTGCGTCGGCGATTGACTCGGGGGCTGCGGATCGGCGGCGCCGACGTTATCGACGCAGAATTCATCTGACGCCGCGAACGCCATGCGCGGCGCGATCGTCGCCTGCAACGCGGCGGAAAGGCAGAAAAGCGCCAATGCGAGGACAGCGCGGGCGCCGCTTCGCTTGCAGTCTTTCCGTTCTGCTTTCGCTGACATGGCGCTGGAGAATCCAATTCCGTGTAACGAACTTGTTACTATCTTTTTTTGATATCGGAAGTGAGCTCGCCCAGTTCTTGAGCAAATTATTGGATTTGTTGCAATTGAGCAACATAATGGCGCCACCGCGCGCGTGCATCGAAGAGAAGCGGCGAGCGCGCGGCGCAAACCGACAGGCGCGAGACGCAGCAGAATCGGAACATCAGAATGAGAGGCGGCGCATTGGCGCGCCGCCTTCCACATTAGCGCGCCGCGATCAGAACTTCACCGTGAGGCCCGCGTAAAAGTTGCGGCCCATTCCAGGCACCTGACGCACGCTCGCAAGGCCGACATTTCGTCCGAAGACGAACGCGTTGCGGGAATAGTTCGTCAGATCGAATCCGCCAAGCGGCAGCGAGTAGAGCGCATTGGTGAGATTGTCGACGCCAAGGTCGATCCGCATATTGCTCCACTCATAGGCGGCGCGCAGATTGAGGAGCGCGTAAGCAGGCGTGGTGAATTCGCCCTTGTTGGCGGAAACATGGTCCTTGGGCGCGACAAGCTGCGTTTCGGCGGCCAGGCTCAATCCGCCGAGCTGATGCTCAAGCGCGATGCGCGCATTGGCCGGCATCAGGTTCCACAGACCATCGCCTTTCTTGATCAGGAAGGACGCGACCGAGCAAAATCCATTGCCGGGCAGACAATATTGCGGATTGCCGATGTCGAGATTTCGTCCGTAGACGAAACTGACGACGCCGACCGCCTGCAGCCTGCCATACTCCGGCGACTCATGCAGCTTCACTCTGCCCGAGCCGTCGACGCCATACAGCTCCGCCTTGAAATTGCGGAACTGCATGATCTGGAAAATATAGGAGTTCGCCACGGGGAACGTGTTGAAGGTCCCGCCGGTTCTGGCGCCGTCGATGTAATTCTCAACGTAAGTATAGAAGGGCGATATCCGCGCTTCCCAATTATTGGCGCCCGACATGTCGCGCCACGCGCCGGTGAATGCGACATTGTGCGCGACTTCCGGCTTGAGATTGAGATTGCCAGTGTAGCCGTTGCCGTCGCCGAACCAGTTGAACATCGCGGTGAACGGGCCCGCCATCGGCCAAGTATAGCGTTCATAGAGATTGGGCGAGCGCGTCTTGCGCGAATAGCCGAACTCGTAAAGGGTTCCGGGCTCCGGTTCGTAGCGCCCCAGAGCGGTCATGTCGAAGTTGACGTCGGTGCGCGCCCGGTTTTGCGCGTTGAATATATTGACGGCCAAGTTGTTCGCACGCGCGATCAGCGGCGTGGTGGGAAAAATAAACGGCGTGTAGCTCTGACCGGGACCTGTGTCCATCCAGACGACGTCGTTGCGCACGCCGATCAGGCTCGACCACTGAGTCGTCCAGCGGCGCTCCCATTCGGCGTAGGTGCCGAAGCGATTGCGCTGGCCGCCATTGATGTTCACATTTGCGAAAGGCCGGCTCAAGTTGCCGGGAGGCGTCGCGAACCCCTGGGTAAAGCCGGTGAGATCGGACGGCCAGTAGTCCTGCAGACGATAGCCGTGGAACTCATTGCCGATCCGGAAAAGATCCTGCTCGCTGTATGGAATTTCCGTCTTGATGGAATAGCCGAAGTCGCGGCCGAGCGCGATCATCGGGTGATTGAGCCAGAACCTGTCTTCCAGGAATCCCATCTTGTGGAAGACCTGATGCCAATAGGCGCGCGCCTCCAGCGTGCCCCACTCGTAGGCGCCCTTGTAATACGCGTCGAGCGAATAGGAGCGATTCCGCGTCATATCCATGCGCTGGTTCGGAAAGCCCTGATAGGGAATGTTCTGATAAGCGCCGCGGAAGGTGAAGAGATGGCCTTCGTTCTGATAGCCGAGCGTGACAGCGTGGTTCTCAGACATGAAGTTCGTTGAGAGAACTTTGTCGCCATTGCCGCCGGCGTGATAGTTCGTCGCACGTTGCCAGGACCCGTTGTAGAGCAGGCTCCAATGGTCGTTAGCCATATTGATGTTGGCTGTTACGCCGACGCCATTATTATTGCCGCGGAAGAACGCCGAGACGGTTCCCGTCGTCAGCACCTCATTGTTCGGGCCAAAACGAACCGTGCCTGGAACCGGAAGCGGAAGATAGGGAACGGGGGGGTAGGGACTCGCGGCCACGATTGGGGAAACTGGCGCGCCGCCGGGACCGATGACTGCTGGAGCGACCACAGGAGTCGCAAAGACCGGCGATTTCGGGGTGACGAGGATTGAGCCGCCGATCGAATCGCCGCCTTTGCTCACTGACGACACCGCGGTCACCACCTCAACCCGGCCGATCGTGTTCGGATCGGTATAGCTCAGCGGCGAATTCATGTGATTGGCGCAGGTGGCCGTCGTCTGCACGCCGCCCACGAGTATCTTCAGGCGATCATCGGCGAGGCCTCGAATTGCAGGCAGGCCGGAAACGCCGCCGCCGGTCTGAACGCTCACGCCAGGCTGATGTTCGAGAAGCTTCGCTGTATCCGTTTCAGGAGGTTTCTCCTCCACGATTTCCCTTTGTGTGACGACAGCCTCGTCGCCGGCCTTTTCCAAGGGCGGCGTGGTTGGCGCCGCGGCAGGGCGTTGCGCGCCGACCACGATCTGCGGAAGAGAGACTTGGGCCTTGGCGACGGCGAGCGACGCGAGAATGAGGGCGCAGGCGCTCACGCCGCGCAGAAGAGCGGTAGGGGGCATGGAACTGATCTCCTGATCCGCCAGCGAGGGGCGGTTGAAACAATGCGAGTTTTTGTTTCGTCAGGAGAAGAACGGAGGCGCACGGGACCGCGTCTCGCCCGGACGGCGTCGCACTTGCGGTTCGAAACCCCATCCGTCGGAGTAGACGAGCGCGATTGGCGGCGCTGCGACGCACGCGATGGGCGGCTTTTCGGGAATGGACGGCGGCGTCGCGATCGGGCAGGCGCGGCAATGCGAGTGACCGAGCGCTGGCGCGCCTGCGGGCGTCTTCTCGTCCGCCCGATCCGCCGGCGCGTGGTCGTCTACGCAGAACGCCAGCGTCGCGGACAAAGCCGCGTGCGGCGCGAGCGTCGCCTGCAACAGCGCCGAGACAACAAAAAGCGTCGCAGCAACAAGGGCGCGCAGGCACTTCCATGTCGCGTTCGCGGTCGGCGTCTTTGCTGAGTTCTCGGTCATCATGGCGGTCGCTAGATTCTTTTTTGTAATTTACTTGTCGCGAGTCTCATCCTTTCCCCCCGATCGGGAGGTTGAGCATGGCCATTGACTAAATTCGTCTCAATTGTTGCAGTTGGGCAACACAGAAGTTAAGTTGAAAACAAGTGACGCCTTTGAGTTTTCGCAGGCTTTTCTGAGGGCTCGGAGCAGGTCGACCTCTCGCCGCGCGGCGCGCGCCATCGCAAAAACCGCTTTGCGAAGGTGTGGCGAGAGGTCGCAGCGGGTGAAGAGATGACGGTTTGGGAAGATGGGAACGCTCGCGTCGTCACGGCTATCGAAGCTGCTGGCGCCGACGCACGCTGCTGGCCGGACGCGTTAGACGAAATCGCGCGCGTCTTGAATGCGCGCTTCGCGGCGCTCCTGTTCGGAGACCGCGTTTCGGCGCTGCTCGAGCTCAAATATTCGACGCACGCTGAGAAGGCGTGGATCGCCGAATATCTTCGCAACCATCGCAAACTCGATCCGGTCAAGGCGCGGGTGCTGGCCGAGATCGGCGTCGGCCGGGCGTTTTCCTCCGAAGACTTCGTTTCGCTTGAGGCGTTTCATCAAAGCGGCGCCTATCAACGCTGGATGGCGCCATTCGGACTTTTGGACGTGATCGTCGGCGTCATTCACCGATCCGAGACAGGCGTCTGTTTGTTCGTGGCGTTTCGCGATGAGCGCGCTGGCTTGGCGGACGCACAGGCGAAGGCGCGCCTCGATGCGCTATTGCCGCACCTCGCCAGCGCGATCGCACGTCACACGCCGGCTTCAGATCCATCCGTGCTGGTGGAATTGTTCGACGAACTGACGACGCCCGTGCTCGTGGTCGACGCCAAAATGCGTATCGTTCAAAAGAATCGCAGCGCCGATGACATTCTCGATGAAGGCGACGCCTTCGCGGTCGCGGGCGATACGCTGACCATGCGCGATCCGCGCGCCAAAGAGGCCCTGGAGCGCGCGCTCGCCGGCATCGGCGGCGCCGACGCCGAAGCCTTCGCCATTATGGTGAAGCGCGGAGAGTCGCGCTGCTGCGTGATGCACGTGCTGCCGCTGGCGAACGGGCTCTCGGCGCTGTTCCTGCGCCGGCTGCAGCTCAACGCGGACGACGGCGGAGCGGTCGCCGCGAAACTGTTCGGCCTGACCGCCCGTGAAGGCTCGGTCCTGCTGGCGATCGCTGAGGTCGGCGGCGTCCCGGCTACGGCGCGGGCGCTCGGTCTCAGCGAGGGAACGGTCAAGGGCTATCTCAAAAGCATTTTCCTGAAGACAGGGGCGACCCGCCAGGCGGATCTGGTCAAGCTCGTGCTTGCGCTGGAATCGCCGTTTCGTGCGGCTGAGCGACATTCGCTGCCGGTCTGAGACTTTCCGCAACGGCTTCGCCGACGCCTCTTGAACGACGCTTTCCCGCTTCCTAGATCGATGCCAGCGCGGGCCGTAATGGACGCGCGAAGAGGCGCGGCGCGGTTACGCAAGCGCGCCGCATGTCGCTCAACTGGAGGATATGTCATGCGTCAGTTCGATCTCTCTCCGCTTTACCGTCAGACCGTCGGTTTCGACCGCTTGTTCAACCTGCTCGATCAGGCCGGCGGGTTCGAGGCCACACAGGGCTACCCGCCCTATAATATCGAGCGCACCGGCGAAAACGCCTATCGGGTGACGCTCGCGGTCGCGGGATTCTCGCGCGACGAATTGTCCGTCGAGACCAAAGAAAACACTCTGTCGATCAAGGGCTCGAAAGAGCCGGCGCAGCCCGCAGACGGCCGCGAGGTCCTGCATCAGGGCATCGCCGCGCGGGCTTTTGAACGCCGGTTCCAGATCGCTGATCATGTCGTGGTGACGGGCGCGAGCATCGTCAACGGCTTGCTGCACGTCGACCTCGTGCGCGAGATCCCGGAGGCGCAGAAGCCCCGCCGCATCGACATCGGCGTCGGCGCGCCGTCGGCGACCATCGTCGAGTCGAAGGCCGCGTAACGGCGACAAATCTCGAGTGAATATGAGAGGCGCCCATCTCGGGCACCTTTTTTATTAACCGCCGGCTTCCGGCTTTCCCACCTCGTCGGGCGCCGACGCGGAGCCGTTTGCGCCTGGAACCGACGGCGCCGAGGCCTCTGGCTTCACGATCGTGGTTTCGCTTGGCGTATGCGGGGGCACGATCGCCCGGCGCGACGAGGCTGCGCGAGCGCCCGCGGCTCGCCGTGCAGGCGCGCTTCGTTCCGCTGAGGTCGCGGGTTTTTCAGGGGACGTCCCGACGACCTCGACGCTTGGCCTAGACCCCTGCGCCGAGGCGTTCGTCACTGGCGCAGGCTTGGAATTCATCGCGGGGGACGCCACGGCCGACGCCGACGCGGGGGGCGACGCTGGCGCAACTGCCGTTGGCGGCATAGGCTTTTGCGGCGCGATCTCGCGGGGAGCGTTCGAAGACGTTCCACGCTTCGCGGCCGATGCGCGCTGGTGGATAGTCCCATTGGGCGCGTTGTCTAACGTCGCGCCTCCGGGCGCCGCATCCGTTTCCGGGTAATGCTCAGCGTCGAAGCCGCGCGCGGCTGGTCCTGAACCTGACGAGCCCGGACCGGCTCCGTGCGGCCCATAAGGGGCCCCGTCGCCCGGCCCGTAACCGCCGCGCTCCGGTCCGTCGCCATGCATCGGTGGCGGCCCAAGCCGGACTGCCCGCAATATCCGCCCCTCATAAGGATCGACGATGAAGCGCATCTCGCCGTCGCGACGGCTGACGCCGGTCGCGACGATCTGATCTCCCCGATGACCTAGCGGCCCGACCAGTTGATAGCCGGCGCGTCCGAGGATGGAAGCGACGGCGGGACGCGATGCATAGGCCGGCGGACCCTCGTCGGGAAATTGGTAGCCGTAACTGTAGGCGAAGGGCCGGAAGTAAAATTGGGCGAAGGCGTACTGCGGAATCACGGAGTTCGCCGCCAGCGCCAACGCAAACGGCAGGCCCGCCTTCCAATCGAATGACCGCATTGATCTTTCCTTGTTCAGGCCCTCTCGACCACGGTAAGAATGCTCTGACAACATTACGGCGAGCGTTGGACTGCGAAGGCGCCCAAAGCGCATGCGGCTGCTTGTCACTTCAGCGCAAATCTGGCAGTAAGTTAGCCCCGCAGATAAGTCAGCCATGCTGACCTTAAAAACGGGGCTCGCTCTTGGAAGCCATTGTTTCATCTAAGTGCTCGGCGCTCGACCGGACGCCGTCGCCTAAGAGGAATGAAAGGGCGCGCAAGGGTGGCGCGTCCCTTGCCTTGCTAGGAACGGCGAGCTGAGGATGCGAGGATTCGCAGCCCGCCATTGCGGAACCTGCGTCAGGGCGGAATGAAGCGTCGGGGCTGTGACGATTTCGATCACGCCTACGACAGTTTTATGGTTCGATGAGCGGGCGGGAGGCGCGCACGAAGAGGCGCGCAATCCTGTCGAGGAGACGCCGAGATGACGAAAGCCGCCCAGCATTTCGCTGAAGCCGGAGCGCAGCCGCTCGGTCGCGATCCCGCTCTTCCGCCGGCGCAAGGTCTTTACGATCCCGCCAACGAGCATGACTCCTGCGGAGTCGGCTTCGTCGCCAACATGCGCAACGAGAAGTCGCATGCGATCGTCGAGATGGGCCTGCAGATATTGCTCAATCTCGACCATCGCGGGGCTGTCGGCGCCGATCCCAAGCTCGGCGACGGTTGCGGCATTCTCGTTCAAATCCCGCATGACTTCTTCCGGACGGAATGCGCGAGGCTCGGCATTACGCTTCCCGCCGCCGGCGATTACGCGATTGGCCAGTTCTTCCTCCCGCGCGATCCAGAGACGCGCGCGAGCGCGCGCGGCATCATCGAAAAATCGGTTGAAGAAGAGGGGCTCGTCGTCCTCGGCTGGCGCGATCTTCCCGTCAATTCGAGCGATCTTGGCGACGCGGTGAAGGCCGTCGAACCGCATCATGCGCAAATCTTCATCGGTCGGGGCGCCGACGTCGCGGACGCCGACGTTTTCGAGCGGCGCATCTATCTTGCCCGCAAGGCGGCGTCGAACGAGATTTACAAGCTTGGCAACGGCGGACGCGAATTCTACGCCGTCTCGGTATCGTCGCGCACCATCGTCTACAAGGGGATGGTGCTCGTTTCGCAGCTTGGCGAATATTTCCTCGATCTCAAGGACGAGCGTTTCATCTCGGCGCTGGCGCTCGTGCATCAGCGCTTCGCGACCAACACCTTTCCGTCGTGGCGGTTGGCGCATCCTTATCGCTTCGTCGCGCATAATGGCGAGATCAATACGCTGCGCGGCAATTTGAATTGGATGGCGGCGCGTCAGGCGTCGGTCTCTTCGCCGCTCTTTGGCAAAGAGATCAGCAAGCTGTGGCCGATCTCCTATGAGGGCCAGTCCGACACCGCCTGTTTCGACAATGCGCTCGAATTCCTCGTGCGCGGCGGCTATTCGCTCGCCCATGCGGTGATGATGCTGATCCCTGAGGCCTGGGCCGGCAATCCGCTGATGGACGCTGACCGCAAGGCTTTCTATGAGCATCACGCGGCGCTGATGGAGCCGTGGGATGGTCCCGCCGCCATGGCCTTCACTGACGGGCTGCAGATCGGCGCGACGCTGGACCGCAATGGACTGCGTCCCGCCCGTTATCTCGTCACCGACGACGGTCTCGTCGTCATGGCTTCAGAAATGGGCGTGCTGCCCATTCCTGAAGAGAAAGTCGTTACGAAGTGGCGTCTTCAACCCGGCAAGATGCTGCTTGTCGATCTGGAACAGGGACGGATCATCTCGGACGACGAGATCAAGAAGCAGCTGTCGAACTCGCACCCCTACAAGGAGTGGCTGGCGCGCACCCAGATTCAGCTGGAGGACTTGAAGCCGGTCGATACGCGCCCCGCGCGCTGGGACGTGTCGATGCTCGATCGTCAGCAGGCCTTTGGCTACACGCAGGAAGATCTCGATCTCTTGCTCTTCCCGATGGCCGTGACCGGCCAGGAGGCGGTCGGCTCGATGGGCACGGACACGCCCGTGTCGCCGCTCTCGGACAAAGAAAAGCTGCTCTACACCTATTTCAAGCAGAACTTCGCTCAGGTGACCAATCCGCCGATCGATCCGATCCGCGAAGAGCTGGTGATGAGCCTCGTTTCCTTCATCGGCCCGCGGCCCAACATCCTCGACCATGAGGGTTCGGCGAACAAGAAGCGCCTCGAAGTGCGCCAGCCGATCCTGACCAGCGAAGATTTGGAAAAGATTCGCTGGATCGGCACGATCGAGGACAGTTTCGACACTAAGACGATCGATGTCACCTATGACGCCGCGAAAGGCGCGGAGGGCATGCGCGCGGCGATCAAGCGGCTGTGCGAACGCGCCGAAGAGGCGGTCAACAGCCGCTATAACATCATCATTCTGTCAGACCGGATGGTGGGGCCGGACCGCATTCCGATACCCGCGCTGCTTGCAACGGCGGCGGTGCATCATCATCTGATCCGCAGAGGGCTGCGGACGTCCGTCGGTCTCGTCGTCGAGACTGGCGAGGCGCGCGAGGTGCATCATTTCTGCTGCCTTGCGGGCTACGGCGCCGAAGCGATCAATCCCTATCTCGCGTTTGAAACGCTCATTGCGTCGGCGGGCGAATTTCCCTCCGACGTCGATGGTCCGACGGCCGTCAAGCGCTTCATCAAGGCCGTCGACAAAGGGCTTCTCAAGGTGATGTCCAAGATGGGCATCTCCACCTATCAATCCTATTGCGGCGCGCAGATTTTCGACGCCGTGGGTCTTGCGCAAAGCTTCGTCGATGAATTCTTCACCGGCACGACGACCCGCATCGAAGGCGTCGGGCTCGAGGAAATTGCGCGCGAGACCGTGCGCCGTCATCGTCTCGCCTTCAGCGACGCGCCCGTCTACAAGGAAGCGCTTGACGTCGGCGGCGACTACGCCTTTCGCATCAGGGGCGAAGCGCACAGCTGGACGCCGCAGACCGTATCGCTGCTGCAGCACGCCGTGCGCAGCAACGCGCAGGACAAATATCGCGCCTTCGCCAAGCTCTTGAATGAGCAGAATGAGCGGCTTCTCAATTTGCGCGGTCTCTTCCGCATCAAGGAGGCCGAGGAGGACGGCCGTAAGCCGGTTCCGCTCGATGAGGTCGAACCGGCAAGCGTGATCGTCAAGCGCTTTTCGACAGGCGCCATGTCGTTCGGCTCGATCTCGCGCGAGGCGCACACGACGCTCGCCATCGCGATGAATCGTATCGGCGGCAAATCGAACACGGGCGAGGGCGGCGAAGAGCCAGATAGATTCAAGCCGCTGCCGAATGGCGACTCGATGCGCAGCGCCATCAAGCAGGTGGCGTCTGGCCGCTTCGGCGTGACGACGGAATATCTCGTCAACGCCGACATGATTCAGATCAAGATGGCGCAGGGCGCGAAGCCCGGCGAAGGCGGTCAGCTGCCGGGCGACAAGGTCGACGCGGTCATCGCCAAGGTGCGTCACTCGACGCCTGGCGTCGGCCTGATCTCGCCGCCGCCGCACCATGACATTTATTCGATCGAGGATTTGGCTCAGCTGATCTTCGATCTCAAGAACGCCAATCCGCGCGCCGCCGTGTCAGTGAAGCTCGTCTCGGAGGTGGGCGTCGGCACCGTCGCTGCGGGCGTCTCCAAGGGCCGCGCCGATCATGTGACGATCTCCGGTTTCGAGGGCGGCACTGGCGCTTCGCCGCTGACGTCGATCAAACACGCGGGTTCGCCATGGGAGATCGGCCTCGCCGAAACGCATCAGACGCTGGTGCTGAACAATCTGCGTTCGCGCATCGCCGTGCAGGTCGATGGCGGTTTGCGCACGGGCCGCGACGTGGTGATTGGCGCGCTGCTTGGCGCGGACGAATTCGGTTTCGCGACGGCGCCGCTGATCGCGGCGGGCTGCATCATGATGCGCAAGTGTCATCTCAACACATGCCCCGTCGGCGTCGCGACTCAGGACCCTGTTTTGCGCAAGCGTTTCGTCGGCCTGCCCGAACATGTCATCAACTACTTCTTCTTCGTCGCCGAAGAAGTGCGCGAACTCATGGCCGCCATGGGCTATCGCAGCTTCGACGAGATGATCGGGCAGATGCAGATGCTCGATAAGGAGAAGGCGATCGCGCATTGGAAGGCGCGCGGGCTTGACTTTTCCAGGCTGTTCTTCAAGCCGAGAGGAGAGGGCGCCGCCATTCGGCACAGCGCCGCGCAGGATCACGGACTGGATAAGGTCCTCGACAACACGCTTGTCGCCCAGGCGCGCGCGGCGCTCGATCGCGGCGCCAAGGTGTCGATCGAAACGCCGATCCGTAACGTCGATCGCGCAACGGGCGCGATGCTCTCCGGCGAGGTGGCGCGGATCTACGGCCATGCGGGACTCCCCGAGGATACCATCGACATTCGCGCGACCGGGACGGCGGGCCAGAGCTTTGGCGCGTTTCTCGCGCGCGGCGTGACGTTGCGCCTCGAAGGCGAAGCCAATGACTATGTCGGCAAGGGTCTCTCGGGAGGAAAGCTCATTGTTCATCCGTCGCGCGCCGCCAAGCGGATCGACCCAGCGAAGTCGATCATTGTCGGCAACACCGCGCTCTACGGCTCCATCGCTGGCGAATGCTATTTCCGCGGCGTCGCCGGCGAGCGCTTCGCCGTGCGCAACTCGGGAGCGATCGCCGTCGTCGAGGGCGTCGGCGATCATGGCTGCGAATATATGACGGGCGGCGTCGTGGTGGTGCTCGGCCCGACCGGCCGCAACTTCGCCGCCGGCATGTCGGGCGGCATCGCCTATGTCTTGGACGAGGACGACGCCTTCTCGACGCGCTGCAACCTTGCGATGGTCGACCTCGAGCCGGTGCGCGACGAGGAAACCGCCATGACCGACGCCTATCACCAGTCCGGCGATCTCGAAGGCCACGGCCGCGTCGACGTGATGAGCGACATGACGCGCTTCGACGCCGAACGTCTGCGTCAGCTGATCGCAAATCATCTGCGCTACACTGGCTCGACGCGCGCGCGTGACATTCTCGACGATTGGCCGAATTGCATGGCTAAGTTCCGGAAGGTGATGCCGGTCGAATATCGGCGCGCGCTCAATGAACTGAACGCGCGCAAGAAGCAGCCTCAGCACCTCAGGGCCGCCGGCGAGTGATTTCAGCGCAGTGAGTTGACGAGGCGGCGCACGAGCGTCGCCTTGCGTTTGTCGCCAGGGATTGTAAAACGGGGGCGATTATAACTAACATCGCTTAATCTCAGCGGTTTTCCTTAATGGCGGCGAGGAAGCTGATGCGAGACGTCCCGAGGGTTTACAGCATGCCGCGCTGGGCTGCGGTGCGCTGGCTCGCGTACCCGGGTCTTGGCGCGTCCCGCGATATCCAGCTGAAGCTGATTAGCGGCCTGTTCGGCACTCTTCCCGTGTTCGCAGCGGGCGTCGTCAACACGATCGCAGTCGCGGCCGTGATCGTCACCCGCCAGCCGTCGCCGCCATTCATCTTTTGGCTCGTCCTAGAGGTCGCAATTTGCGGATTTCGGCTGACGGCATTGTTGATCGCGCGCCGCGCCGCGTCGGAACGGCGTGAAACTCCGACGGACCTTTATCTACTGCTTGGCCTGCTGTGGAGCGCCAGCATCGGCTATGGCGGCTTTGTCAGTCTGATCAGCGGCGACTGGGTCGTCGCCACGCTCGCGTGTTCGTCGGCGACGGCGATGGTTGGCGGCGTCTGTTTTCGAACCTTCGGCGCGCCGCGTTTGGCGACCTTAATGATGCTGCTGAGCCTCGGCCCGTTCGCGCCGGCGGTCATTATCGCAGGCCAGCCTGCGCTCTATGTGGTTTTACTGCAAGTGCCGCTTTATCTCGCCGCAATGAGCGCCGCCGCATTTACTCTTAGCAAGATGCTGGTGGCGACGATGCGCGGAGAGTTGGAGAACGCGCATCGCGCCAAACATGACGCGCTCACTGGGCTATCAAATCGCGCCGGACTGGCCGCCGCCGTGGACGCCAGCCTGAATTCGGGCTCCCCGCATGGCGGTGATCTCGCGGTTCTCTTTCTCGATCTCGATAACTTCAAGTCGGTCAATGACACCTATGGACACGCCGCTGGAGACAGGCTGCTGAAATTGGTGGCGGACCGCCTGCGCCAATCCTTGCGCGCAACCGACGTGGCCGCGCGGATCGGCGGCGATGAGTTCGTGGTGCTGGCCAGAGGGTTGACCAGCGAACAGGCGACGGAGCTGAGCCAGCGGCTGACGAACGCCATTTCCGCGCCTTACGATTTGGGCGACGGCGTTTGCGCCACGATCGGCGTCAGCGTCGGCGTGGCGCTCGTGCCCGAACATGGCGCGGACGCCGAGGCTCTTCTCGCGGTGGCTGACGAAGCGCTTTACGAGGTGAAGTCTCGCCGGCGCGTAAAATTGCTGCACAGCCGCGTCAAGGAGGATCAGTTCCGCGTCGCCCCTGCGGCCGGCGGCCTGAACCCCAGAGCCAGATAGGCCTGCGCGGTCGGCTCCGGCGGCGCAGCAGCGTCGCGGCTTGACGCCGACGCCTCGAAAGCGTTTAGAAAACATCCAAGATTGCGGCAGCTCAGGGCGCTTAGGCCAGAAAGCGATTTCGCTTTCGGCACAAGGCTGCCGCGCCTATGACAAAAATGCCGTTGCCTCCGCGGTCGAGGCGCGAAAGGTGCGCGATAAGATGGGTAAGGTGACCGGGTTTCTCGAGATCGACCGGCAGGACCGCAAATATAAGCCGGCGGCCGACCGCATTCGCCACTATCGCGAATTCGTCATTCCGTTGTCGGACGAAACGACGCGCAACCAGGCGTCGCGCTGCATGGATTGCGGCATTCCGTTTTGTCACAACGGATGCCCGGTCAATAACCAGATTCCCGACTGGAATGACCTCGTCTACCACGGCGAGTGGCGGCGCGCCCTCGTCAATCTGCATTCGACGAACAACTTCCCGGAGTTCACCGGCCGCGTTTGCCCGGCGCCCTGTGAGGCGTCCTGCACACTGAATCTCCAGGATCAACCGGTCACAATCAAAACCATTGAATGCGCAATCGTCGACCGCGGATTTGAGCAAGGCTGGGTCGTTCCAGAACCGCCCAAGCGCAAGACAGGCAAGAAGATCGCGGTCGTCGGCTCCGGACCGGCGGGCCTGGCCGCGGCGCAGCAGCTCGCGCGCGCCGGCCATGACGTGCAAGTGTATGAAAAGCACGCGAAGCCGGGCGGCTTGTTGCGCTATGGCATCCCCGACTTCAAAATGGAGAAGGATCTCATCGACCGCCGCGTTCAGCAGATGGCGGCGGAGGGCGTCGCGTTTCACTGCGGGGTTCATGTCGGCGTCGATTTGTCCGCCGAGGATTTGGTTGCGGGGCATGACGCAGTGGTCCTTGCCGGCGGCGCCGAGCAGCCGCGCGATTTGCCGATCCCCGGCCGCGAGTTGCTCGGCGTTCACTTCGCGATGGACTTTTTGCCGCAACAGAACCGCCGGGTCTCTGGGGAGCCGCTCACCACCAATGAGCCGATCCTCGCCACCGGCAAGCACGTCATCGTCATCGGCGGCGGCGACACCGGCTCCGACTGCATCGGGACGTCGGTGCGCCAGGGCGCGCTTTCGGTGACTCAGCTCGAAATCATGCCGCGCCCGCCGGAAAAAGAGCACAAGCTGCTCACTTGGCCCGACTGGCCGCTGAAGCTGCGCACGTCCTCCTCTCATGAGGAGGGTTCGTCGCGCGAGTTTTCGGTGCTGACGCGCGAATTCGAAGGCAAAGACGGCGCGGTAAAGGCGCTGCGCTGCGTGCGCGTTGACGGCAAAATGCAGGAAGAGCCGGGGAGCGAGTTCAAGCTGCGGACTGATCTCGTGCTGCTCGCAATGGGTTTCGTGTCGCCGATGCGCGAAGGCCTGCTCGAAGGGCTCGGCGTCGTTCTCGATTCCCGCGGCAATGTCGCGGCGGACACCCGCGGCTATCAGGCGTCTCGCGAGAAAATCTTCGCATGTGGAGACATGCGGCGCGGACAATCGCTCGTCGTTTGGGCTATTCGCGAAGGCCGCCAATGCGCCCACTCGGTGGATGAATTCCTTATGGGCGAAACCAATCTGCCAAGGTGAGAGTAATGGTCAGCGAAAAGCTAAATCTCTGGTACTGCGATACATTCGTCAGCACGCCCTGGCAGTTCTTTTTCCTGATCCTGCCGCTCTTTGGCGCCTTTCTTTACGGCCGTGAGAAATACCAGCTCGCTTGGTCGCTGATCGGCGCATGGATCTTCGTCCAGGTGACCTTCTCGGCGCTCACCAACTTCGTATTTACGTGCTCGCTGGAATAGGGCGCAAAAGAGGGCGCAAAAGAAAGACCCCGGAAACCGGGGCCTTTAATTTTGAGGTTTGGCTCGCCTACAGCACGACCACCGTCGTGCCCACTTTCACGCGGCTGAACAGGTCGGTCACGTCAGCATTCAGCATGCGGATGCAACCCGAGGAAACCGCTTGGCCGATCGTCCAGGGCTCGTTCGAGCCGTGGATACGGAACATGGTGTCGCGATCGCCCGAGTAAAGATACATGGCGCGCGCGCCGAGCGGATTGTCCTCGCCGCCGGCCATGTGGCGCGGCAGATCGGGCCGGCGCTTCAACATCGCCGCTGGAGGCGTCCAGTTCGGCCAGGCTTCCTTGCGGCCGATATGCGTCCTGCCTTTCCAGGTGAAGCCCTCGCGGCCGACGCCGACGCCGTAGCGCACGGCCTGTCCGTTCGCCAGCGACATATAGAGATAGCGATTCTTGGTGTCGACGGTGATCGTGCCAGGACGCTCGTTGGTCGGGTCCTGCACGATTTCGCGCGTTGTGGTGGGATATTCGCGCGCGAGACGCGCGTCTTCCTGCTCGCCGTAATAAGCTTGCTGGTCCTGGGAGCCGTAATAGGCCTGCGGGTCCTGAGACGCGTAATAGGAGCGCGGGTCTTGAGCGCCATAATAGTTTTGCTGCTCTTGGCCGCCATCATAAGCCTGCCGCTCGCGCGCGTCATAGGCGGCAGGCGTCTCCTGCACGCTAGGCGCCAGATCGAACAGTCCCATGAAGGAGCGTTCCTGAGCGTTGGCGACGGTCGATGAAAGTCCCGCAAGGGCGGCGACGGCGGCGACCTTCAAAAAGCGGCGGGCAGCGAACTCGTGTTGGGACATAACGGGGGCTCCACAATTTCCCTGTCGTGCAGAGACAATGCAAAACCACCGAAAAGCGTTCCGTGCGCCAGCGCACAATTCGCTATTGCGGCTGAGACGCGGCGTTCGGCGCCGGACGCCAGCTAAAGTCGTCGGCGCGATTGTCGCGCGGACTTTGGTCGCCGCCCTCGATGAAGACATGTCGAACGAGCGCCTGCGCTGGCGCGTCAGCGGCCTTGCCGGCGGGAGTTTTTCTGGCGAGCTCGTTCGCCGTCCCAGCGCCGGTCAACTGTTGAGTCGGGCCGACCGCGGGGCGATCGGGCAAGGTCGGAGCCGCCGAGGGGCCGCCCACGGGGGAGCGGAATGTGATCGGCTGACCGTTCGCCGGCGTCGCCGCAATCGGCTGCTGGGGCGCCGCCGCGTCCTTCGACGCCTCGGATGCGGGCGCGGCCGGAGCGCCGGCGACCGGGGCCTGTTGCCGATAGGCGTCGTAATACTTCTTGATTTCGCCTTCGACGAAATGCGCGACGCTTCGCGCGCCGGCCTCAGTGAAATGCACGCCGTCGGCCGAACGCAACTTGACGATCTGACCGTTGATGTCTGGCCCGAACGCGCTGTACTGGCCATGTTCGTCGGTCATCGCATCCCAGAGATCGACGTAAGGTATGTCGGCATGGGCCGCGCGGGCTTTGAAAATGTCGTTGAGCTGCGCCATGTCGGCCGATAGCCGTTCGTTCTTCATGACCGGAAGGCCGACCCAAATGACCGGGATGTTCTTTTCCTTGAAGGCCGCGATCACCGCGTCGACGCGCGCCGCATAGATTTCACGCCAGCGCGGCGACAGCGGCTCGTAGGACTCCTGACCCTGCTGAATCGCCTGACGATCGTTGCTGCCGAGCATGATCACGGCGACATTGATCTTTTGCGCGTCGGCGGCGATCTCCTTCGCCGCCTTCGGCCAATCGTAGAAGTCGTCACGCACAAGGCCGCTGCTCTCTCTGCCCTTGCGCAGGATCGCCACGTCGGGACGATCCGAGAATCCTTCTTTCAGGCCGTCGGCGAGGAGCACGCCCAGCGTGTCGCCGACGGTCGCGACGAAAAAGGTCGGCTGCGTGGCCACCGTGCTCTGAGCCTGGTCCGTCGCCCCGCCGTCCGTGCGTTTGGCGGCGCGGCGCGGGTTGTCAGTCTGGCCGTGCCAATAGGTCGGTCCGCGATTTTCCCGGTGCGGCATGATCCGCCGCACCCGCGGCTCGCCGCGATGCCCATATCCGTGCTGCGGGCCGCCGAAAAGCCCGCCGAAGAACTCGGTAAAGGGATCCTGCGCAAAGGACGGGTCGGGCGCTGCGCTCGCCAACAATGCGCCAAGCAAGAGCGCGATAACGCGGCGCAAGGTCTGCACACTCATAGACATGGGAGCCATTATAGCGCGTATTGAGCGCCTTGACATCCTTGTCGGGATACTTCGGTTAATTGCTCGGTTTATCGTCTTGACAGTGCGGCTCGCCGCCTTGACGCGCCGGGATTTCGGCGTCAATCGTCGATCATTGGCGGGATGAGGAGAGCGAGATGCGACGCACCAGTTCCGGAATTGGCGAAGTCTGGGCGTGCGCCGCGGCGGCCGCGCTTCTCGCGCTCGGCGCTGCGTCGGCGGCCGCCCAACCTGCACGCGAAGAAAATCCGCCGGCGGAATATAGAATTCTGCCCTATTCGGGGCTCACGCCCTACTGCGCCGATCCGATCATTCTCGCCCGAATTGTCTCGGATTTCGCCGCCAGGGAGGCGTGGTATTGGAATTCGCCGCTGGCCATCGTCGAATTTGAAGGCGTCGCTGAAAGGGGCGTCCGCAACAACGGACTGAGTTATATCCCGCGTCGCTATTGTCGGGGACGCGCGTTGTTCAACGACGGCGTCGGGAGAGAGGTCGTCTATAATATTGGAGAAGGCCTGGGCTTTATCGGCGCCGGACCTGGCGTCACCTGGTGCGTCGTCGGTTTGGATCGCAATCACGCCTTCAGCCCCAATTGCCGAGCCGCGGGGCCGTAGGCGTCCTTATTTGCTGAGCCGCTTGATATGAGAAGAGTTTTTGTTGGCTGCTGGATATGGGCGTTTGTTGTGGGAGCGGCTCTCTTCGCCGGGCTTTCCGGCGCCGTCGCCAAGGAAGCTGGCTGCGCGTCGGAGGATTGCGGGAAAGAAGGCGCGTCGCGGACGAGCGCCGGGGCCGCGCGCGACTTCGACTTTTACGTTCTGGCGTTGAGCTGGTCGCCGTGCTTCTGCGAAGGCGTCGCGGGCGCGCGCGACCAGTGCGAACCGGGGAAGGGGCTCGGTTTCGTCGTCCATGGACTCTGGCCGCATTTTGAGCGGGGCGTCGCGCCCAGCGAATGTCCGGGCGCGCGCTCTCCGTCGCGCGTGGCGCTGGAAAAGGCGGCAGGACTGTTTCCCGACGAAGGCCTCGCGCGCCATGAGTGGCGAAAACACGGCGCCTGCACAGGCAAAAGCCCAAGCGACTATTTCGCCGACGTAGCGCGCGCGCACGCCGCTGTGACGATACCATCGCTTTTCGTCAAACCCGCCAGCGACCAGACCGTGACGCCGATCGACGTAGAGCGCGCGTTCTACGACGCCAATCCGAGGCTGCGGCCGGGCATGATGGCCGTGTCATGCCGTCGAGGCGTGATGGATGGGGTGCGCATCTGCCTCTCCAAGGATCTGCGCGAGTTTCGCGCCTGTCCCGACGTCGCGCAGCGCGGTTGCCACATTCGTGAAATCAGCGCGCCAGCGCCGCTATAACGCACATGAACTATCGCCACGGGTTTCACGCCGGCAATTTCGCCGACGTCTTCAAACATTCGCTGGTCGTGCGCCTTCTGATTTATCTGACGCGCAAAGAAACGCCGTTTCGCGTGATCGACACGCATGCGGGAGAGGGCGCCTATGACCTTTCCGCGGATGAAGCGCAGCGCACCGGCGAATGGCGCGGCGGCGTCGGCCGTCTCGCGGATCTCTCCGACGCGGACGCGGAGGTTCGCGAACTGCTCGCGCCTTATCTCGATTGTCTCGGGCCGCTCGATCAGGACGGAAGGCCGGCGTTCTATCCGGGTTCGCCGGCGATCGCGCAAAAATTGATGCGTCCGCAGGATCGCGCGATTTTCTGCGAGTTGCGACCTGACGCTTTCGCCGCTCTTCGCCGGCGGTTCGCGCGTGACGCGCGGATCAAGTCGATTCATATCGACGGCTATATGGGGCTCGGCGCCTATGCGCCGCCCAAGGAGCGGCGCGGGCTCGTTCTGATCGATCCGCCGTTCGAGCGCGAAGACGAGTTCGAAGCCGTCTTTGACGCCTTCGCGAAGGCCCACGCCAAATGGAATTCCGGCATTTACGCGCTGTGGCATCCCACAAAAAGCGATCATGAGGTTCGCCGATTCTACGATCGGCTGAAGGGCGCCGGCATACGGCGCATCTTGCGGCTGTCTTTGAACGTCGGAGGAACGGCGGAAGGGCTGCGACGGTGCGGGATGGTCGTCGTCAATCCCCCATTTACGTTCGAAGAAGAAGCTCGAACGCTCCTTACGTTTCTCGCTGGACGAATGGCGCAGGGCGCGGGCGCCGGCTCTGAGATTGCGTGGCTCGTCGGCGAGTAGAGCTTATGCCGGTTGGAGCCGAACCTGGGGCGGGCGTTGTTGGTTCATCAGGCGAATGGTAGGAACGACCGATGCTCACCCTGCGCTATTCTCCCGCGTCGCCTTACGCCCGCAAGATTAGAATTGCAGCCGGCCTGCTCGGTCTGTCGAGCCGGCTCGACATCGTCGCCGCCGATGCGGCCGATCCGACCGACAGTCTGCGTCGTCAAAATCCTCTCGGCAAAATCCCGACTCTGATTCTGGAAGACGGCTCTGCGCTCTATGACAGCCGGGTCATCGCCGAATATCTGGACCATCTCGCCGGCGGCGGGCGGCTTATTTCCGTTGATCCGTCAGCCCGCTTTACGGCGCTGCGGCTGCAGGCTCTCGGCGACGGCGTGAACGACGCCGCGTTGCTCATCCGTTATGAGAATTTCAGCCGGCCCGAACGCTTACGGTACGATGAAGCGATCGCGCATCAGCAGGGAAAGATCGACCGCGCGCTCGACTCGCTCGACGCGGCGCCGCCAGCGGGCCAAGTCGACATCGGCCATATCGCTGTCGCCTGCGCGCTTGGCTATCTTGATTTGCGTTTCGCCGGCGCGTGGCGGGAGAAACATCCGCGCCTCGGCGCGTGGTTGGAAAAATTTGCGCGCGCCGTCCCCGCCTTCGAAGCCACGAAGGCTTGATCGAAGGACCTCGCGTGATCACGCTCGGCCCGATTTCGCTCGCCCTGAAGGCGAAGCCGTCGACTAGGCCTGCTTGCCGGCGATTTCGCTCGGGGGCTTCCACTCTCCCGCCGCTGATGCGGCGCCCGAGGCCCCAGGGATGCGGAGGCGCTGGCCCGGTCGGATCTTATCAGGATCTGTCAGCAGCGGCCGGTTGGCCTCGAAAATTTCCATATATTTGGCGCCCTTGCCGGCGCCGTAATGCGCTTCGGCGATTTTCCAAAGCGTGTCGCCTTCCTTCACGACATAGAAGGTCTCAGCCGCCGCTGGGCCTTGAGTCGCGGGCTTCTCTTCGGCCTTAGGGGCCGCCTCAGCAGATTGTTTGGGCGCGCCCGGAGCAGGCGCCTGTTTACCCTTGCCGGTCAGAAAATCCAAAAGTCCCATCCTGGCGTCTCCTTCTTCGACGTCCGGCGCTCTGCGCCGGATGCGCCTAACTATTGTAGCGCTCCGTTTCCAGCCAGGGAGTGCGGGCGCCGAAGAAATGCAGCGCTCCAGGCAAAAGGCGCCGGCGCGGAGGCCGGCCGAGAGGTTGTGAACCGCCGGCCGGCGCGCCGTCGCCTCGCGAAATCCGATAAAATCCCCTATACCGCTGCGATGACCGCCGCCTCTGCCGCGACCGCGCGGACCGCGCTTTACGCCGGCACGTTCGACCCGCTGACCTTTGGCCATCTCGACGTGATGGCGCAAGGCGGGGCGTTGTTCGACAAAATTGTCGTCGCGATCGGCGTGCACCATGACAAGGAGCCGTGGCTTTCCTTCGATGAGCGCGCGTCGGTCATTCGCGACGCCTGCGTCGCCTTTGGTTCGTCCTGCGCCTTCGAGGTCGCGGGATTTGACGGGCTTGTGGTCGAGGCGGCGCGCCGGCATGGCGCATGCGCCATCCTGCGCGGTTTGCGCGACAGCGTCGATTTCGACTATGAGATGCAGATGGCGGGGATGAACGGGGCGCTCGCCCCCGACATTCGCACAATTTTCCTGCCGGCTTCGCCAGGGCTACGCCACGTCAGCGGAACCTTCGTGCGCCAGATCGCGGCGCTTGGCGGCGACGTGTCGGCCTTTGCGCCGGCCGCCTCCGTCGCAGCGCTTGAACGCGCCGTCAAAAGGCGCGCAAAGACATAGGGAGGCTTCATGAAACTCACGCGCCGTTTGCTTCTAGCCGCCGCGGCGGCCGCCGCGCTCACCGCCGCGCCGGTCAGGGCCGCCGATGATCACATCATCTATCTCGACACCAAGGACGGTCGCGTCACCATCAAACTGCGGCCCGATCTCGCGCCCAAGCATGTCGAGCGGATCGAGAAGCTCGCCAAGGAGCATTTCTACGACGGCATCGTTTTTCACCGCGTCATCGACGGTTTCATGGCTCAGGCCGGCGATCCCACCGGCACGGGAATGCAAGGTTCGCGCTACATGGATCTGAAGGCGGAGTTTACGGATACGCCGTTTAAGCGCGGCACGGTTGGAATGGCGCGCGAAGGCGGCGACGTCAATTCCGGCAATTCGCAGTTTTTCATCTGCTATGCGGACGCGCCGCAGCTCAACGGAAAATATACGGTATTCGGCGAAGTGGTGTCGGGCATGGATGTCGTCGACAAGATCAAGAAGGGCTCGAGCTCCAATAACGGCATGGTCGACAGCCCCGACAAGATCGTCAAGATGCGCGTCGCCGGCGACGAGAGCTGAATTCAAGAGCTATAACGCCCCAAAGAAATTCAAAGGAAGCGCCAATGACCGAAGCCGCCGACACCCTGACGCTTGAGACGACGAAAGGGCCGGTCGTCATCAAATTCCGTCCGGATCTCGCGCCCAATCATGTTTCGCATATCAAGAAGCTCGTGTCGGAAGGATTCTATGACGGCATCGTCTTTCACCGCGTGATCGACGGCTTCATGGCCCAGACGGGATGCCCGCGCGGCACCGGAACAGGCGGCTCGAAATATCCGGACCTCAAGGCCGAGTTCAACAGCGCGCCGCATGTGCGCGGGACCTGCTCGATGGCGCGTGCGCAAAGCCCCGACAGCGCCAATTCGCAATTCTTCATCTGCTTCGACGACGCGCGCTTCCTCGACAATAAATATACGGTCTGGGGCGAGGTGGTCTCCGGCATGGAGAATGTCGACAAGATCAAGCGCGGCGAGCCGGTGAAGGATCCTGACAAGATCGTCAAGGCGACGATTGGTTAGCGTCTTCGCTGCAGCGGACGCATGACATGGCCGGGCCTGTCCCGGCCATCTTCATATGAGCTGACATGCGCGTCGATCTCTTCGATTTCGAGCTTCCGGCAGAGCGTATTGCTCTTCGGCCGGCCGATCCCCGCGACAGCGCGCGCATGCTCGTCATCCCCTGCAGCGGGGCGTTCGAGGACAGGATCGTCCGCGATCTGCCGAACTATCTGCGTCCGGGAGACGCGCTCGTCGTCAATGATTCTCGCGTTATTCACGCGCGTCTTTCCGGTCGGCGCCTGCGAGGCGAATTGAGCGCCAATGTCGAGGCGACGCTGATCGAACGGCTCGACGCTTCGCGCTGGCGGGCGCTGATGCGGCCGGCGAAAAAGCTGACGATCGGAGATCGCATTCGGTTTCTTGGCCACGGCGCCGAGCTCGAGGCCAGGGTCGAAGCGAAGGGCGACGAGGGCGAGATCTCGCTTGCCTTCGACCTTCACGGACCGGCGCTGGACATCGCCATAGAGCAGGCGGGAGTTATGCCTTTGCCGCCCTATATCGCCGGCAGGCGCGCGGCCGACGTTCGCGACGAGACGGACTATCAGACGATCTTCGCGCGCGAAGCCGGCGCTGTCGCGGCGCCCACCGCCGGCCTGCACTTCACGCCGGAACTTCTAGCGGCGATTGAAGCGCGCAGCGTCAGCCTGCATCGGGTGACGCTGCATGTCGGCGCAGGAACCTTTCTTCCCTTAAAGGCGGAAGACACTGACTTGCACAGGATGCATGAGGAGTTCGCGCGGGTCGACGCGCAAACAGCGCAGGCGCTCAATGATGTGCGGCAGAAGGGCGGCCGTATCGTCGCCGTCGGCACGACGGCGTTGCGGGTATTGGAAAGCGCGGCGGACGACGCCGGCCGGATTTTGCCTTATGCGCGCCGCACCGGCATTTTCATCACGCCGGGATATCGCTTCCGCGCCGTCGACATGCTGCTCACCAATTTCCATCTTCCGCGTTCGACGCTGTTCATGCTGGCGGCCGCATTCGCCGGCCTTGCGCGCATGAAGGACGCCTATGCGCGCGCGATCGCGAACGGCTATCGGTTCTATTCCTATGGCGACGCCTGTCTGCTGGAGCGCTGCGAATTATGAGCGGCGCGCGTGACATGCGCATTCTGGCGCTCTGGCGCGACGATCCAAGAGAAGCGCCGATGACGATCGACGCGCGGATCGAAGAGACGCGCATTGTTTCGACATGGGAGCTTTTTGGCGCATTCGGGCTCGACGGAGACGGCGCCCGGCCATTCGTCCTGCGCCGCGACGGGCGGATCGACTTCGGGCGCGGTGAGAGCTGGCGAACCGAACTGCGCGAGGCGACGATAAGAGTCGGGTCAGAATTCGCGGTATGGTTCAATGAGCGCGACAGCGGCGTCTATCGTATCGTAAAAATCGCCGCGCTCGGCGCAAAGGACGATAAGTGACGCAGGATTTTTCTTTCTCCGTTCTCACGACCGACGGTTTGGCGCGCCAAGGAGAAATTCTAACGCCGCGCGGAACCATTCGCACGCCGGCGTTCATGCCGGTCGGCACGGCGGCGACCGTGAAGGCGATGTTCGCCGACGACGTGCGCGCCGCCGGCGCCGACATTCTCCTCGGCAATGTCTATCATCTCATGCTGCGGCCCGGGGCGGAGCGGATCGCGCGGCTCGGCGGCCTGCATGAATTCATGCGCTGGCCCTATCCGATCCTGACAGACTCGGGCGGCTTTCAGGTGATGTCGCTCGCAAAGCTGCGCAAGCTCGACGAAAGCGGCGTCACCTTTCAGTCGCATATCGACGGATCGCGACACCATCTCTCGCCCGAACGCTCGATGGAGATTCAAGATTTACTCGGCGCGGACATTCAGATGCAGCTCGATGAATGCGTGCGTCTGCCATGTTCGGAAAGCGAGGCTGAACGCGCCATGCGCCTGTCGCTGCGCTGGGCCGAGCGTTCGCGCAAGGCTTTTCGCGAGCGGCCGGGCAGGGCGGCGTTCGGCATCGTGCAGGGCGGCGAGTCGAAGCGGCTCCGAGTCGAAAGCGCCAAGGCGCTCGCCGGCATGGATTTCCACGGGATTGCTGTCGGCGGTCTCGCCGTCGGCGAACCCCAGCATGTCATGCTCGACATGCTTGAGACGACCGCCCCGCATTTGCCCGAATCAAAGCCTCGTTATCTTATGGGCGTGGGCGCGCCGGACGACATCGTTGAGGCCGTCGCGCGAGGAATCGATATGTTTGATTGTGTAATGCCGACCCGCGCCGGCAGACACGGCCTTGCCTATACCCGCCGCGGAAGAGTGACGCTGCGCAACGCGCGCCACGCCGAAGACGCGAGGCCGCTGGATGAGGAATCGTCCTGTTCCGCCGCGCGCGACTATTCGCGCGCCTATCTGCATCACCTCGTCAAAGCGGGGGAAATCCTCGGGATGATGCTGCTGACCCAGGCCAATGTCGCCTACTATCAGGAGCTGATGGCGGGCCTGCGGGCGGCGATCGCCGCCGGGCGTCTTGCCGACTTCGTTGCTGAAACACGCGCAGGATGGATCGACGGCGAAAGCGCCTAGCTCAGGAGTCAATTTACGGGCCGGATAATATGGTTTACGAAAACGATATTCGGCGGGGGCTGAGCATGGGCCGCTACCATGACGAGCTCACCAGAAGGTTTTTAAGCGGCGTTCGCGGCGAAACGACCGCGAACGCGCGCCGTCCAGCGCGGCCGCGAAGCGCGAGCCTTCGCAAGCGTCCAACAAAGCCAAAACTGGCGTCGATGGAGAACGGAATGTCGCATCCCGGCGAAATTCTTGCGCGTCATTTGGAGGAGCTCGGACTGACGGCGTCAGATCTGGCGCGCGATATCGACGTGCCGGTCAATCGGGTCACCGCCATCATCAACGGGCAGCGCGGCGTTACCGCCGATACGGCGCTCAGACTCGGACATTGGTTCGGGGTCCAGCCCGAAGATTGGCTCGAATTGCAGACCCAATATGAGCTTTCACTTGCGCGCCGCGCGGCCGGCGCCAGGATCAAATCCTTGCCGAGTCTCGCCGATCGTCGACGCGACTGAGGCATGAGCGCCGCACTCGAATTCGATAATTCTGGATTTTTTCATCAGTTGCGGCGCGCGGATTTCGGCGCGCCGACCCGCGTCGTCATCGCCGACGCCATTCCCTATTACGTCAACGCCTTCTGGACCGCCGGGCAAAGGCGCGCGCATCCGCTGCATGAGATCAGCTATCGCGCTTGCTTCAAGCCGCAATTGCCGGCGTTCTTCATCGATCGGCTGACGCTGCCGGGAGATGTCGTCTGCGATCCATTCATGGGCCGCGGCACAAGCGTTCTGCAAGCGGCATTGATGGGACGCAAGCCGATCGGCTCCGACGCCAATCCGCTATCGCTGCTGCTGACGCGCCCTCGGCTGCGGCCTCCAGCGCTTTGCGAGATCGAGGCGCGGCTCTCGGCCGCGCCCTGGGGCCGCGGCGACATCGAACGCGACGACCTTCTCGCCTTTTATCATGCCGAGACGCTGCGGCAGATTTGCGCGCTGCGCCGCTATTTGTTCGCGCGTGAAAAGGACGGCGGCCTCGATGCCGTCGACGATTGGATTCGCATGGTGGCGCTCAATCGATTGACCGGCCACTCGCCGGGATTTTTCTCCGTCTATACGATGCCGCCGAACCAGGCCGTGTCCATCAAGGCGCAATTGAAAATCAATGCGCGGCGGGCGCAGACGCCGCCGCCTCGCGACATCGCCGCGCTGATTTTTAAGAAGTCGCGTGCGCTCCTTGCGAACGGCGCGCCGCTCGTCTGCGACGCACGGCTCGCTGAAGCCGACGCCGCATCTTTGGCGCATATTGGTGACGCAGCCGTCGATCTCGTCGTCACCTCGCCGCCGTTTCTCGATGTTGTCGATTATCGCGGCGACAATTGGCTGCGCAACTGGTTTGCAGGAATCGAGGCCGAAAGCTTCTGCCTCACGCAGCTTCGCTCGCCGCAAGACTGGCGCCTGATGACTCGGGCGGTTTTCGAGGAGCTGGCACGAGTGGTAAAGCCCGGCGGCCATGTTGCTTATGAGGTGGGCGAAGTCAGGGGCGGCGCCCTGCTTCTGGAGCAGCTGGTCTGGCGCGCGCTCGATGATCTTCCCTTCGAGCGTCTCGGGGTGCTCGTCAATGAACAAAGCTTCACCAAGACGAGCAACTGCTGGGGCGTCGCCAACAATGTCAAAGGCGTGAACAGCAATCGCGTGGTTGTCGCGCGGCGCCTTTAGGGCGCGCGTTACTGCCAGGAACCGCAGCGGATGAAGCAGACCGTGGGCGCGAGCGAAACTTTCCTATTGTCGCTGTAATCGAGGCTGGATTGCTTCGCTCCCCGCGCCATGGCGTCAGCCCGCACGCAGCAGGCGGACGGCCTCGTCGCGTTCAAACAGATAGAGCAAGGCGCGCAGGGCGCGCCCTCGCTCGCTTGCGAGCTCCGGATCGCGGCGCAGGATTAATTCCGCGTCGTCGCGCGCGATGGCGAGGAGGCGCGCATGAGCGGCAAGATCAGCGAGACGAAAGCTCGGCAAACCCGCCTGCCGCACGCCGAGTATCTCGCCCTCGCCGCGCAGCCGCAGATCTTCCTCGGCGATCCGAAATCCGTCTTCGGTCTGCCGTATGATCGTCAGGCGCGCCTTCGCGGCTTCGCTGAGCGGACCTTTGTAAAGCAGCAGACATGAAGATTGCGCCGCGCCGCGACCGACGCGTCCGCGCAATTGGTGGAGTTGCGCGAGGCCGAAGCGCTCTGCATGTTCGATAACCATGATGGTCGCTTCCGCAACGTCGACGCCGACCTCGATCACCGTCGTCGCCACCAGAATTTTGATGTCGCCGCGCTGGAACCCTTCCATCACGGCGTCTTTTTCGGCGGATTTCATGCGGCCGTGAACAAGGCCGACCGCCGATCCAAAAAGCTTGGAAAGATCGGCGTGACGTTCCTGCGCCGCGGCGAGGTCGAGGTCTTCATTCTCTTCGACGAGCGGACATACCCAATAGGCGCGCGCGCCCTGCGCCAAGGCGCGCCGCAGCCCCGCGATCACCTCGTCGATTCTTTCGGCTGGAAGCGCGCGCGTTGAGACGGGCGTTCGGCCGGGCGGCTTTTCGTCTAGGGCGGAACAGTCCATGTCGCCGAAGGCGGTCAGCGCCAGCGTGCGCGGTATCGGCGTCGCCGTCATTACCAGAACGTCGACGGCGTCGCCCTTGGCGCCCAGCGCCAGTCGCTGCTCGACGCCGAAGCGATGCTGCTCGTCGACCACGGCGAGGCCGAGGTCGCAAAAAGCAAGATCGCTTTGCACCAAAGCGTGCGTGCCGATCACGACGTCGACTTCGCCCGCGCCGATGTCGCCGTGCAGCGCCGCGCGTTCGCTCGCCTTGGCGCGACCGGTAAGGAGCGCCACGCGCAATCCAGCGGGTTCGAGCAATGGCGCAAGCCGCTCATAATGCTGCCGCGCCAGGATTTCGGTCGGAGCCATCAGCGCGCATTGACGGCCGGTCTCCGCAACGCTGGCCATGGCCAGCGCCGCGACGATCGTCTTGCCGGAGCCTACGTCGCCTTGCACAAGCCGCAGCATGCGCTTCTCCGACGCGAGGTCGACGCGAATTTCGTCGAGCGTGCGCTGCTGGGCGCGGGTCAGGCGAAAGGGCAGAGCAGATTCGATCGCGCTGGCGTAGCGGCCGTCGCCTTTATGCGCGCGGCCCGAAGGTCGTCGCATCCTGGCGCGTATGAGCCGCAAGGCGAGCTGGCTGGCGAGCAACTCATCGAGCGCAAGGCGCTGACGGGCCGGATGCTGCGGCGAGAGCGCATCGGCGCCGCTGGGCCGGTGCGCGGCGCGTAGCGCCTCGGCAAAGACGGGAAGCTTGTTGGTGGAAAGAACGCTCCCATCCTGCCATTCGGGAAGGTTCGGCAGCCGCGCCAGCGCCTCTTCGCTCGCGCGCAGGACATAGCGCGCCTGCAGGCCTTCGGTCAGCCCATAGACCGCCTCGAAGGCGGGAAGTTTCGCAATTCCGGCTTCGTCGAGAACCCGGTCAGGATGCACGATCTGACGTCGGCCGTCATAAAGCTCGATGCGTCCCGATATCCAGCGCGTCGCGCCGAGCGGCAGGCTTCGCTCGATCCAGTCGGGATTGGCGAGAAAGAAAACGAGTTCGACGTCGCCGGTGTCGTCCTCGACGAGCACGCGATAGGGCGATTTCGAGTAGCGGCCTTGAGGCCGGCGATGCTCAGTGACGCGCGCCTTCAAGACGACCATCGTGTCCAGCGGCGCGGCGGCGATCGTAGGCCGCGCGCTGCGGTCAATGACATTGGACGGAAGATAAAAAAGCAGATCGACGAGGCGCGCTTCGGCGCCCGGTCGGGCGAGCAGCCGATCGAACAGTTTTGCGGTTTTCGGACCGACGCCGGGCAGCGCGGCGACGCGACCGAAAAGCGGGTCGAGCAATGACGGACGCATGTGGGTTCAGTTCAATCGAGCGGCGCGGACCGACTCACTTGATCTCGGCATCATAACTCGGCGCGCCGTCGGCGCCCTTGTAGGTGAAATGCCACCATTCGCGCGGATAATTTTCAAAGCCGTGGCGGCGCATCAGCGCGACCAGCGTGTCGCGATGTTCGCGCGCCCTCGTCGAGGTCTTGGTCTTCGTCCATGAGCGAGGGTCGAAAAAATCGAAAGGCGTGCCGAAGTTCCATCCTTTGACGCCGAGATCGACGGCAAGTCCGGTCGAATGGGTGGAATGTTCGGCGATATAACCCTCGGGAAAGAGCGCGCCTTTGTCGAGATGCGGATAATGCTCCGATTTTGTCCGCTGGTCCGCATTGCGCGACCAGTCGACGAAGGCCGAGACGGCGCGCAGCGGGCGATAGCAATCATAGACGACAAGAGATACGCCTTGCGCGCGCGCGTCCTTCTGCGCCGCCGCCAGCGCTTTCGCGGCCTCGGTGCGCAGCCAGCATTGCGGGGCGTTATAGCCGGGCACGGGGGAGCCGGTGAAATTGTTCGGGCCGGCATAGCGCATATCCTGGAGGACGTCGGGCACCACGTCGGCAAGGCGCGTAAAGCCCGGCGGCGGATCGTCGGCGCGCGCTTGTGGCGCGAACAACGCCCCGATAATCAAAAACATCAGTCTGCGCATGTCGACTCCATGTGCGCTCGCGCAATTCGGCGTCGCCAAACCTCGACTATAGGTCTTTCCAGCTCAATCGGGAGTCCTCAGATGTCAGAGAAACTCGCGCCTTTCGCCGGTTTGACCCTTGCCGCGCTCGTGGCCGCCACCGCCTGGGGCGCGACGGAACTCGCCGGCGATCGATGCGTCGCGACGGATGTCATGGGCGATTCAATCGCCATCCGCGATCAGAACAGGACGGTGATCGGCGCGATCGAGGATGGCAAGTCAATTGTGGTGCAACGTTACGGCGAAGATGAACACGGAAAGCCCTGGGCCTATGTGGCAAGCCCTGGCGGCAAGCGGCTGGGCTGGCTTTATCGTGAATTCATCAGCTGCAGCTAAAATGCGCCCCGTCGCGCTTATCCTTTCGCCTTGGCGAGGCCGCCATGCGCCGCCGACCAGGCGACGGGATCGGCAATGAAGGCTTCGACCTCGTTCAACGCTTCGTCAGGAAAATATTTGTGGGCGCGAGCGACATCGAGAACGTCGCGCCAGGTCGCGAGCGCGTGCAGGCTTATGCCGAGCGCCGCCAGCTCCTCGCGGGCGCCGGCGAAAATATCGTAGAAGAAGAACACGAAGACGTGGTCGCAGCGCTGTCCCGCGTCGCGCAGCGCCTGGACGAAATCCTTCTTCGAGCCGCCGTCCGTCGCAAGGTCCTCAACGAGCAGGGCGCGGCCGCCCTCCATCACATCGCCTTCGATACGGGCGTTGCGGCCGAAGCCCTTCGGCTTCTTGCGCACATATTGCATCGGCAGCATAAGGCTGTCGGCGATCCACGCGGCGAAAGGAATCCCCGCCGTTTCGCCGCCCGCGACGACGTCGAGCGATTCATAACCGATGTCGCGCTCGATCGTCCGAGTCGCGAAATGGACGAGGCGGCGCCGCAGCCGCGGGAAGGCGATGATCTTGCGCATGTCGATATAAACCGGCGACGCCCAGCCGGCGGTCGTGATGAAAGGCTTATCGACATTCACGAGCACCGCTTGCACTTCTATCAGCGCCTTGGCGGTCTCTTGCGCGGCGATCTGGCGGTCGTTCGACATGGAATGCGGCTTATCCTTGTTTGAAAAACGCCGCGCAGCCATAGCCTATTTTGCGCCGTTGCGCTCGGCCGTTTCGCCAAAAAGAATTTCGCGCTCCAGCGCCGTAAAGTCGAGGCGCCGCCGTTGATATGGCGCGCCCGCCGCATAGGCGCGGATCACAGCGGGCCGTGACCCAATCGCCTCGAACCAGCGCTTGAGATGCGGGAAGTCATGCAAATCCTGGCCCTGATCTTCGTGCGGGACGATCCATGGATAGCAGGCGATGTCGGCGATGGAATAGTCGCCGGCGAGAAAAGGGGTCTTGGCGAGCTGGCCGTCCATGACGCCGTAGAGCCGACCGGTCTCGTTCCGGTAGCGCTCGATCGCGTAAGGAATTTTCGCTCGCGCGTATTTGGCGAAATGGTGGTTCTGGCCGGCCATAGGGCCGAGTCCGCCCACCTGCCAAAACAGCCACTGCAGCGTTCGCGCGCGGCCGTGCAGGTCCGAGGGGAGAAGCCTTCCGGTTTTCTCAGCGAGGTAGACCAGTATCGCGCCTGATTCGAACAGCGCAACGGGAGCGCCCCCATCCGCCGGCGCGCGATCGACGATGGCGGGCATGCGGTTGTTGGGGGAAATCGCGAGAAACTCAGGTTTGAACTGGTCCCCCTTGCCGATGTCGACCGGCGCGATCCGATAGGCGATCCCGGTTTCTTCGAGAAAAATCGTAATCTTGTGGCCGTTGGGCGTCGGCCAGTAGTGAAGATCGATCATGGACACGCGTCCGAAGGGAGACCAAACTGTGTTGTAAGCCCTCGCGCTCCAAGATCAATCGGTCAGGTCGCGCTAGGCTGCGCCAGGGAGCGGCTCGACGTGCTGATCAGATTTTCGAAAATTTTGCTGACCGCAGCGCTCGGCGCTCTGATTCTGCTCGTCGCGATCAATAATGTGACGGACTATGACACCAATTATCAGGTCGTCAGCCATGTGATGTCGATGGATCAGGTGCCGACCGGCAGCCCGCTGGAGTGGCGCGCCGTCACCAGCGCCACGCTGCATCGCATGCTTTACGCCGTCATTATCGCGGTCGAGTTCGCCGCCGCCGCGGTCATTCTGGCGGGGGCGTGGCGACTGGCGTTGGCGCGCAGGGCTGAAGGGACGCGCTTCAACGCGGCGAAAAATGTCGCTATCGCGGGCATCGCTCTCGCCGTCGGCCTTTATCTGTTCGGCTTCATGGCCGTCGGCGGAGAATGGTTCCAGATGTGGCGGGTCGGGCCAGATCTGCAGCAGGCCGCGTTCCGCTTCATCGGCTGCGCGGCGCTGGTGATGCTTTTTCTGGCTCAGCCTGACGCCTGACGCGTCACAGCCGCTTCAGCATGTTGTAGCCGAGGAGGCCGCCGAGTCCGGCGCCGACGACGGCGATGAGCGGACCGCCGATCGCGACGCCCGTCAGGCCGCCAAGAACGGCGCCGACGCCGGCGAACAGATATTTGTTCTTTTGCACTGTGGGGTGTTCTTCGTCAGCCATAGCTAAGTCCTCGTAAAAGCGTCCGCAATGGCGAATTAAGCAGAGCGGCGCCGAAATCAAGAGCGGCGGCGCGTCGCGGTGAGGCTAACGCGATCCGCGCGGGACCCATCGATCGTCCCCTAATTCTCCTGCGCCGGCGCGGCAAGCTCCAGGCTGATCCCCTGCATCTTGAGATTCGCCCAGTTCTTGAGGTCTTTCACGGAGAAGCCCTTCAAGAAGGGATTTCCGTTGACGATTTTTTCGCGGGCTCTTGTCGGCTGCCCGTCGACGCTGGCGATCACCGTCGCGGCGTCCACTTCTTCCGGCGCGGACAGGATCGCCGCCGCGCCGCCGGGTCCGGCGAAATGCGCCAGATAGAGCGATCCGGGCGTGACCGGCAGACCCTTTTTCATCAGGATTGACGAGTTTTGCTCGACATAACGCGCCGTCATTTCTCGAGAGAGATCCGGATCCTTGCGCAGGTCGAGTATCTCCTTGTCGCTTCTGGCGCCGGCGAGATCGGGACGGTGTTTCCTGATCAGCTCCATCCATGTGGCGTTGATGAACTGTCCCAGTCCAGTGGCAGAAGAGAATTTGTTTCGAGCGTCGGGATTTCCCTGTGACTCGGACATTGTGATCCTGTCGACCAACGCCTTGAGCGAAGATGTGGCCTTGTCGGGAAAGACTGGAAAATGAATGTCGTGGAAATGCAGCTTCAAACCGAATCCGAGCGCGAAGATCAAAATTAGAGCGATTGGAGAAATTCGAATGCTGCGATCGTCCTCGGCTTGCCGCGGCGCGGCAACGAAAACTCCATCCTTAGCGGGCGCCGTCAGGCTGATGTATTCCGAGATTTGAGGCTGTAGACGCTGACCGCTCTTGAGCGACGACAAGAAGCCTTGCAGCGACTGGTCGTCAAATCCGAGATTGATCCTGATCTCGAGCTTTCCCGGAGCGTCCGAGGTCTCGCAGGCGGAGACCAATGTCGCAGGCTCGCACGCGGAGACGGCCACCGCCGCCTCCAGGCTGGCTGGCGCAGTCTTCTGCTCCTGCGCTCGGATTTCAGGTTCGGCGGACGTTTCGTTTGGCGCGCCTGCCTCGTCCATTGCGTTGCTCCTCGCTCGCGCGACGAAAATCGAACGGCAAACGAGGGGAGCAGCTTCCCGTTATCAAATTGTAAACGATCACTGGCGGGGCGCGCGCAAGCGGCGACGATGGAAGAAGCCTCTCAGTGCTCGAAATGCCGCCTCAAATCTTCCGAACTCTTTTGCCGCCGCCTTGTCCAGTCGCGGCGATCTGAACTAAAATTTAGCGACGGCGGTCGCGGCTGCGAAGCGGACAGCCGCCGACAATTGCGAAGAAATGCAGTGTTAGGGCTGATTTTTGGGGACGAGCATGACCGCGAATGGCACAAAAGATTTTTCGGACGTTTTTGCAAGAGAGATTGAAGATATCAACCATCGTCGGCGGAAATTGGAACGACCTGAAATTCCGACCGAGGATTTTAGGCCGACGACCGACCACGAAATCGTCGGTCTGGCGCTTTCCGGCGGCGGCGTCAGATGCGCCGCCTTCTGCATGGGCGCGCTGCAGGGGCTCGCCAGCGCCCGATTAATCAATCGTTTTGATTATCTTTCGACCGTATCGGGCGGCGGTTATATCGGCTCGGCGATGACGCTCGCCATGTCGAAAGACGGCGGCAAGTTTCCCTTCGATCCGGCGAACAGCTACGACGGCGAAACGCGTCACACCAGGCATATTCGGGATAATTCGCGCTATCTCGTGCCAAAAGGGCTGAAGTCGGTTCCTGTTTTCGCGGCGATTTATTTTCGAGGGCTGCTCTCCGGCGCGCTCATCGCCCTTCCGATCCTGCTTTCGCTGGCGGCGCTCACCATCTTCTTTATCCCGACCTATAGCGATCTTGATTCGAGAGGCTTTCTTGGCGGCGGTTTGGCCAGGCTCCTGGGCGACAACCCGTTTCCGATCACGACCGCCTGGACCTTGTTCATCGCGGGCTTGCTGATCATTTACGCCTTGGCGGCGCATGGGCCGCCGAGAGAGATCCGCAGGCAGATCGCCCCAGTATTCGGCGCCATCGTCACTCTTATCCTGGTGGCGCTTGTCGTCGAAATGCAGCCGATGTTTATCCTTGCGCAATTCGAGGGCGGCGCGAGCGGCGCTGTCGCCGACGGTATTCTTAATATTTCGAAATACTATTCCACCATTGCGGCGATCGCGAGCCCGATCGTCGTCCCCTTTATGAGTCTTATTGCAAAGTCGGCGGTCGACAAGAAAAAGGACAATTTGGTCCAAAAGGCGGTCAAATTCGCGAGCAAGCTCGTGATTTATGTTGTGGCGCTTTTCATTCCTCTCGGTCTGTGGGTGGTTTATATTTTTCTTTCATATTGGGGAATTTCGTCGTCAGCCGAACACTGGAATTACGCGCACGCTCCCAAATTTTTCCGGTCGCTTTTCGGCGTTGCTCAATGGGCCACTGGGGACAAGATCGTCGCGGGCTCGTGGGGCGCGCATATCACGCCCTCAGTGATTGTCTATCTTGGAACGGCGCTCCCAATTTTTTTGTTGGTTTGGCGTTTTATCGACGTCAACACGAACTCGTTGCATCAATACTACCGGGATCGGCTGGTCGACGCCTTTCTCGTTGATCCTACGAAAAAATGGGACGACATAAACGAGAACAAGAATATCGCCGCCAATGATTTCCCGCTGAGCGATATTTCTCCTGTCTATACGCCTTATCACCTCATCAACACGACTCTCAACGTGCCGGGATCGCCAAGGGCCAATCGCCGCGGCCGCAATGGCGATTTCTTCCTGCTGAGCCGCAATTTCGTCGGCAGCGAGGTCACCGGCTATGTCGAAACGACCGCTGTGAAGCACTTGTGGTCCGGAGACATCGGCACCGCCATGGCGATTTCGGGGGCGGCGGCGGCGCCCAATATGGGGATCGCGTCGCTGCGTCCGCTCGCCTTTACGCTGGCGCTTCTGAACGTGCGCCTCGGGCGATGGTTTCCGAACCCGCAAGAGCTAAGCAATTTCGGTAAAGGTCGAAATTGGCCCCGGCCGCGCTATTTCCTCGCGGAGGCCTTCTTTACCACCCGGGAAACCTTCAAATATGTCTTCCTGAGCGACGGCGGCCATATCGACAATCTCGGCGTCTATGAATTGCTTCGCCGGCGCGCCGCGGTCATCGTCGTCGTCGACGGCGAAGCCGACGGGGGCATGGACTTTCCTTCGCTGGTACAGCTTCAGCGTCTCGCCCGCATCGACCTTGGCGTTCGCATCCGCCTGCCCTGGGCCGAGATCAAGCGTCACACCAAAGAAACCAGCGCCGAAATCGCCGCGGAACAGGGGCGAACAAAGAGTCCCGGCCCGCATGCGGCGATCGGGATCATCGAATATCCCGGCGAAGCGCCTGCGCAATCGGAATTTGGCGTGTTGATCTATCTGAAAGCGTCGTTGACGGGCGACGAAAACGACTATGTGACCGATTACAAAAAACGCAATCCTGACTTCCCGCACGAAACGACGCTGAACCAGTTTTTCACTGAGGAACAGTTCGAGGTCTATCGCGCATTGGGATTTCATATTTCCAACCGGCTGTTCACCGGGCAAGACGGCGCCATGGTCGAACCTGATCTGAATGACAAGGAGACCCAGTCGTTCAAAAAGGCCGAACGACTCTTGAACGTCAGTTTCAAGAAATATGAGCCGTCGCCTGCGAAGAATGCGGATCGAGTAACAATTTGACGCCTTCGGCGCCCCTCGCCGGTAATGGGAAAAATTGACTGGCGTCAATGCGGCGCCGGCGACCGCCAGCGTTAATCCAATTTCAAGCAATCGGCGTGACGGTTGAGAATCTTGCTTACAACCGATCCTTCGCCATGACCGAGCAAATGGGAATAGCCGCCCTCGACTTCAGCCCGGCCGCGCCTCATGCCGCCGACGGTTCCGAACTGAGAGCCGAGCGCTCGGATGCGGCGATTTCGCCAAATGTCTCGGATCGTCCCGCGGC